>NZ_CP038143.1:1569468-1938936 GCF_006542375.1 Oecophyllibacter saccharovorans | reverse complement strand
TTCCGTTCTCCGTCCCATGCCGCGCCATACCTAGGGCAGACTTGCCTTCCTACCCTGCCGGCCGCAGAATCCGGGCCGGGCATGACAGGGGGCATCGCGCATCAATTACTGTCTTTTAAAAGAGGTTCACGATAGGGCTTTGATGGCGCGCAGGCAAGCAGGCGCCATAGAGACTACCTTCGCAGGGAAGAGCTTGGCTTAAGCAGAATACAGGAAAAAAAGAACGCGCTCTGGAAAAGCGCGTTCAAGAATATTTCAAAAGTGTCTTAAGGATATCAGGGGCTCGCCTTAAGCGGCAATGCCCTTGATGCGGGCTGAAAGACGGGAAAGCTTACGGCTGACAAAATTTTTCTTCACCACGCCCCGGCTCGCTGCGCGCTGCATCTCAGGCTGAGCGGCACGCAGGGCCGTCAGGGCTTCATCCTTGTTGCCGGTCTGAATAGCCGCTTCGACCTTCTTCATGAAGGTGCGCATGCGTGACAGACGGGAAGCGTTGCGAAGACGGCGACGCTCATTCTGACGAATGCGTTTACGGGCGGAAGGTGTATTGGCCATGAGACGCGGTTTCCTAGATTTGAAGAACCAGAGAGTTTGAGAAGCCGAAGGCTGAAAAATATTGCTGCCCTCTACGCTTTCTTCTCCATCCCGTCAAGTCCTGGAAACAGCCCTTTTAAAGCGCATGCGGGCTGTTCGCGTTTCAGAATTTCCATATCATTTTCAGGACTTCAGATTCCAGAGCTGTGGGCAGCAGGCGGGGCTGAGTGGGGCGTGGAATGTTCCGGTTGGCAGACCGCACAGAAGAAGGTCGAGCGTCCTCCCTGGACAATCCGCTGTATCGTCCCGCAGTCTTTTTCTGCCGTTTTCCCACAGTTCAGGCAGGGCTCGCCTTCACGCCCATAGACCTGGTGAAGCTTCTGAAAACCGCCTTCCTCGCCATTGCCATGACGGTAGTCACGCAGAGTCGATCCACCGGCTGCCACAGCTTCATGTAGAATGCGGGGGATCACTTGCCAGAGTTTATGAAGGGCACTCTTGTCCAGCTGACCCGCTGGCACAGCTGGGTGAATGCCGGCTTGGAAAAGAGCTTCACAGACATAAATATTGCCAAGACCGGCGATGAGGCTCTGATCCAGCAAGGCAGTCTTGATAGGTGCGCGCTTACTGCTGAAAAGCTTTTCGAGCCGTTCGGGGGTAAAAAGGCGGGAATCAAGTGGCTCGATTCCGCTACGGGCAAAACAGGGCTGAGCCTCTTCATTCTCCGTAGGATAGAGATCAACCATGCCGAAACGGCGTGGATCCACAAATCCGATCCGAAAACCCGTTTCAGTCGTGAAGACGAGATGTTCATGAGGACGATCCGGCTGAGAAGGGGCGGCCCCGGATGCCTCCCCGAGCGCATCAATCCGGTCAATGAGAATGCGGCCTGACATGCCGAGATGAAGTAGCAGGGTCTCCCTGGGGCCTTGCGGGTTCTCCTTTTCCAGATCGCAGAGAATGTATTTTGCCCGCCGGCGCACGCGCAGCACGTTGCGGCCCCGCAGGCGTTCTGAAAGCCTGGGTGGAAGGGGCCGCCGCAGGTCCGCCCGTCGCTGCAATACCTCAATCAAGCGGCTCTTTTCCATGGCTGCTTGGAGATCGCGCCGCGTCACTTCAACTTCCGGGAGTTCTGGCATGGCGTATGGCCTATAACGTTCTGATGCGTTAGAAACTTTCCATGACTGATGCCATGAAAAACAGCGTTTTTGATGCTGACCGGGGCCCCTCTTCCGAAGATCGAAACCGTTCTGGAAGAAATGAACGCATGAAGAAGGAAGCCGGGGCAGCAGAGACGGCCGATTTCGGTTTCCGCAACGTACCACGTGCCGAGAAAAAAGGCATGGTGCGAGGCGTGTTTGAAAGCGTGGCGGGCAAGTATGACATCATGAACGATGTCATGTCTCTCGGTGTGCACCGGATGTGGAAGGACGTCTTTCTGAACATGCTGGCGCCGCGACCTGAACTGAAACTGCTCGATCTGGCAGGCGGAACGGGTGACATCACTTTCGGCTGGCTCAGACGCGGTGGGGGTCCCGCCATTCTTTCAGATATCAATGCAGCCATGCTTGAGGTCGGGCGTGAACGCGCGCTCGGCAACGGGCTGATCGATCAGCTGAGTGTCTGTGGGGTTGATGCCGAAGCTCTTCCCTTTCCTGACGCCAGCATGGACCGGATCTCCATGGCCTTCGGTCTGCGCAACTGCACTGACAAGGACGCTGTCCTGCGGGAAGTGCGTCGCGTCCTGAAGCCGGGCGGGCGGTTTTTCTGCCTCGAGTTTTCACAGGTTACCGTGCCGGCTCTGGCGCCGCTTTATGATGCGTGGTCTTTCAAAGTGTTGCCGCGTATGGGGCAGATGATTGCCGGGGATGCGGAAAGCTACCAGTATCTTGCCGAAAGCATCCGCATGTTTCCAGATCAGGAGACACTGGCTGACATGATGCGTCGGGCGGGATTGGAAAACGTGCAGTGGCGCAATCTGTCCGGAGGTATTGTCGCCATCCATTCCGGCTGGCGCCTTTGATTTCCGATGAGATAAGTGTGAGTGCTTCTGCTCAGATAACCGCCCCCCCTCGTCTTCTGCTGATCGTCAGTGGCAGCATCGCTGCCTACCGGGCGCTGGAACTGGTACGACTGCTGCGGCAGCAGGGCATTGAAGTGCAGCCGGTCATGACGCAGGCCGCCACAGCTTTCATCACGCCTCTGGCACTCGAAGTCCTGTGTGGTCGCCCGGTCAGGCAGACGCTGTTTCAGGCGGGTCAGGAAAGCGAGATCAGTCATATTTCCCTGGCGCGTGCGCCCGATCTGGTGCTGGTCTATCCGGCGACCGCCAATCTCATGGCCAAAATGGCGCACGGGCTGGCGGATGATCTGGCTTCGACCCTGCTGCTGGCCACTACGGCCCCTGTCTGGCTGGCACCTGCCATGAACGGGAAAATGTGGGAAAACCCTGCCACCCAGGCCAACCGGGCAATTTTGGAGCAGCGGGGTGTGAAATTCCTGGGGCCCGAAGAAGGGTTGATGGCCTGTGGAGAGAACGGCACAGGGCGCGTGATGGCGCCAGAAAAACTTGCTGCAGCCCTGCAACAGCATTTTCAGGATTCAGTTTCCCAGCCGCCTGGCAAGGCCGCTTCAACTGAAGATACGCTTCCGCTGACGGGACGGCATATTCTGGTGACTGCGGGGCCGACCGTTGAATCGATTGATCCGGTCCGCTTCCTCTCCAATCATTCTTCAGGTCGACAGGGCTACGCCATTGCCGAAAGCTTGAGCCGGCTCGGTGCCCGCGTCACTCTTGTCAGCGGTCCGGTTGCCCTCCCCTGCCCGCCAGGCGTGGAACGGATCGCCGTGCGCACAGCCCGTGAGATGCTGCAGGCCTGTGAATCTGCCCTGCCCGCCGATGTCGCTATCTGTGTGGCTGCGGTCAGTGACTGGCGCCCTGAAACAACTGCGTCCGGCAAACTCAAGAAGGACGGGTCTGCCCCTCCGGCCCTGAGACTGGTTGAAAATCCCGATATCCTGGCAACCTTGAGCCATTCTCCTCAACGCCCGGCCCTGGTTGTCGGTTTTGCGGCAGAAACGGATCAGCATCGCTTGCATGGAGGTCTTAAGCTTGCGCGCAAGGGATGTGACTGGCTGCTGGTGAATGACGTTTCAGAAGGGCGTGTTTTCGGAGGCACGACCAATCAGGTTCTCTTTCTGGATGGCAAGCAGGAGGAACTCTGGCCGGAAATGAGCAAGCGTGATCTGGCCATGAAACTGGCCGGGCGTATCAGAAATTTTCTGGCAGGCCCTCCGGTTATGCCGGCAGACATTACAAAGACATGAAAATCCAGGATGGTTTCCAGGAAAATCACAGCAATGACGGTGGATGATTTATGACTGCTTCCCTCCTCCGCGTAGCCGTCAGACGTTTGGCCCATGCTGAAGGTCTGCCCCTGCCGAGCTATGCAACTTTCGGCGCTGCAGGTGTGGATCTGGTGGCTGCCATTGACGAAGATCTTGTTATTCCGCCGGGCAAGCGCCTTCTCGTGCCAACCGGATTATGTCTGGCTTTGCCACCGGGTTACGAGCTCCAGATCCGTCCCCGCTCCGGTCTGGCTTATCGCCATGGTCTCTTCATCCCCAATACGCCGGGCACCATTGATGAGGATTACCGCGGAGAGATCAAAATCATCCTTATGAATGGTGGTGAGGAGGAATTCAGGGTTGTGCGGGGCATGCGAATTGCGCAGGCTATTCTGGCACCTGTGAGTCGGTTTGAGTGGGATGAGAGACAGACTCTACCCGAAACGGCACGCTCGGCTGGCGGGTTTGGCAGTACGGGCTGCTGAGCACGGCTTTATCCGTCTGCTCAGACTGTGTCTGATCCGGAGGTAGCGGAACGTTTAAGATGGCCGATCAATTCCCCAGGCACTTTCCCAAGCCTGCCTTGCCGGAAAATGCGCAGCTGCCACCATGAAAGCCCCTTCCATTCTGCAGAGCAGCTTGCGTGTCGGGCGGCGTCTTTTTCACATGCTGGTTCAGGCTGTTCACGGGCCGGTAACGGTGAGTGCGAGTCTGCTTCTTCTGGCCCTGTGTCTTGGAGCAGTCTTTCCCCCTGTTTTGGGTGGTCAGCCGGTTGGGCCCCTTATAACAGGCAATTTTCTCAGTGGTCTGACAGTAACCCTGCTGGAGTTATCTCTGAGCCTGGGCGTGGCGTTTCTGACGTTCTGTATCCCCGGCTCTATCGTTCTGGGCCTGCTCTCTCCTTCATGGCGCCGACCACTGACGGGATTTCTGGAAATTCTGGCCGATATACCGACCCTGGCGGGGTGTGGGCTGCTTCTGACAACAGGCTTTCCCTCTCTGGCAACTGTTGCGCTGGTGACAGGGGGCAGTCTGGGCGCACGCAGTCTTGTAGAAGGTCTCAAGGCCAGCCGTGAACTACCGGAAGCTTTTTTCCTTACTGCACAAAGCCTGCGCCTGACGCGTACGCAGCTTTTCCGCCATCTACACCTGCCTCTTGT
Organism: Oecophyllibacter saccharovorans; assembly: GCF_006542375.1. GTDB lineage: Bacteria > Pseudomonadota > Alphaproteobacteria > Acetobacterales > Acetobacteraceae > Oecophyllibacter > Oecophyllibacter saccharovorans. The sequence goes on along the minus strand of NZ_CP038143.1, from coordinate 1,933,894 downwards.
GTTTCCGGCTGTCGGTCGTGGAATCATTGAGGATATGCCGGATTTCTGGGTGCGACTGTTCGGTAGTCAGATGCTGCTGTTTCTTTACAGACCCCAACAGGCCTCCGGATGGGGGGGAGAAGTTCTGCAGACCTTGGGCGCTGGCGAGATGTGGGCCTTCACGGGCCTCGTTCTTGGGGCGTGCAGCCTTGGTATTCTCTTTCACCAGCTCCTGATCCGCCCCTTGCATCACCTGTTGAAAAGCTATGAAAGCGGCTTGCCAGCCAACCCGTATTTTTTCAGAAACCGGATCAGGCTTTCCGGGGCAGATGAAAACTCCTTTTTCTTCAATCTGTGTCTCTTCCTGGGCTTGGTCGGAGGTGTAATCGGGCTCTGCAGCTATGCTTCTGCAAGCCATGCCATGGCAGAAGGCGTAGGGGAGCTTAGTCTTCTGTTCTGCCTGCTGACTCTCCCGATCTTCTGGGGCACAGGCCTGCAATGGCTTTTTTGCGGGAGCTGGGCGCTGCAGTGGAAAAATGCGTGGTGCAGAGCAGTCAGATACGCTCTGCTGTTCATGGCCCTCTTTCCCTTCATATTTTTCTACCCTCTGTTGCGGGCGGCTGACCCATCCCTCCTGTCCCCTCTCCTTCTGCTGTGGCTGACGCTTCAGGGAGAGACGGGCGGTTTGGTTATCAAGGCCGCTCAGAATTCACGTCTCAGAGAGTATTTCTCTCAAGCCCGGAAGCTAGAACTTCCACTGCTCCAGGACTGGCTGGCCATCCGTCTCCCCCTTTTGTTGCCCTCTGTCATGAGAGCACAGCAGATCCTGTCATGGGGCGGATGGAATGCAGCTTATCTGGTATTGATCTTCTTTTTTGTGCCCCGGCTGCTCGGCAGAGATCTGCAGCCTGTTACGCACGGCATTTTCCTTCTTTGCCTGACTGCGCTCATTTTCGGCTACCGATCTTTTCTTCTCTTTCCTGCCAGCGCCTGGCTTGGCAGAAAATACAGGTTGGATTCATGACTTCCCTTCTCCAATTGCAGAATTGTGTTCAGCCTGAGGGGTCCCAGCGGGGCGCAGAGGAGAAAATTTCTCTCGAAGTCAGGTCCGGAGAAGTGCTTGGGCTTGTCGGACGCTCCGGCAGCGGCAAATCAAGCGTCCTGAAGCTTATGAGCGGCCTGGTGCCACCAGCCGGCGGGGAAATCATCTGGCAAAACCATCGCGCTACTGCAGATGATTTCCGCAAGACTGCTCTTGTTCGCCAGAGAGACGTGCTGTTCCCCTGGATGACGACAGCCCGGAATGTAGGCATGGGTGCCTGCACCATCCCCTTGAAACGTGTGGATAAAAAGACGCTCGTCACAGACTGTATCGCCACCATGGACCTGGATGGCTATGAAAGCGCCTATCCACGCGAGTTATCGCCTGCGCTGCAGGAAAGAGCCATTCTGGCCCGTGCACTGGTGCAGCAGCCGGAATTGCTGCTGCTGGATGAGCCTTTTCTAGATCTTGAGCTCGTAAGTGCGGAAAATCTGCGCACTGATCTGATTGAACTCTGGAACGAGAAACGCCTTGGGAAGCTGCAGGCCATTGTACTGGCAACCCATGCCATAGAAGAAGCCGTGTTGATGTGTGACCGGATCCTGCTTTTTAGCGGCAGTCCCGGGCGTATTACCCATGAAATTCCTGTGCCCTTTGCGCATCCGCGTAACCGGGAAGAACCTGCTTTCAGGCGCTTTGTGGACCAGATCTACGGCCTGATGACCCAACGGACCCCTGTTGTCTCGGAAGCGATGCTGGGGCCTGCAGAGGCTGAAGGTAATCCTGATGTCAAGGATACGCCTGTCCTACCGGATATTTCCATCGAGCGTCTGGTCGGCCTACTGGAAACGGTAGGTAACGACTTCTTTTCCAACCGCGTGGATCTGCCGGAACTGGCGGCGCGGCTTCAGATGACCCTGGATGACCTTCTATCCTCCGGCGAAGTCCTCCAGCTTCTGGGGCTTGCGGAGCTGGAGGATGGGGATCTCCTGCTGACGACAGTCGGACAGAATTTCGTGCGTGAAGATGCAGATGCCAGACGGGATATCATGCGGGGTGCCCTGCTTCAGACAGTGCCTCTGCTGAGAGGCATCCGTCACGCACTGGATGAAAAACCTGTTCAGGGTGTTGAAGCCGAGCGGTTCAGACAACAGCTGGCAACTGTCATGTCTCAGGAAAACGCTTGCCAGACCCTCAACACCGCCATCACCTGGGGGCGCTATACCGGGCTTTTCAGCTATGATGAAAAAAGCGATCGGTTCTTTCTGAATTCGGAAACCTGAAAGAAGCGTCCAGTTGGAGCTTGAGTAGGCCGCTCAGACAGGTAACCAATTCAGCCCGCCGACGCGGAAGTTGGTTTCTTCAGGCGCTCGCGATAGAGGCTGCGGGCTTTGGCAACTTTTGGCGCGACGACTGCGGCACAATAGGCCGTGTCCGGATTGCGGGTGAAGTAATCCTTATGTTTCTCTTCCGCAGGCCAGAAGGCAGTCTCCCCTTCCACTTCTGTCACCAGAGAGGCCGGCCAGATTTTCTTATTTTCGATTTCTTTCATGACTTCACGGGTCTGGTGACGCTGGTCCTCATCGCCGAAAACAACTGAACGATACTGACGCCCGATATCGCCTCCCTGTCTGTTCAGCTGGGTAGGATCGTGAGTGGTGAAGAAGATGCGCAGCAGGTCCTTGAGAGGCAGCTGGGTTTCGTCAAAGACCACTTCCACGACTTCAGCATGACCGGTCTGGTCGGTGCATACCTGTTCATAGGTCGGCCGTTCCGTTGAGCCGCCTGCATAGCCAGGCGTGACTTTCAACACCCCTTTGAGATCTTTCAGAATGGCTTCAATGCACCAGAAACATCCACCCCCTAACAGAATGGAAGAAGTGTTGGTCATAAAATACGCTCCTGCCTGAGGTTGTGGATATATTTCTTGTTTAACTGGATCCGCCTGAGCGCGGCACAAGAATGAAAGCAGTATGACAAACCATACCGCCTGTTAGCGTGGGAAATAGTTATCAGGCGTTACCCTGATTTCCACCCAAACGAGCCAGAGCTGCCTTCTGCCGGGCAAGATCGCTCTCAAACTGTGTCAGACGGTCTCGGTTTTCCTGCACGATTTCAGGTTTAGCCCGTTCAACGAAGTTTTTGTTTTCCAGCTTGCGTGCCACCTTGGCTATTTCTTCCTCCAGTCTGGCAATCTCTTTCTCCAGCCGCGCCTGCTCGGCCTGCAGATCGATCAGACCTTCCAGAGGTATGAAAACTGTGGCTTCATCCAGAATGATCTGCGCTGCGGCTTTTGGCGCGGGCCCCTGAAGCGCACTTACTTCAGAGGCGCGTCCCATACGGTCGATCGCTTCCTGCCAGTTGGAAAGCCGTTTCAGGGTCTGGGCTGAAGCGTCCTGGAAGAGAAGTGGCGCTTTGCGCGAGGGAGGAATATTCATTTCCGACCGGACAGTGCGCACTTCGCTGATGAGTTTTCTCAACCAGTCGATTTCCTCCTGTGCCTCTTCGGCGCCGACTGGCTTCTGGCTTTCGGGCCATCTGACTGTCTCGAAATCCCCCTTATAACCCAGTTTCTCCCATAAGGCGGCTGTCACAAAGGGAATGACGGGCTGCATACCGCGCAGAATGGCGCCCAGCACATAGCCTGCAACTTTTCTGAGTTCAGGGGCGTCGGGATTGTCACTGTTGAAAACGGGCTTGGCGAGTTCCAGAAACCAGTCACAAAAGATGTTCCAGACAAACTGATAACAAACGCGCGCATAGTCATCAAAGCGCGAAGCCTGCAAGGCCTGGTCCATGTCGTGAAGGGCTTGGCTGGCTTCAGCCAGAATCCAGCGACTCAAAGTATGAGAGACCTGCAGGCCCTCCAGTTCGGCGACAGGCTCCATGCCGTTCATCTGCAGGAAACGCGCCGCATTCCACAGCTTGGTGATGAAAGCACGATGTTCTTCAACTCTTGTGGGACCCAATTTGATATCGCGACCGATACCGGTGCCGGCGCAAATGGCCAGACGCGTCGCATCAGCGCCGTATTGGGCGATCAGGTCCAGAGGATCAATCCCGTTGCCACGGGATTTGGACATTTTCTGCCCTTTTTCATCACGCACCAGGCCATGAATGAGAACTTTCCTGAAGGGCACGTCCTTCATGAAATGCGTTCCCAGCATCATCATGCGGGATACCCAGAAGAAGATGATGTCAAAACCTGTCACCAGAACGCTGGTTGGATAGTAACGTTCCAGCTCAGGCGTTTCTTTCGGCCAGCCTAAAGTGCTGAATGGCCACAGACCGGAGCTGAACCAGGTATCCAGGACGTCTTCTTCCTGCGTCAGAGTTACTTCAGGGCCTGCCTGCTTCTGAGCTTCTTGGACCGTTTCTGCCACATAGGTTCGGCCGTCCGAGCCATACCAGGCCGGAATCTGGTGGCCCCACCAAAGCTGGCGACTGATGCACCAGGGCTGCAGATCACGCATCCAGGCGTAAAAGGTGTTTTCCCACTGACGCGGCTCAAAGACGATCTTGCCATTGCGGACCGCTTCGACTGCTGGGCCGGCCAGTTTCTGGGCATCACAGTACCATTGCAGGGTCAGGCGTGGTTCAACAACAGCTCCGCCGCGTTCAGCGATCGGCACCTGCAGAACATGAGGCTCCACTTTCTCGAGCAGATCCTGGCGTTCCAGCTCAGCCACGATCAGCTTCCGCGCCTCATCACGCGGTTGGCCTGCAAGGGCGCGCACGAAAGCGGTATCAGCAGTTTGGGAAGAAGCCGCGAGGTCATTTTCGATCTCATCCAGCCAGATCTGTGCTTCTTCATCCAGGATCGTCGGGGCTGGCAGCTGATGGCGCTTGCCAACTTCAAAATCATTGAAATCATGGGCCGGCGTTATCTTGACAGCCCCGGTGCCTTTCTGCGGATCGGAATGTTCATCAGCGATGATCGGGATCAGGCGTCCGACCAGGGGAAGACGGATTTTCCGGCCGATAAGTGCCTTATACCGTTCATCCTCAGGATTGACTGCGACCGCCACGTCCCCAAGAAGGGTTTCGGGGCGCGTGGTGGCGATCGTGATGGCACCGCCACCATCAGCGAGCGGGTAGCGGATATGCCACATCGCTCCCTTGGTTTCACGATTTTCGACTTCAAGATCCGAAATGGCGGATCTGAAAGCCGGATCCCAGTTTACCAGGCGTTTGTCGCGATAGATCAGCCCTTCACGGTAAAGCTGGACAAAAACCTTCCGAACAGCTTTTGACAGTCCTTCATCCATTGTGAAACGTTCGCGCGACCAGTCAGCTGCTGCCCCCAGGCGCTTGAGCTGTTCAATGATGGTGCCACCGTAGTTGTGTTTCCACTTCCAGACATGCTCCAGAAAGGCGGAACGGCCAATCTCCTGGCGTTTGATCCCTTCCCTGTCCAGCATGCGTTCAACCACCATCTGGGTGGCGATACCGGCGTGGTCTGTCCCGGGTTGCCAAAGAACATTATCGCCTTTCTCACGACGCCAGCGGATGAGGATATCCTGCAAGGTAAAGGTCAGCGCATGCCCCAGATGCAGGGTTCCGGTCACGTTGGGCGGCGGAAACATGATCGAAAAGGCCGGGCCCGGACGGGCTGGGTCAGCCCGGAAGACCCCTGATTCCTCCCAACGCTCGTAAAGCGTCTTTTCATAGTTTTCCGGCTGAAAAGTCTTTTCGAGAGGCGCAGCGGTCAGGGCTTCGTCGGTCATAAGCTTTAGAAATTTTCCAGGAGTAATTCAGACGGTTACTGCCGCCCACCGGGTTCTATCGTGTGGAAATGGTCAAGACAGGCTCAGCGCCCGGGCTGGTTAACGGCATAATCGCCGATCCCTACCCAACGATCCTTGACAGCGTTGTAATAGGCCCGGTCATCGTAAAGCGGTACAGGCAGTTTGAGGTCGACAGCTGTCAGCCGGCCGATGGCTGAGGCTACCTGATAGGTGCTCGTCACGAGGGTTGCGACTGTCTGGACAAGGGCCTGCTGCGACTGCAGCAGGGTCTGCTGCTGCTGCAGGACTTCGAGAGTGCTGCTCGTGCCTGTCAGGGCCTGACGTTCCACACCGGCCAGAGCGGCAATATTGGCCGCTACGGCAAGGCGGTTGCTCTTCATGCTTCTCTGGGCTGCTTCCATCTGCTGCCAGCTGGCTGCTGCCAGCTGGAGAGCGGTCCGACGCTGCACATTCACTTCCTGATAGGCACTCAGGGCAGTCTGCCGAGCCTGGCGGACAGCGGCATATTGGCCGCCACCTTGATAGACAGGCACCTGGAAGGACAGCTCGGCGTATTTGTTGTCCTGAATGGAATTTCCGTATCCCTGATTTTTCATGTGCATATAGGCCAGCTCAGCCGAGACTTTCGGCATCAGTCCTGCAATCTGCACATTCACATTGTCTTTCTGTCCCCCTTCCGTGAAGAGAGCGGCAACCACGTTCGGGTTGTTGTGCACGGCAATCGAAATGGCTTGCTGCTGGGAATGAACGAAGGGTTTCAGAGGCTGTGGAGGGACAAGATTGGGAGGTGCGCCCACTCCGATCACCTGGAGATAAGTCGCTTTCTGGATCTGCAGCGTTCCTTCAGCCTGTTGCCGGGAAGAGGTGGCGGTGGCAAGGGCGCCCTGCGCCTGCGCCACATCCGTGCGGCTCAACTCTCCCAGCTGGAAGCGGCGGTTTGTGGCATCAAGCTGCTGGCGAAGTACCCGCTCGTTATTGAGGCTGATCTGCAGAAGCTGTTCGTCTTCCACAACCCCGACATAAGCCTGCACAGCTTTCAATAGAACCTGTTGCTCAGTGGCGAGTAGCTTGGCCCGCGCGGCCATGATCTGGTTGCGCGCCATACGGATGGAAGCGACCGTTTTCCCACCCTGATAGATCGGCTCGGTTACCGTCACGCCACCTGTATAACCAGGGGTGTGATATTTCTCCCCTGAAGGCATGGAGCCCATGGAGGTTTTCTGCAGGTAATTGCTGTAGCCCTGATAATAGGTCAGCCCTGCCGTTCCGCTGATCGTCGGATGCCAACCGCTCTGGGCTGTCGGCATCTTTTCGTCAATGGCGCGCAGATTAGCGCGTTCTTCCCGGAGCTGGGGGTTGGTCAGATAAGCGCGACCCAGTGCCTGCTGCAGCGTATGAGGGACCAGCACAGGCGCGCCGCTGCCATCATATTTCTGCGCAAAAGCAGGGGCTGCTGCAATAAGTGCCAGCAGGCTGATGCCTGCCTGGACCTGCAGAGACGCTACCTGGCGTGGAAAAGAAGTTTTCCTGGCTGCTGAAAGCACGTTATCCGTCATACCTGATTACTGCCGATTATTGATGGCTTTGAGGCCCCATCATGAGCCAGATCGGAACAACATACTCTTTTTCACCTGTAGAGACCAAGGTGTTTTCAGAAACCGTAATTCTTTCTTCACTTCTGGCCTGGGTGAGCAGGGCTTTTTTCTGAAACTGTCAGCACACAGGCCATTTTTATTTCATCCTTGACCCAAGAGCCCTGAAGCCATAATATGCCCGCTCCTCTTGAGGTTCGGTGGCAGAATGGTGATGCAGCGGACTGCAAATCCGCGTATATGGGTTCGATTCCCATCCGAACTTCCAGGGCTTTCTGAATTTTCCTGAAATAAAGCTTAGCTTTTAGAGTATTTAAACCAGACCTCTGCGGGTACGTCCCAAGGTTGTTTTAACTGAAAAGCGGGTAGAGTTCTTTAAATAAAGGTCTATAGAGCCTCTTTTGCTTTTTCCGGCAAAAGAGGTTCAGTCTATCTAGCTGGGTTCTAAGAACCTCGCGTGCTCAGGAACTCAGGCCTGCTTCCTTTGAGGCATAGGCAGCGGCAGCCCCGTAAAGGCCCGGCTGGGGATAGGTGATGATCTTCACGGGCATAGCGTTCATCATGGATTCGAAGCGCCCTTTGGCGACAAAGCGTTCCGAGAAACCGGAGCGTGGCAGAATATTCGCCAGTCTCAGACCCAGCCCCCCCCCGATCACCACGCTGTTTGCACCTTGAGCAAGAGCCAGATCACCAGCCACTGCCCCCAGACTGAGGCAGAAACGTTCCAGAGCGGCCGAGGCAAGCGTGTCCGTGCCTTCCAGAGCCGTGGTCCAGAGGGCGCGGTTGTTACGCAGTGTCACCGGAAGATCCTGAAGTTCGGCAATCACTTCATACAGATTGGTCAGACCCGGCCCCGAGACGATTCTTTCCACTGATACCCGGCGGAAACGGTCACGCAGAACGCGAAGAATACGGTCTTCAACGGCATCAAGCGGAGAGAAATCGACATGACCGCCTTCGGTTTCCATCACATGGTAATGATTTCCGCGCCGCATGACAGCCGCTACGCCGAGACCGGTGCCCGGACCCAGGATGGTGGTCGTTCCCTGCTCGGGCAGCGCGACTTCCGGGCCACAGAGATGCTGCATATATTCCGGTCCCATCTGCGCCACCGCATGGCCAACGGCACCGAAATCATTGACCAGCACGAAGTCATCAAGCTTGAGCCGTTCCTTGAGCTGTGAAGGCTGAATGACCCAGGGATTGTTGGTCATCTTGAGGCTGTCGCCCTTGATGGGACAGGCCACTGCAAGTCCCGCCTCATTCGGAATGGGCTGGCCGATTTCGCGACCGAAGGCTTCCCAGGCCAGTCCGAGAGAGGCGTAATCCGCACATTTCAGTGTGACATCAGGCCCCAGCTCGACCACACGACCATTATCAATCTTGGCAATGGCAAAACGCGCATGCGTGCCACCGATATCGGCTGCGACGATTTCTTTCATGATCCACTTCCTTCAGCGATGCGCCGGGGCTGAGCGGCCGGCGCCAGATGCTTTCTGAACAAGCATGCGGGTCAGGAAGCCGCAACCCCGCCAGGCTGCCGGGAGGTATGATCAGTAAGCGTAGCGCCACTTATTTGGATGGGGCATTCTCCATGATTTGCAGTTTTCTGAGGATTCGGTGGGCCAGCGGCATGGGCAGAACGGCTTCGAGAAGACGGGTGGCCTGAAAAATCCAGGGAAATACCAGAACAGCCTGCCCCTTGTTGATAGCACGGGCGATCTTGCGGGCCGCTTTGTCGACCGGGACCAGAAATGGCTGATTACCGTCCAGCTTCTGGCTCATCGGAGTATTGATGAAGCCAGGCGCAATCAGGGTGACCAGGACACCATAAGGGGTCAGGGCCGCACGAAGAGCCGTGCTGAAGCGACCGATACCGGCCTTGCTCCCGCTATAGACAGGGGCGAGAGGCAGATCGTGGAATGAAGCCACTGACCCCAGAAAGGCGATGCGGCCTGAGCGGCGGGCACTCATGCGCTTTGCGGCTTCACAGCCCAGCGTGGTGGGGGTGGAGAAGTTGACCATTGACATGGCCAGAGCCACTTCTGCCGTTTCACTCACCTCACCCGGTTTGGTGACATCAGAGAGACCGGCTGAATTGATGAGAATGTCTACCGGCAAGGCATCATCGGCTTTTATGAAGGCGGCCAGAGCGGCCTGGGCATCCGTCAGATCCAGACTGAGGACCTGCGCGGTGGCACCTTTGCCTTCAACCAGGGTGGCTACCTTTGCAAGTCTTTCCGGATTGCGCCCCCAGAGAGAAAGTGTCACCCCGGGACGGGCATAATATTCCGCCAATGCCGCACCGATCCCGCTTGAGGCGCCCGTGATGAGAATGTGGTGCCGAACATTACGCTCTGGCAGCTTTTTTTCCGACATTATCCTGTCCTTTTCCCGTACCTGATGCGCGCATGAAGCTGGCTCTTGGCTGAGGGCGCGTTCCAGAAGCTGAAACACCATGTTTCCTCTAGCCTGTTGGTTCAATAATGCGTATAGGCAGCTTCATGCAATGTGAAGCGTCTTTTGCCCCCGCCCCCCCAATTGAGGTTCGCCCTGTCACCAGTCAGCGGGATCTGCAACGCTTCATTACCCTGCCCCGCCATCTCTATGCCGGGCTGCCGGGTTATGTTGCGCCCTTCGATCTGGAGCAGCGAACGCTTCTTGATCCGAAAAAAGCCTCCGTTTACCGCCATGCTGAAATTCAGTATTTCCTTGCCTGGCAGGGTAACAGGCCGGTCGGCCGCATCGCAGCCATCCTCGACCATCGTGCTGTTGAGCACTGGCAGGAGCGTATCGGACAGTTCGGCGCACTGGACGCCCTGCCCCAGCCGGAAATTGTAGCGGCCCTGCTTCAGACGGCTGAAGAATGGCTCAAGGCCCGCCAGGTCACCCGTATCCGCGGCCCTGTCACCTTGAGCGGAAACGGGGAAAGCGGAACGATGGTCGAAGGACAGCTTTCTGCCCCCATGATTGCCATGCCCTGGCATCCGCCTGAACTGGACGGCTTCATTCAGCGCTGCGGTTATGAAACCGTCGCAAATCTGTTGAGTTACCGACTGGAACTGACCCCTGAAACACGGGAGCGCTTCAAAGTGCCAGAGGGCCTGAAGCTGGGGGCTGGGAAACTCAAGGATATCACCACCCGGTCACTCTCCAAAAAGGAAATCGTGACCCAGGGTGAAACTCTGCGCCGTCTTTACAATGATGCCTGGGCACACAAGTTCAATTTCGTTCCTATGCAGGACTACGAAATGGCCGCCATGATCAAGGACATCAAGCCGCTTCTGCGACCGGAGCATTACGTTCAGATTGACCAGAACGGGGAGCCGGTCGCTATGGCGATGGTACTGCCTAATCTTTACGACATCACCGGTGATCTGGGCGGAACCCCCACCCCCTTGGGCTGGGCACGTTTTGCCTGGCGTCTCGCTTTTCACCGCTTCAAATCAGCCAGGGTCATCCTTCTTGGGGTGACCAGCAAGTTGCGGGGAACGTTGCTCGGTGCCCTTCTTCCTTCTCTGGCGATAACTGAACTCATGCGTCGCGGGCAGTCGCTCCCATATAAATGGGTGGAGCTGGGCTGGATCCTTGAAACCGATACAGCTATGCGTAATCTGGCTGAATCGCTTGTGCCTCATCCCCACAAGCGTCATCGCCTCTATGAAAAGACACTGTCCCCTTCCCCCGAGGCTTAAGTCAACATATTTAAGTATTTCTGTCCAAACGCTGACGGGGATAAGAATTACCTGTTGAGATGACCTGATTTATTACAATCAGGCAGTCAAAGACTTAAAAATGCTGCCAACCTGTGCGTGTCAGTTTCAGGGGAAAGCCGTCTGTGCCCAGCACATCAACCCCTGTGCCCTGCTCTACTTTTCCAATGGAAGTGACGGGAATTCCCTGAGCAGCACAGATTTTTTTCAGTGCAGAAATCCGGTGGGGCGGAACGGTCATGAGAAGCTCGTAATCATCTCCCCCCAGCAGACGCGTCTCATGCCAGGCTTCCCCTGCCGCCTGCCCAGCCGGGCTGTAGGGGAAACGTCGCTCATCCAGAACGAGTTTGACGCCTGATTCTTCAGCAATATGGCCGGCATCCTGAATAACACCATCAGAAATATCCATGGCCGTGGTGACGATCCCGAACAGATCCAAGCCCAGTCGTGGGGTCGGCAGCTGATAGGCGCGTACCAGCTCCCCGCTTGGGTCATTCAGCTTTCCCGTGCGAACCTGCAGGCCAAGAGCCCCATTGCCCAGCTGCCCTGTAACCCACACCTCATCCCCAGGCTGAGCCCTGTCACGGCGCAGAGCCTGACCGACCGGCACTTCTCCGAAAACCGTCATGCTGAGCACCAGGGGACCTGTGGTGCTGGTCGTATCGCCGCCCAGCAGACTCAGCCCATACAGGGACTGGTCCTTCTGCAGGCCCCGTGCGAATTCCGAGAACCATTTCTCCCCGTATGGGCCTTGCGGGTCCAGCGTGACATTCAGCGTATAGCCGACCGGCTTTGCCCCCATGGCCGCGAGGTCTGAAAGATTGCAGCGCAGCAGTTTCTGCCCGACCGTTTCAGGGGGATCACCGGGAAGAAAATGTCGGTTTTCCACCATTGTGTCGCTTGAGACGACCAGTTCATGTCCGCTTGCCGGGCGTAGGATGGCGCCGTCATTGCGAAGATCATAAGCCCCTTCACCCGAAAGGGGGCGGAAATGGCGACCGATAAAATCGAATTCTCCCATGATCTTCTAGCCCCTCTTCCTATGGGTTTTGCGCGCAGCAGTCCCAGGGATTTTCAGGAAGCGGCAAGCTTCCTGCGGGCAGCATCAAGAATGCCATTGACCATTTTGGGTTCTTCCCCACTGAAGAAGCCGTGAGCGACGTCCATGTATTCGTTGATGACAACTTGCGGTGGCCGTCCGCTTCTCAATTCGGCAATGGCTGCCCGAAGCAGAGCGCGCAGCACCGGGTCAAGGCGTTCCAGTGGCCAGGCTTCGGGCAGAAGGCTGGAGAGCAGGCGGTCATTCTCCTCCTGTTCCCGCGTTGCGACATGTACCACTTCTTCCAGCAGCTTCAGATCTGCCTGCGGGATATCCCCTTCATCAAAGTGCGAGTTGGGAGCAATGCGGCGATGGTGGGTGAATTCCCTCAGCACCGTTTCAGCATTCTGCCCGCTTTGCTCACACTGAAAGAGTGCCTGTACTGCTGCCACACGGGCAATGGTACGGCTGCGCGCGCCGGGATCCTTCTTTTCATTTCCGGGCATATCCTTGGGGGTCTTTCCAGGCGCTGAAGTTTCTTTTGGAGAAGACGGGATCGTGGACGATGTCATAAAATAGCTCCTAAGGTCCGTCTTTCCCGAGTTCGGAAGAAGGTGGACAATTCATGTCAGAGAGAATCTTCGAGAAGGCTTCCACCTCTCTGAAATCCCGGTAAACGCTCGCGAACCGGACATAAGCCACACCGTCTACTTCGCGCAATGCATCCATAGCCAATTCTCCGATGCGCTGCGACGAAATTTCCTGCTCGCCCGAGGCTTCAAGCTGGCGGACCAGCCCGTTTACCAGGAGTTCCTGCCTGACTTCGTCAACCGGTCTTTTTCTGAGCGCCGTCCGGAGGGACTGAACCAGTTTCTCGCGGTCAAAGGGAATCTTCCGCCCATCGTTCTTGATGACTGTCAGCTCACGCAGCTGAATGCGTTCCACAGTCGTGAACCGCTGACCGCACCCACAGCAGCCACGCCGCCTTCTGATCGCCGCGCCATCTTCGCTGGAACGGCTATCTTTGACCTGCGTTTCGTGATGACCGCAAAAAGGACAATGCATTATGCTGTTCCGGACATCCTGCAAGAAAGATGAGAAGAGAGGGCCGCCCAGGTGTCACGGCTTGACCGCTCCAGGCGGCAAGTCTATCGAAAAAATCCCGTTTGCGGAATGTCCCCCAGGCGCTCGAATGGCTGTTTTTGCCAGCCTTGCCAGACAGCGTCTCTCCTCAGGAGCGAATATGTCCTCTTCCACACGTCTTTTCAGCCAGGTCTTTTTTGGGAGCCTTGGGATCGGGCTGGCCTTGATCGGGACGGGCAGCAGCCCTGCTCAGGCGGCGGCAGCACCGGAGATCGTGATCCGCGACGGCGTTCTGCAGCCGCCGCGTTATCCGCATCCGGCCGGGACTCCGGGTGACAGGCTGGCGGGTTTTTTCGTTCTTCAGAACAACGGCATGACAGATCAGCTGCTTGAAGGGATCACCTCACCTTTCTGCCAGCAGGTCACGGTCAATCACAGCAATCAGGAAGCCCAGGAGACGGGGGACCCCAGCCTGGACATCTTCCATCATCTCGCCATTCCCCATCAGGCGACGCTGGTTTTCCCTCATGAAGGCTATCACCTGCTCTGCTACGGCTACCGCAAAGATCTCAGGAGCGGTGCTGAAGTGCCTTTCATCTTTCATTTCCGGGGCCGGCCGGATGTCACAGCCAGTTTCAGGCTTGCAGCAGAAGCTTCCTCTGCCCCGGCTCCTGCCAGTTCCAAAACGCAATAATATTTTCCGGTCGTCTGGGAGAACGTCAGTCAGAGCGCTGGCGGCGTGCTCAGCTTTGGGGACGCGCCGCTGAAGCTTCAGTCAGGACGGTCAGAACAGCTTTTCCATAACGTTCGAGCTTGCTGCTCCCGACCCCCTTGATTGAGCCCAAGGCTTGCAGGTCCGTCGGTACAAGGCGGGCAACATCTTTCAGAACAGCATCATGAAAGATGACATAGGGCGGAATTTCCTGCTCCCGCGCTTCTGCCAATCGCCACTGTTTCAGGCGCTGGAACCGTTCCTCTTCTGCAGCCGAAAGGATTATCCCCTCTCCTTCCCGGGACACGCCTTCTTTTGCCCGGAAACCTTTTGAACGAAGAGCCGAATGCACGTCTTCCCGCAGAGGCAAAGGCATCTGTCCCTGCAGCAAGGGGCGTGCTGTTGTCCGGTCAAGGCCCAGGGCGCCATAATCACCATGCATTTTCAGGGCCCCGCGTGCGATCAGCTGGCGGATGACCGTGCGCCACCAGTTTTCTCCGTGATCGGCGCCAATTCCGAAAACAGACAGTTTATCGAGGGCATGGCGCTCTATCATTTCATTCTTTTTGCCGCGCAGGACATTGGTGACGACCACAGCGCCGAAGCGTTCACCTGTCCGGTATACGGCTGAAAGGACTTTCTGGGCGGCCACGCGTCCGTCAAATGTCAGCACCGGGTGGCGGCAATTGTCGCAATGGCCGCATTTTTCCGGCAGTTTTTCACCGAAACATTCCAGGATGGCTTCCGTGCGACAGCCTGTGGTTTCACTCAGAGCAATCATGTTTTCCAGCCGCCCCTGCATGACCCGTTTTTCGCTTTCCGGCGCCTGTGACTGCTCCAGCCAGTAGCGCGCGCGCGCCATGTCCTCTCCCCCATAGAGCAGCAGGGTATGGGCTGTTTCACCATCGCGCCCGGCGCGACCGATCTGCTGGTAATACGCCTCAGGAGAAGCAGGCATGTCCACATGCACCACCAGCCGCACATCAGGCCGGTCGATCCCCATTCCAAAAGCGATCGTGGCGACCACTGTCATGGGCTCGCCTGACCTGAAACGGTGCAGGACGGCACGTTTTTCCAGAGCTGAGAGGCCTGCATGAAAAGCAAGAGCAGTCTGGCCCTTTTCGCGCAATGTGGCCGCCAGGCGTTCCGTGCGCCGACGGCTGCCACAATAGACGATCGCTGCCCCCTCACCGCGGTAACGCTCAAGCGCTTCCAGAAGCTGGCGACTTTCTGACAGTTTCGGCCGGGCCTCCAGCACAAGATTGGGGCGGTGGAAACTGGCGGTGAAAACCCGTGCCTGGGGCATGGCCAGGCTGGCGACGATATCGTCTCGGGTGCGGGGGTCAGCCGTGGCGGTCAGGGCAATGCGCGGCACACCGGGGAAAGCGTCGCTCAGACAGGAAAGAGCGCGGTATTCCGGCCGGAATTCATGCCCCCAGGCCGATACGCAATGTGCTTCATCAATGGCAATGAGAGAAGGTCGGTGCTGGCGCAGAAAATCCAGGGTTCCAGGCGACAGAAGGCGTTCGGGAGAAATATAGAGGAGATCAAGCCTGCGATTGCGCAGGTCATCCCACAACTGATCTTTTTCGTGAAGTTCCAGCTCCGAATGCAGGGCAGCCGCTTTAACGCCCAACTGCTTGAGAGCGGCCACTTGATCGTCCATCAGGGCGATAAGGGGTGAAACAACAATCCCCATGCCTTCGCGGCAGAGAGCGGGAATCTGGTAACAGAGGCTCTTGCCGCCACCCGTCGGCATGAGAACGAGGGCGTCCTCGCCGGCCATGAGCGCGGAGATGACATCTTCCTGCAGCCCCCGGAAGTTCTCAAAGCCGAAAACGTCTTTCAGAACCTTCAGGGGCGCCGTCGGGGTGGGCGCAGCAAAAGCGGCAACTGGATCAGTCATCACCTGTTCTTCATGCCGGTTTACGGTAAAGGAGAACCTGCCCCCCGTTGCCCATAGCCCTATATGCAGTGGCTCAGCGGGGATCGAGCTGGATGGTGACGCGACGCAGTGCCACTCGGGAGGCTTCCAGCTGGGTCGGGGCGAAAGCGCCCATGGTGATGTCCTGGGCAGGAATGCCGTCCTGCTGGAGCATGGTGGCCACGGCTTTCGCGCGCGTGTCGGCCAGTTCCTTCAGCACATACGGGTCACCGTACCGACCGGCCGAGCCTGAAACAACGAGGTGATGGATGTCCCGGCGGTGGGCTGCGTCAGCCGCTTCCCGGATGACTTCCAGGTCTGTCGGGTCCAGGGTGACTGAATCACGTTGGAAGAAAACGACATAGTCATTGCGCGCCGGCCCGTTAGTGCAGCCTGCCAGACTGCCGGCAATTGCCACTGGCAGAGCTGTCAACGTGCACAAACGCCGGAGAAGGATTGAAAGGCGGGACATGGGTTTTCTTCCTTGCAACATGAAGCGGGGACCAGTGTGCACCAGCATGCGTAGCCCCCGGTGGATTTCAGGTCTTAACTGCCCTGCCCTGTTCGGGCGGTCAACAGAGGAGCCGTATTCTTGCAGCATTCTATAGCAGGTATTTCCTGAAGAGACTTTCGCGCCCGGTTTTTCAAAGATTCCGGCTTGCCCTCAGGACCTGGTTAGGGGGTGGATTTTCCGGAGCCGTGGTTCTGGCAGGGTCTCGTGCTGAGATGACCGTCAGTCAGTTCCAGGACCTGGTCAAGCCCTTCAATACCGGTCAGGGCGTGCAGGATCAGCAGGATCGTCCGGGGCTGTTGCCCGGTAAGGCCGTCCCTTGCGGGCAGGTTGTTCAGGGTATGAAGAAAAGCGCGGGCGGTCTCGGGATCCAGCCCGCTCGTAGGCTCATCGAAAATCAGGATTCTGGCCCGCGCCAGCAGAACCCGTGCCAGTGCCAGGCGCCGCCCCTGCCCGCCTGAGAGCCGGGAGCCGTTCTCGCCGATCCAGGTTTCAAGCCCATCCGGCAGGCCGCGGACAAATTCGGCCAGCTGTGCCTGTTCCAGGGCTTCCCAGAGCTGTCGGTCGGCAATGTCCTGCTGGCCCAGGAGAAGGTTGTTGCGGATGGTATCGGCAAAAAGATGGGTGTTTTGGGAAAGCCAGCCGATTTCATGGCGCAGGCTTTCATCCCTTATGGTGTCAAGGGCCACGTCCCCCAGCTTCACCTGACCCTGCCAGGGCATGACCACTTTGAGGCTCAGCGCAGCCACCGTTGACTTCCCAGCCCCGCTCGCTCCCAGCAGAGCGGTCCTGCTTCCTTCAGGCAGCTGAAAGGTGATCCCTTTCAGAACCGGATGGCCTGCAACCCATCCGAAGGTGACGTTTTTAAAGTGAAAATCATACTGCGCCGGGGTGTTGACCGTGCCGGGCGGCACCGCGTTCGGTTGGGCGGCTGCAGACACGACGCGCCGTGCCGCCTGCAGACTGCGTGCCACGACGGCGCCTGCCTGAGGGAGAGCACGGATGCTCCCGAACTGCGCCAGACAGATGAAGAGCGCCGTCATGCTGCGCATGCCGTTCGGTTGGCCGTCCATCAGTCCGGCAGCGGCGAGCAGCACACCGGCAATGCCCGCACTTTCAAACGCTGCGGTCAGCGCCCGGATCAGGGAAAGCCGATGGGCCAGGCGGGCCTGAAGGGCATAAAGCTCCTCCTGCTGCTGTTTTATACGTTCGTTAAACCTCTTTTCGCCGCCAAATATGCGGATTTCTCGCAGGCCCCCGGTCAGCTCGAGAATATCAGCCTGCAGCGCGCCCATCAGCTGCAGCAGCTGCCCTTCGCTTTTCCAGGTCATTCTGGCGGCCAGAAAAGGCAGCCCGGCTGCGACGATCAGAAAGATCCCGGCTTCAAGACAGACCAAGGCCGCTGAGACCTGCCAGCAGAACCAGACCAGCACGGGAAAGGTCAGGTAAGCCACGCCAAACGGCAGAGTGACCCGCAGGTAGAGTCCGTCCAGGGTCTGCACGTCCTGTACCAGGCGTGCCATGAGATCGCCTGAGCGCCGGAAACCCAACCCTGCCGCACTGCCGAAAGCCAGTCGCCTGTAGAACCAGAGACGCAGATCAGCCAGCGCGCGGAACATTGCATCATGGCTCAGCAATCGCTCGAAGTAACGCAGGAGTATTCTGCCGACCCCGCTGAAACGCAGCAGAAGATAACCAGCGCCAGCTCCCCCTGTCGCCAGAACTGCCTGTCCCAGACGCTGCCCGGCCTGGCTCATCAGGAGCAGGCCTGCCAGGGCCGCGCCCAGTGCCACCCCCAGCCCGGCAAGCAGGCGCCCTCTCTGGGGGTGCCAGACCTGCAGAAGTGTTAACAGGATTTCTGAAAGCGCTTTCATGCCTGCGCTCCCTTTCTGTGGTCCGTCCCCGAGCGGCTGCCGTCCTGCAGAAAAACGACCTTTCCGTGTTGCAGGGAAATGCACTGGGCGTGCGAGAGTTGCCTGAAAGCCGTTGAATGGGTGGCCAGCACGACTGTCCGGCTGTGCATCAGAGCTTCGAGCGCCTGCACAATGCCGGCTTCCGCTTCTGCGTCCAGATGGGCTGTCGGTTCGTCAAGGACCAGGAGCGGGGCGTTCTTCAGCCATGCACGGGCGATGGCAACCCGTTGTGCCTGCCCTCCTGACAGGCCGTAACCTCCCTCTCCAACGCGTGTTTGCAGTCCGGCCGGCAGCTGATCCAGAAAGGCTGCAACGCCCGAAGCCTGCAGGGCCTCTGCCAGGGTCTCGGGCGTGGCCTGCGGATTGCCGAACAGGATATTTTCCTCCAGAGAGCCCGAGAACAGAACCGGTTTCTGGCCTATCCAGGCGATCAGCTCGGTCAGGGAGGTGGGCGAAAGCAGGGCGATATCGGCCCCGCCCAGCAGGATTTTTCCGCTCTGTGGCTGGATGAAGCCGATCAGCAACTCCAGAAGGGTTGTTTTGCCGACCCCCGATGTACCTTCGATGATCAGGATTCCGCCTGGCTGCACGTGCAAGGTGACATCATCAAGAACTTCCGGCTGCCCTTCTGCCCATCGGTAACTGACATTTTTGAAATCCACGCTGATGCCCCAGGCTTCCGGCAGCGGCAGCTGGGAGGATTCTGCCCCCTCTTCCACCAGCGGTGGGGGTGGAGGAAGGGGGCCGAGTTCTATCACCGCTTCAGCCATGGCCTTGCCACGGGCGCGATCCTGATAGGCGGCTGCCATCCGCCGCACCGGTCCGAACGCTTCCGGAACCATGAAAACAGCAAACAGCGCTGCTGACGTTCGGGAGAGATCCTGGTGATGCATCAGCACGTGGCTTTCGCTGATAACAATCGTCACCAGTGCGCCGACCATGGCAAAATCCGTTGCAGCCGAGGTCAGAAAGGCGAGTCTGAGGACCTTGACCGTACGACGGCGCAGGGAGGTCATGGCCTGTTCCATGACCTGAGCTTCACTTTCGATCCTGCCGGCCAGCACGATGGTTGCCAGGCCCTGCATGCGATCGAGAAAACGCGTCTGCAACCTGGCCATGGCCAGGAATTCACGCCGTGAGGCCCGGGCGGTTGCAATACCGAAAAATGCCTGGAAAGCCGGTAGGGTCAGACAGAACCCCGTCAGAACAAGTCCGGCCCGTGGCGCGACCCATATAACCGCGGCCAGAATGAGCCCCTGGGCCACAATCCAGCTGGCTGAGGCAGGTCGCCATTGGGTGTAGTAGCCCTCCAGAGCTTCAATCCGTTCGCCCAGCAGGGTTCCGAGCATGGCGCTGTGCTGCCAGCGCAGCAGGGCCGGCCCTTCCTGCTGCAGACGCTTCAGAAGGCTGCTGCGCAGGCGACGCCTGGCCTGCTGGCCACCGTGCACGGTGCTTCTGTCCTGCAGCCAGCCCAGAAAGATGCGCAGCACACTGGCTGCCAGGAATCCCAGCAGGGCTTCCAGATGGTCTGCAGCCGTACGGTTCAGAAGGGCTGCAACAAAAAGGGCCAGTTCCCACCCCTGCCAGAGCATTGCCAATGTATCTGCCAGGCCCGCAAGAATGTTGCACCCGATGGCCAGCCTGTTTTCCCGTCCCTGCGCGCGGTGCCAGGCTTTTATCTGGCCGCGGTCAGGGGTGCTCTTCCGGTTCGGGGCAGCAGTTTCACGCGTCTCATCTTTTATCATCCGCCTTCTATACGCATTTTCTCCACGCATTGTCTTGGTCTTGTGGGCTGGGTCTTGTTGCCTGGGCATAACTTACACGGCCAGCT
This sequence comes from Oecophyllibacter saccharovorans, assembly GCF_006542375.1. GTDB lineage: Bacteria > Pseudomonadota > Alphaproteobacteria > Acetobacterales > Acetobacteraceae > Oecophyllibacter > Oecophyllibacter saccharovorans. The sequence continues at coordinate 1,913,807 of NZ_CP038143.1, read as the reverse complement.
GAGCTCCTCCTCTTGTCATCTCCGCATGGACCTTCCACATCGGCACCATGGCAGCCTCATCCTCAGCCCCGATTCTCAATCTGCAGAACCTGTCCTATACTCTGGGGGGTCGGCCCCTTCTCGAGCAGGCTGACCTGACCCTCAGTGCCGGCGAGCGCCTGTGCCTGGTGGGACGGAACGGAAGCGGAAAATCCACCCTGCTCCGTCTTGCCGCCGGTGAGTTGGTGAGTGATGGCGGGACGCGTTTTGTGCAGCCCGGGCTGAAAGTGCATTACCTGCCGCAGGAACCCGATCTCTCGCGCTGGGAAACAGCTCTTGATTCCGTCATGGCTGATCTGAGCGAGACGGCCGCCTACAGGGCGCGGGGCATGTTGAAGGAACTCGGCCTGAGGGGCGATGAACGTTGCGGGGACCTTTCAGGCGGTGAGGCCCGTCGTGCCGCCCTGGCCCGCGCACTCGCCAGTGAGCCTGACCTGCTTCTTCTCGATGAGCCCACCAATCACCTGGACCTCGACTGCATTGCCTGGCTTGAGCGTGAACTTCTGGCTTCAGGTGCTGCCATGGCGCTTATCAGCCATGACCGGCGCTTTCTGGAGACGCTCTGCGAATCTGTGGTCTGGCTTGAACAGGGCCGCACACGCAGGGTGGAGATGAATTTCTCACGGTTTGAGGCGTGGCGTGACGAACAGCTGGAACTGGAGGAACGGGCAGCCCACAAGCTGGACCGCCAGATCTCGCGTGAAGAGGACTGGATGCGTTACGGGGTCACGGCACGCCGCAAGCGCAATGTCCGCCGTGTCGCGGAGCTTCAGGGCTTGCGGGACCGCAAACGTGACCTTGCCAGCCGCAATCGCGGGACCCTCAGAATGGAAGCCGCTGAAGCGGCCAATACCAGCCGCCTTCTCATTGATGCGGAACAGCTTGGCTGGCGCTGGAATGCGGATCAGCCACCCCTGATCGGGCAGCTTGATCTCAAGCTGTGCCGGGGGGAGCGCCTGGGCATCTGCGGACCGAACGGGGTGGGCAAGACCACCCTGCTCCGCCTCCTTACCGGCCAGATAGCGCCCCAGCAGGGCTCTGTCCGGCTCAGCCCTTCCCTGCAGATGGTCACGCTGGATCAGCACCGCAGCCTGCTGGGTCATCCCCGTGAAGGGGCGCGCACGGTTGCCGATATTCTGACTGACGGTCATGGAGATATGGTCCGGATCGGCAATGAGACCCGCCATGTCATCGGGTATATGAAGGACTTTCTCTTCCGCCCTGAACAGGCCCGCACGCCGGTCAGCCAGCTTTCAGGCGGCGAGCGGGGGCGGCTGGCCCTGGCACGTGCGCTGGCGCGCCCCTCCAATCTTCTGGTTCTTGACGAACCCACGAATGATCTGGACCTGGAAACCCTGGATCTTCTGCAGGAACTGCTTGCCGATTATCAGGGCACGGTGCTGCTGGTCAGCCATGACCGTGACTTTCTCGACCGCCTGGCCACTTCCACCCTGGTGGCTGAAGGAGACGGGAAATGGACGGAATATGCCGGAGGTTATTCCGACATGTGCCGCCTGCGTGATCAGCAGGCAGACGCACAGGCAGCCAGCGCTGGCCAGAGAACCGGCCAGACGGTTTCACGGTCGAAAAATACCCAGGAGCCTGCCGCCGGAACTCCCTCAAAAACCTCTGCCAGGATGAGCTACCGCGACCGCCTCCTTCTGGAATCATTGCCGGCAAAAATCGCAGCCCTTGAAAAGGATGTGGCTGTCTGTCGTAAGGCGCTTGAGGACCCGGAACTTTACGGGCGTGATCCGGCACGTTTCACCAAGGTTACGGAGCTCCTGCAGAAGCTGGAGACCGAGCTGGGCCAGCATGAGGAGAAATGGCTTGAACTCGAGACGTTGCGTGAAAGCCTGGAAGGCTGAGCGATCCCAGGGGCCCCTCTCTTACCCAGGCAGCTGGGTTCAATCGGCAGGCAGGCTGCGAAGCAGGCCGGCTGCCTTCATGGTGTCGCGCGCCTGGGCCATGCTGGCGCTGACCCGCAAGGCCGCATCCAGCGCCCGGATACCGGCCTGAGCATCGACCAGGACCGGCGCGCCTTTGCAGCACGAGGCCACGAAGGCATCGTGTTCGGCAGCGATGCTGTCATGCGGACCCCACTGGACGGTCTTGCGCCTGAAGCCGCCTGTGCCCGGCAGAACGATTCCTTCGCGGCGATTGATATGGACGAGTTCGCGCGCCATGAAATCGGCTGACAGGTAGCCTTCCTGGGAGAAGACCCGCATCTTGCGCTCCGTCTTAAGCGAGATGCGGCTGGCGGTAAGCGAGGCCACGCAGCCATTGGCAAAGCGCACGCGGGCATTGGCGATGTCCTCGGAAGGACTGGAGACAGCCGCTCCCAGCGCATCTATTTCCGCGATCGGGCTGTCCACCACGGCCAGGATGAGATCAAGGTCATGGATCATCAGATCCAGTATCACCGACACGTCCGTGCCACGGGTCTTGTAGGGAGCGATCCGTGTGGCCTCGATATAAAGGGGGTGGGTGATTCTGGCTGTGATCGCGCGGTGCTCAGCTGAGTAACGCAGCAGGTGACCTACCTGCAGCACCAGCTTTTTCTCCTGCGCCAGAGCGGCCAGAAAGCGGGCTTCCTCAAGAGTGGCGGCAATCGGCTTTTCCACCAGGACATGCCGACCAGCCTCAAGCGCTTGGCGCGCCAGGGTGAAGTGGTGCTCGGCTGGGGCGGCGATGATGACCGCTTCCACTTTTTCCAGCAACCTGGCAAAGGCGCCGAAAGCCCGACTGCCTGTTTCAGCGGCTATCTGTGCTGCACGTCCGTGATCGGGGTCGAAAACGCCGACCAGGTTCTGCCCGGCATGCGCGGTGGTTTTCAGGGCATGCAACCGCCCGAAATAGCCTGCGCCTGCGATGCCGACCTGCAGGGGTGCGTCCTGCCCGGGAAAAGCACTGGCAGGGCGGGAAGACGGCATGACGGCTCCTTCACAAGGTCACAGCGGATAACACGGCGGATGATCAAGACCTTAGGGCGCTCAGCCGTCGCCTTCAATGCGTCTTCAATGTCGCGGGGCAGGTTGCATACAAGGAGAGGAAAAGGCATGTTCAGGCGCTTATTTCTCCAGAACCTTTGCTGCCACCTGCCGAGGGTCTCCACTTTCCCCATGTTGTCCTGCTCATGATGTATTACAGTCGTCTCAGAATGCTGGGTGTGATGGCGCTCTGTCTGCTCAGCGTTCTTCTCTGCCTTCCCAACTTCATGAAGGACCCTTTTCCAAGGTGGCTGCCCTGGCATCAGGTCCATCTGGGGCTGGATCTGCGCGGCGGTTCTTTCCTGCTGCTGCAGGTGGATCTCAAGGCGCTTGAAAAGGATCGCCTGCAATCGCTTGAACACCAGATCCGACAGGCGCTGGTGGCAGAGGGTCTGGGTTATGTTGGCATGCAGGCCAATCCGGCTTCGGCTGAGGTGAGCTTCGACCTGCGTGCCCCCAGCGAGCGTGCGGGCGTGCTCAAAACCTTGAACGCCCTGACGCAGGACGTTTCCCATGAATTCGACATTTCCATCTCCCCGGAAGGACATGTGGTGGTGCGCCTGCGTCATGAGGCGTTGGTAGCCCGCGCCCGTGAGGCGGTCACAAGGTCTATCGAGATCGTCCGCCGCCGTATCGACAGCACCGGCGCTCTGGATCCAACGATCGCCCGCCAGGGTGAAGACCGGATCATCGTCGAGCTGCCGGGCATCAGCGATCCTGAACGCATCAAGGCCCTTCTGGGCACCACCGCCCATATGACCTTCCATCTCCTGGCGCCCAATCCGACCCAGGAAGTTCCGGGGGCGACCATGCTTCCCACGCAGGATGGACGGAAACTGGCTGTGCTCGATCCGGTGGAAGTGGACGGGGCGGACCTGGCGGATGCGAATGCCACAATGAGCGACGGCAAATGGGCCGTTCACCTGAAGTTCGACACCAAGGGGGCGGAAGATTTCGCCCGCATCACCACAGCCAATGTCGGCAAACCCTTTGCCATCGTTCTGGACGGGCGCGTCATTACCTATCCGGTCATCAACTCGCCCATCACGGCTGGCCAGGGTGAGATTTCCGGCAATTTCAGCGCCCAGTCCGCAGCAGACCTGGCTGTTCTGCTGCGCGCCGGCGCCCTGCCTGCCCCTCTCACGGTCGTCGAGCAGCGCAGTATCGGTCCGAGCCTGGGTGAAGCCTCAATCCGTGCCGGTCTCCTGAGCCTGGGAACAGGTTTCCTGCTGGTCGTCACCTTCATGCTGCTGTTTTACGGCCGGTTCGGGTTTTATGCCGATATCGCGCTGCTGGTGAATCTGATCATGATCCTGGCCGTGCTGTCGCTGTTTGAGGCCACCCTCACCCTGCCCGGCATGGCGGGCATACTTCTGACCCTCGGCATGGCCGTGGACGCCAACATTCTCATCAATGAGCGTATCCGTGAAGAAGTCAGGTTGGGCCGTAAGCCCCTGCAGGCCCTGCAGACGGGGTTCGAACGGGCGACCGGAACGATCATAGACAGCAATGCCACTGCCTTTCTGGCGCATGTCATGCTCTTTGTCTTCGGCACGGGGCCGGTCAAGAACTTTGCCCTGACGATCACGATCGGCATCGGCACGACGCTCTTTACCACCCTGGTGCTCTCACGGATGCTGATCATCCGCTGGTATGCGCATACCCGCCCCCAGAAACTTCCGGTCTGACACCATGCTTTCCCGCCCGCTTTTCCGTTTCGCCCGCGACGATCACAACATCCCCTTCCTGAAAGGGGGCAAGATCGGCCTGATGACATCGGCCGTGCTGTCGCTGCTGTCGATCTGCCTGTTCTTCTATCCCGGTCTCAACCTGGGCCTGGACTTCCGGGGCGGTGTGGTCATGGAAATCCATACGCCCCGCCCGGAAACGCCCGCTGAAGTCCGCGCCATTCTGGACAAGGCCCATATTGACACGGCCTCCGTGCAGACTTTCGGCTCCCCGCAGGACCTGCGGATTGCCATCAATCTGCCCCGCGGCCCCCAGCAGCCCGGGCAGACCAACCAGACCATTGATTACCTGCGCCAGGTCGTGACCACTTCCATTGCCGGGGTGCAGATCGAGCAGGCGGATGCGGTAGGCGCTTCGGTCTCCAAGGAATTGCTGCGCAACGGGATCCTGGCGCTGGTCTTCAGTCTGGCCATGATCATGATCTATATCTGGATCCGCTTCGAGCGCGAATTCGCCCTCAGCGCCGTGATCACCCTGGTGCTGGACCTGACGAAGACCATCGGTTTTCTGGTGATCACGCGCTTCGAGTTCGATGCTGTCATGATCGCGGCCATTCTGACGATCCTGGGCTATTCCACCAATGACAAGGTCGTCGTCTATGACCGGATCCGCGAAAACCTGCGCAAATACCGCAAGATGCCCTTGGCGGAAGTTCTCAATCTTTCCATCAATGAGACCCTGAACCGAACCCTGGCGACGTCATCAACCGTTTTTCTGGCCGCCCTTCCCCTGGCCCTGTTCGGAGGCAGCACGCTGACCGGATTTGCGACCGTCATGCTGTTCGGCATCGTGGTCGGTACGTCCTCATCCATCTTCATCGCAGCGCCACTTCTGTTGCTGCTCGGGCGCAAGCGGCTCCGGCCTGAAGTGGAAAAGCGGAACTGATCCCAGCTGAGCTTGGCGGACAGGGGATATTCAGATCAGCCGGTTTTACTGAGAAGCCGGCCCTTTGGGGATGAGGCCGATATAATGGGCCAGGAGCTGATCGGCCCGGAAATCGGATTTCTCGGACGGATTGCGAAGATTGCGTTCGATGGCTTCACGCGCTTCACGGTCAGCCTGCAGAAGGGCCGGTAATTCCTGGTGGGTCAGATAGCCTGACACCATGGAGCCACGCACCATGCCGTTCACGATGAAATAGGCATAAGCGCGTGCGTTGGGCGACATCGGAATGCCCTCCTCCCCACGCTCCTGGGCCGTGGTGCAGCCGATGGAAGCGCCCATGAAAAGGACGATTGTCCCGATCACGCCCGCCCGAAGCACTCTCTGCTGCAGCTTGCAGGCCGGGGATAGAGCGGTGCAGGCAGTCACATCTTTCCGGCAGAAGGCAGGTGCAGAAAGGCTTCTCCTCTCTGCACCTGCAGGCCTTTTGAAAGAAGTGCGGAAAAGGGAAAAGCTCATTTCGGTGCTTCTTCCTTTACCCCTTCCCTGGCTGCCAGCAGATCGCGGATCTGGGTCAGAAGCACTTCCTCCTGGCTGGGAGCTGGGGGCGTGTCCTGTTTCTGCTCATGCATCAGGCGGGAAAGAATGCGGACGAGCCAGAAAATGAAGAAAGCGATGATCAGGAACTGCAGAACGGCGTTGAGAAAAAGGCCGAAATTCAGCGTGACCGCCCCGGCTTTCTGGGCTTCCGCCAAGGTGGATTTAACAGGGCCCTTCAGGGTGACAAACAGGTTGGTGAAGTCCACCCCTCCTGTTAGCAGACCCAGAAGCGGGGTCAGGATATCCTTGACGGCGCTGTTGACGATGGCGGTGAATGCCGCGCCGACCACCACGCCCACAGCCATGTCAACGACATTGCCGCGCATGATGAATTTACGGAAATCCTGAATCCATTGCGGCGTTTTCAGATGGGAGTTCTTGAGGGAAGCCATATAGATTTTCACCCTAGGTTGGAGCGCTGGCGGGAAAGGACGTGGTTTATAAGAACTTCCCACACGGTCTGTCCGGCAAATATAAGCTTCGCGCTCTTTGCGGTCGAGCCTTCTTCACAAGGATCATTTTGGAGATCATTTCGGCACCGGCCGGACTGAGGGATATGGAAGAACATAGTTTCTTTCTTGGCCAGACGGGTTTTCTCCCAGGCAGAAATTGGCTATAGGGCGGCTTTCCGCTCCGGTCGGTATCGGAGCATCCGTTCTGAGGTTACCTACACATGAAATCCGGCATCCACCCCGACTACCATGAAATCACTGTCATCATGGCTGATGGCAGCGAATACAAGACGCGTTCCTGCTACGGCAAGGCTGGTGACACGCTGCGTCTGGACATCGATCCCAAAACCCATCCGGCCTGGACCGGCGTGCAGCGTATGCTGGATACGGGCGGCCAGGTTGCCAAGTTCAACAAGCGCTTTGGCGGCATCGGTAATATCAAGAAGAAGTAAAGGATTCGACAGGCGGATGGCATGTCTTTCCGCCTGAGCGGCCGGAAGTTGAGGTCTGCGCTTCATGTAGCCAGTTGCTGGTTCCAGGCCCCCACGTCGCCTTGACCTCCTGCAGTCTCCTGCCCATGTTTGAAGTCTGTTCCAGGCGGCTAGGCGGCTTTTCCCCCTGAGCGCGGGTAGATTTCGGCGTGATCCGGCTGGTCCCTGATCTTCCTTTGCTTTTTCAACCTTACTGAAAGCACCGTTTCCAAGGTAAGGTTTCCGAAGGACGTACCGTCGTTCTTCCCTTCGTTCTGCTACGAAAGACCCTGCTGTTATGTCCCTTCCGCTGATGCCCAAGGCCACTGCAGTGTGGCTGATCGACAAGACCGGTCTGACCTTCACCCAGATCGCCGAATTCTGCGGGATGCATCCCCTGGAAGTCCAGGCCATCGCCGATGGTGAAGTGGCAGCTGGCATCAATGGCTATGACCCGATCGCAAACAATCAGGTCACTGAAGCGGAGATCAAGCGTTGTGAAGCTGATCCGGCAGCGCGTCTGAAAAAGACAGCGGCGACCAATCCCGTGGCACGTCGCGCCAAAGGTGCGCGTTATACGCCGGTCGCCAAGCGCAATGATCGCCCTGATGCCATCGCCTTCCTGCTGCGCCAGTTCCCCCAGCTGGCAGATGCGCAGATCGTGCGCCTTCTGGGCACTACAAAAGACACGATTGCCAAGATCCGGACGCGCCAGCACTGGAACAGCGCCAACATCAAGCCGCGTGACCCCGTCATTCTGGGCCTGTGCACGCAGATGGATCTCAATACAGCCGTCTCGGCAGCCAATGAACGCCTGGCCCGTGAAGGACAGCTCGTGCCGGGCCAGACGGCTGGTGAAAACCTGTCTGCCCATTCTGAGCAGTAACGGCCACCCTATGCCGGACGGACAGCGCCCTCCTTCCCCTTCTGAGCCGGCACCGGCGCAGGTTGGCGTGATCATGGGCAGCCAGTCTGACTGGGAAACCATGCGTCATGCCTGTGATATCCTGAAAAAACTCGGCATTCCCTTTGAGACGCGCATTGTATCAGCTCACAGGACCCCTGACCGCCTGGCTGAATATGCCCGGACGGCACGTGAGCGGGGTCTGAAAACGATCATTGCTGGGGCTGGGGGGGCTGCACACCTACCCGGCATGTGTGCAGCCTGGACCACGCTGCCCGTTCTGGGAGTGCCGGTGGAAAGCCGGGTGCTCAAGGGCCAGGACAGTCTTCTCTCGATCGTTCAGATGCCGGGTGGGGTGCCTGTCGGCACGCTGGCCATTGGCAAGGCAGGTGCCATCAATGCCGGTCTGCTGGCTGCCTCCATCCTCTCCCTTTCAGATCCCGCCCTTCACCAGCGCCTTGAGGCGTGGCGGACGCAGCAGACCGAAAACGTGGCTGAAACCCCAGCGGCCTGACCGCTCCTTTCCATGAGTTCCCGCCCGTTTCGCCAGGGAGGATCCCGTACCGATGTCGACCCCCTTTTCTCTTCTTCCAGGCGCCACCATCGGCATCATCGGCGGCGGACAGCTGGGCCGTATGTCAGCGATGGCAGCGGCACGGCTGGGTTTCAGGACGCACATCCTCAGCGATACGGCCCAGGCACCGGCAGCGCAGACAGCAAATGAGCTGACTGTCGGCGCCTATGATGACCCGACTGTTCTTGAAGAATTTGCCCGCAATTGCGACGTGATCACCTTCGAGTTCGAAAACATCAGCCTGCAGGGTTTGAAACAGCTTGAAGCCTTCTGCCCGGTGCGGCCTTCCAGGCATATTCTGGAAACCAGCCAGGACCGCGTCACCGAAAAAACACGGCTTGGGAAACTCGGCTTTCCGGTCGCCCCCTGGCGGTCGGTGCCCGATCAGGCTGCCCTGGCCTCCTTGGTGGAATTCGGTTTCCCCCTCATCCTGAAAACCACGTGCTTCGGTTATGACGGTAAGGGCCAATTCCGCGTCAACGCCGCTGAAGAGCTGGCGGCTCTTGAAAACACAGATCTCCCTTATCCTCTTGTTGCCGAGAAGAAGATTGATTTCGCCCGGGAGCTGAGCGTCATGGTGGCGCGCAATGAAAAGGGCGAAATGCGTTCTTTCACCCCGACGGAAAACCATCATCGGGACGGTATCCTGCGCGTTTGCATCGCCCCAGCCCCGATTTCCCCGGAGCTTGCCCGCAAGGCACAGGAGATGGCCGAGAAGCTTGCCCGTGATCTCGGGCTGATCGGTCTGCTGGGGGTCGAAATGTTTGAGGATGCCCGAGGAAACCTGCTCATCAATGAGATTGCCCCTCGCCCGCATAATTCCGGGCATTGGACTATGGATGGCTGCCCTGTCGACCAGTTTGAAATGCATATTCGTGCTGTCGCCGGCCTGCCCCTGCCCGAGACCAGGCGACATTCCGATGTCTTCATGCACAATCTGATCGGACCTGAAGGCATGGCCTGCGTTCCGGAACTGCTGGAGGAGAATGCGGCCTGCGTGCATCTCTACGGCAAGGAGGAAGCCAGACCAGGACGGAAAATGGGCCATGTCAACCGCCTTTACCCTTTCGGGGCGCTGCCGGGTCCCCTGACACTGTCATCACTTTCGCCGCTGGAAGCCGAATCCATCCAAAACTGAGCGGCCTGCCAAGAAGCCGGCCTCAGCCTGCGGGTTCCAGCAGCCCCAGATTGCGGAAGCTGCTCCGGCTTCCTCGCCCGATGATATAGTGGTTGATCAGCCTGACCCCGATGACTTTGAGTGCCGCCTCTACCTGCTGGGTCATCACCACGTCCTGCGGTGAAGGTGTAGCGTCCCCCGAGGGATGGTTATGGGCCATGATCAGCCCGTTGGCGTTCAGAAGCAGACATTTCCGGGCGACTTCACGTGGATAAACGGGCGCGTGATTGACGGTTCCGGACCCCTGAATTTCGTCAGCAATCAGACGGTTTTTTCTGTCCAGGAACAGCAGGTGGAAATTCTCGATCTGCTCCCACCCCAGGCGTGCGGTCAGGTAGTCAAGCAAGCCGCTTTCATCTGCCAGAAGGTTGCCTGCTGCCAGGCAGGCGCGATTATAGCGCAGAGCGCACTCCCGTATCACCTGCAGCATGACAGGAAACTGTTTTCCCGCCAGGGGCATCTGAGCCCAGCTTTCCGGCGAGGCGCTGAGAAGAGAGCCGAGATCGGGGAAAGTTTCTGTCAGGTATTGGGTCAGTTCGGCTGCGTCGCTTCCCCCTTTCAGCAGTTCAGCCAGCCGCCTGAACAGCAGGGAGGTTTCTGGCGGATCGGGAAGCGGCAAGGATTGAGGCATGTCGGTCATCGGTTGGAAGCTCTCGGAGATCCTTATAGTTTTATAAAAGGTTTTCCTGAGAGAAACTCATCATCCAGGCCAGCCTGTCTTTGTGGACATAGTCCACCAGAACGGCATCGTGAATGATAAGAGAGAGCGGTTTAAGCGCCAGGGTCAGTCCACGCACGCCTTGCGCCAGTCCCACAGCCGTGCCGCGTGGTGCGCACAGGACAACGATCAGGGCGGTTGCCTGCAGAACCAGGCCCTGCCCAGCCGCTTGCCTGAGCAGACCGACCAGGGGTTGAGGTGTTTCGCTCAGTATTCTGTCACCCAGCAAGCGGTTGCGGTTGTCGAGATAAAGCAGCCTGCAGAAGATACCCGGCTGACAATGCTGCTCCAGATAAGCAACCAATGCCTGCCAATCTCCCAGGACCGGCATCACCGGTCCGGTGCTGGCCGCCAGAGATTTTGCGCCCAGTCGCGGGAACTCCAGCAGCTCTGCTGAGCGCTGATTAAGCCCGCTCTCCATAAGCTCTCTGCGGGAGGCCTGAAACACGCCGGCAAGAGAGCCGAATTTCTGCAGAAGCTTTTTGGCCACCGGTTTGGTGTCCCGGCGCGGAATCCCGCAGAACAGCAGCATTTCCAGCAATTCATAATCCGCCAGAGACGCGGCCCCGTGCTCCAGCACCCGCCTGCGCATGCGGCTGCGGTGTCCTGAAGTGACGGATATTTCAGCCCTGCCAGGCGCGCCTGCAGCAGAAGCAGGTTTAGGCTTGGCCATCCACGTGGCCTGGCAGTATGTTCATATGGTGGCTGATGATCTCTTTCCCCCCTCTCCCCAGGGCGCGTATCTTTCCGCGCTCAATGATGAGCAACGCCAGGCCGTGGAAACCACGGAAGGACCGCTTCTTATCCTGGCCGGTGCCGGCACAGGCAAGACGCGCGTCCTGACAACACGCTTTGCACATATTCTCCTGCAGGGCCATGCATGGCCTGAACAGATCCTGGCGGTCACCTTCACCAACAAAGCGGCGCGCGAAATGCGTGAACGCATTGGCACGCTTCTGGGCAAACCTGTCGATTCCCTGTGGTTGGGCACCTTTCACTCGCTTTGCGCCCGCATGCTGCGCCGTCATGCTGACCTGGCAGGGCTGGAGCGGGACTTCACCATTCTGGATACGGACGACCAGATCCGGCTGCTCAAACAGGTCATGGCGCCTTTCCGGATTGACCTCAAACGCTGGCCGGCGGCACAGATTCTCAACCAGATCCAGACCTGGAAAGACCGTGGCCTCCTGCCTGACGCCATTACGCCTGCCCATGATGAAGCACAGGTTGCCAACGGCCATGCGCGTGCGGTGTATACCGCCTACCAGAACCGGCTGCGTGAACTGAATGCCTGTGACTTCGGCGACCTCATGCTTCACATGGTGACGATTTTCCGCACGCATCCAGATATCCTGGAATATTATCACAAACGGTTTCACTACATCCTGGTGGACGAGTACCAGGATACCAACACCATTCAGTATCTGTGGCTGCGCCTCCTGGCCAAGCGCCCTGACAACCGCCCGGCCAATATCGCCTGTGTCGGCGATGACGATCAGTCCATCTATTCATGGCGTGGAGCGGATATCGAGAACATCCTGCGCTTTGAGAAGGATTTTCCGGGCGCGCATATTGTCCGGCTGGAACGCAACTACCGCTCTACCCCACGTATCCTGGGGGCTGCTGCAGGCATTATCGCCCATAATGAAGAACGTCTGGGCAAAACCCTGCATGCCGGTCAGCAGGCGCTTGAAGGCGAGCCGGTGACTGTCATCAACACACCTGATTCCGATGATGAAGCCCGCACGGTAGGTGGAATGGTGCAGCGCTTCCACCAGGAGGGGCAGTCGCTGGCGGAAATGGCAGTCCTGATGCGGGCCGGTTTCCAGACCCGGCCTTTCGAGGAGAGCCTGATTCGCCTCGGGATCCCCTATCAGGTCATCGGCGGCCTGCGTTTTTATGAGCGTGCGGAAATCCGCGATGGCACGGCCTATATGCGCGCCCTTGTCCAACCCGCTGACGACCTCGCCTTTGAGCGGATCATCAATACCCCAAAGCGCGGCATCGGACCCAAATCGCTCGAGCGCCTGCGTGCCGTAGGCCGCGAGCGACAGCTGCCCCTGCAGGCCACCATCCGCCAGATGCTGGAGCGCAAGGAGCTCAAGGGCAAGGCAGCCGATGAACTGCAGCGCCTGCTCGACGCCTTTGACCGTGCCCGTGAAACCCTGGCTACCCAGGGGCATGTCGTGGCGGTGGAACAGCTGCTCGAAGACAGCGGTTACCTGCAGATGTGGCGTGATGACACCTCGATCGAAGCACCGGGCCGGCTGGACAACCTGCGCGAGCTGCTGCGGGCCATCGGTGAGTTTCCCACCCTGCCTGAATTCCTGGAGCACATCGCCCTGGTGATGGACAGCGACCAGCTGCAGGGCCAAGTGGACCGTATCAGCCTCATGACCCTTCACGCCGCCAAAGGCCTGGAGTTCGATACGGTCTTCCTGCCCGGCTGGGAAGAAGGGCTTTTCCCCTCGCAGCGCTCGCTCGATGAAGGCGGAAACCGCGCTCTGGAAGAGGAAAGAAGGCTCGCTTATGTCGGCCTGACCCGTGCCCGCAAACGTGCCATTATTCTCCATGCCGACAGTCGGCGCCTTTATGCGGGATGGCAGGAATCCCTGCCGAGCCGCTTTCTGGAGGAGCTGCCTGATGAACATGTCAATCGCACGCGCCTGAAACGGCCCCAAAGCTCTTTCGGTGCCCCTGCCTTCGGTCGCCGGAACCGGCTTGGCCAGGAGATGCTGGCAGAACTGAAGGCCACCCGTCCTCCCACCCGCACCGGCCCAGCTCCAGAACTGGGCGCTACGGTAAGACATCCCCGTTTCGGCGTGGGGGTTGTGACAGACATTGAGCGCAATCGTCTCACCATCGAGTTCGAAGAGGCAGGGCAGAAACACATCATGGCTGATTTCGTGGAGATCCTTCCGTGAAAGCTTCTGTTCCTGCAGGTGCGGTCGCTTCCCGAAGCGCCAGCCCTTCAACAATCGCCCCACGCCATATCGGGGCGCGTTATGCACGCCCGCTTGAAACCGTCAGCGTGGTGGTGGAGGAAGCGCATGCTCCTCTCTTTGAACAGGCCCTGCTGTCCTGTTGCCAGACTGTCGGCATTTTCGAGGAGGATGACGCGCAGAAATACTGGCGTCTGGAAGGAGTCAGGGAAAGCGGGCAGAATGACGGTGAACTTGAGGCTGCCCTCGATATTGCGCGCCTCCTGACCGGTGAGGAGGCGCCCCTGACCCGGGTTGCGACGGAAGCCGAAGGGTGGCTCCACCGTACCCAGGAGGCGTTTCCGCCCCAGCAGGTCGGGCAGCGCTTCACGATTCTCGGCACGCATCTGCCGCCCCGACCACAGGATCACCGCCTGAATATCAGGCTGGACGCCGGCATTGCCTTCGGTTCCGGTGAGCACGGCTCGACACGTGGCTGTCTGCGCGCGCTTGAAAAGATCGCTTATCGCCGGCCCCGGAAGATTCTCGATATGGGATGCGGCTCCGGCATCCTGGCCATGGCCGCAGCCAAGCTGCTCGGCAAACCCGTTCTGGCTGTTGATATCGAGCCGTGGTCGGTTCGGGTGGCTGCCGCCAATGCACGCCTGAACAATCTGGGCCCGCAGCTCGACTGTCGTTTCGGCAATGGCTGGCACACGGCTGCCGTGCGCGCCAATGCACCTTATGACCTCGTCTTCGCCAATATCCTCGCCCGCCCCCTCTGCCGCATGGCCCGCTCGCTTGCACAGGCACTGCGCCCGGGCGGGACAGCCATTCTGGCCGGCCTGCTGGACACTCAAGTGCGAATGGTGCTGGCTGCCCATCGCCGCCAGGGCCTCGTTCTGGAACACCGGCTGCAGGAAGGTCCATGGAGTACGCTGATCCTGCGCAAACGCGCCTGAACCTGCCCGGTCTGCGCCGTCCTGCTGACGCATTTTTTTTGTGGAGGCTCTTTGCCCATGCCGTCCTCTTCCCTCCCACTCCGTGAACGCCCTGTCGCAGTAAGGAAAGCCCTTCGTGACCAATCCCTGGATGGGTTCATCCTGCCGCGTGGTGACGGCTACCTGGGGGAATATGTGGCTCCCTCTGATGAACGCCTGGCCTGGCTGACTGGCTTTACGGGAAGTGCCGGTCTGGCCATTGTGCTTGAAGACAAGGCGTGTGTCTTTTCAGATGGTCGCTATACAGCCCAGATGGAGGAACAGGTGCCCCATGATTTGTGGGAGCGCCGTCACATCACCCTTGATCCGCCGCAGCAGTGGCTGGGCGATCACGCCGCCGGAAAGCGGATCGGTTATGACCCCAGGCTGGTCAGCCCGGACCAGCTGGCCGCGTGGCAGCCGCGGGAACAGGCACCGGAAGCCCAGACCCGTTTCGTTGCGGTGGAGATGAATCCCGTTGACCTGGTCTGGCAGGATCGCCCCACCCCGCCTGCTTCAATCGTCACCCCGCAGCCGCTCGAGCTGGCGGGAGAAAGCAGTGCCGGCAAACGCCAGAAAATTGCCCGTGAGCTGCGCAATGCTGGCCAGGCAGCCATGATTCTGGCTGACTGCACCTCAATCGCCTGGCTTTTCAACCTGCGTGGTCAGGACCTCGAAATGCTGCCAGTGGCCCAAGGCTACGCTCTGCTGATGGCTGACGGACAGGCAGCTCTTTTCATGGATCCGACGCGTTTCAGCCAGGGGGGCGATTGGCTTGAAGAGGGAATAGAGGTTTATCCGCCCCAGGAGCTGAAAAAGCACCTTCATGCTTTCACGGGCCAGAAGGTCCGGCTTGACCCCGCCACCACTCCCGCCTGGTTTGTCGAACAGCTTGAAGCAGGTGGAGTGACGCCGGTGCTGGCCCCTGACCTGTGCACATTGCCGAAAGCCCTGAAAAATCCCGTCGAGCAGGAAGGCCACAGGAAAGCCCAGGCCCTAGACGGCATTGCCATGGCCCGCTTCCTGAGCTGGCTGACGCAGCATGGGATCGGCGAAAGCGAAACTGCGCTGGCAGCACAACTGAATGATTTTCGTCGGGCTGCCCCGGAATGCGCCGGGCTCAGTTTTGAAACCATTTCTGGCGTTGGACCCAATGGCGCTTCACCCCATTACCGGGCCGAAGCGGGCAAAGACCGTGTTCTGACGCCCAATTCTGTCTATCTGGTGGACAGTGGCGGGCAATATCATTTCGGCACGACCGATATCACGCGTACGGTCTGGCTTGGTGAAGCGGGCGCGCAGCCGCCGCAGCATGTCAGAAACGCTTTCACACGCGTTCTCAAAGGCCATATCGCCCTGGCACGGGCGCGCTTTCCCGCCGGCACGCCCGGCTACCGGCTTGATACACTGGCCCGGGCTGCCCTGTGGGAAGCCGGGCTGGATTATGATCATGGCACCGGGCACGGGATTGGCAGTTATCTCTCGGTGCATGAAGGGCCGCAATCAATCTCGCCTGCGCCACGGCCGACCGCCTTGCAGGCCGGTATGATTCTTTCCAATGAGCCGGCCTATTACGAACCCGGCGCGTTCGGCATCCGGATAGAAAATCTGCTGCTCGTGCGTGAAAATGATGTCAAAGGCCCGCGGGGACCTTTTCTGGAGTTCGAGACGCTGAGCTACACACCCATTGACCGCCAACTGATCGACACCGCATTGCTCACGCCCCAAGAACGGCGCTGGGTTGACGCTTATCATGCTGAAACATGGCGGCGGGTGAGCCCACATCTGGAAGGTAAAGAGCGCCAGTGGCTGGAAACTGCCTGTGCCCCGCTCTGACCGGCAGGGATCTTGCCTGGGCCAGGCGATCAGAGAGCTGTGATGGGCCGTGTGCCTGCCAGGACCAGGAATTCCACCACGCCACCCACCTCCACGCTTTCGCACAGATCGCCCGGACTCAGCCCGGCAAGGCGCATGCCGCTTTCGCACGCCAGAAGCCGCATCCCCAGGTCCAGACACGCCGTCCTGAGTTCCAGCAGGGTGGGCAGGGCTTTGCGGCGCATTTCCTCTTCCGCAGGTTGATCCTGCAGCCTGTCAGCTGTTCGGGTCAGGGCAAGAACTGATTTTCCACCGGCGAAAAGAACGACTTCCCTCTCCAGTGCCAGAGCCCCCGCGGCTAGGACAAAAGCATGATAAGCCCGCTGCCAGCTGTCATCAGCCAGGGTCAGGAAAAGAGGCGGTGACTGCGTGTCTGTCATGAGGCTCCAGTAGTTGCTTTCAAGCCTCGCTCTTCAACACGCGGCCGTGGGGTCCACGGCAGGTCGGGACCTTGGTGAGGGGAAAACGGCGTATCGAACCGTCCAGCCCTTCCCAGAGCATGATCTCTGTAGCAGGCTCGTGGGTCCTGTCGCCTGTTCCGATTATGAGCCGGTAGACTTCAAGGGCCATGAAGCCGGCCATGACAGAGGTAACGGCCCCCATGACACCTGCGGCGGCGCAACCGGTTACCGGTGCTTCTTCCACTTCAGGGTAAAGGCAGCGGTAACACGGAGAACCTGCCTGATTGTGAAAGACGATCAGCTGACCGGAAAACCCCTGGGCCGAGCCTGACACCAGCGGCACCCCGTAGCGAAGACAGGCATCTGAAATCGCCACGCGTGCCGTCGCGTTGTCTGTGCCGTCACATACCACCGTCCAGGAATGGGGGCTGTCAGGGCCCAGCAAAGAGGCCAGTTGCTCAGGGCTGGCCTGTGCCTGCCAGGTTGAGACGGAAACAAGCGGATTGATCTGTCTGAGGCGTTGCTCAGCAGCAGCGACTTTCGGGCGTCCGATATCGTCCATACTATAGAGCGTCTGGCGGTGCAGGTTGCTGAGCGAGACCTCATCAGGGTCCACAATGCCCAGCTGGCCGATGCCCGCACCGGCCAGTTGCCCAAGCAGGGGCGCGCCCAGCCCGCCCGCCCCAATCACCAGCACGGAGGCATTCCGCAACCGCGCCTGGCCGGCAGCGCCGACCTGCGGTAGGAGGATCTGCCTTGAATAACGCTCCAGCTCTTCAGGGGAGAAGTGCATTTCTTGCCCGTGCAGGGACATGGAAGTCAGCGGAGCTCCTGTTGAATCTGGCCCTTCAGGCAGGTGGCAGGTCTTCTTCAAGGACCGTGATGTTGACGGCGTAGGAAACTTCTCCATCATCCTCGTCACGGTAAACGGTTCCGATCACTTCGCCCGCCACGGCGATTTCCACGCTCATTCCTTTCCGAAGGGGCGGGTTGACAGTCAGTTTGCTCGAGCCCAGCAGGCGCTGGAGTGATTTCTGCAGACGCTCGATTTCCGAAGGGGTGATATCAGCCATCTGGACTGTTCCTCTCAGAGCGGTTCAGGGATGTTCCACCTGTATCCCATCTGCGTCACTGCTGGAACCCATTTTGCTTTTCTGGCTTTCAGCAGGGGCGGGCCACTTTATTTCCGCCCTGCTTTTTTCTAGAGAGGCCACATGAGCATACGTTCAGGTTTCTCATCCCTTCACCCGCTTCCCCTCATGGCCCTGCTCTTTCTGGGCAGCTGCGGCTATTTTGATTCCCAGGCCGCTCATGAGGCGCAGTATTCACTGATCGGCACCACCAGCTACGATCTGCAGGCCTGTGCGGGGGTTCCGGGCAGCACGAAACAGCTGAACGGCACCACTGCGATCTGGCAGTATGACATTACGCGCACCATTCCTACACCGCAGGATTCAACCCTGATCCCGGTCGGCTCCATCATTAATATCTATCAGGCATTTTTCGGCGGTCCCGGCTCAACCTGCCGCATGATTATCCGGCTCGATCATGACCGTGTTTCCGAAGTGCATTATTCCGGCAATGATGATGAATATATCGGTGATGACGGGATCTGCTCGCTGATTACGCGCGGCTGTGCCCGCCAGCGTGAATCGACCATGCGCAAACCGGCTCCCTACTGGCCGTCCGGTCCCATCAACGCCTTCTCTTCAGTGCCCACGCCTCCACAGAGCACCAGCGCGACCTATTCGGCGGAATCGGGTAAGTATATTCCGGTCTTCGACAATGATCCTTACCTGCCTGTGATCCGGCCCGCTCCTCCGCCTGGCAGCCCGCCTGTTCCCGCGCCGACAGACAAAGCAAAGAACGGCGCTAAGACAGGCGGCAGCCAGCCAGCCCACAAGTAGAACTGATATTCCAGGATGGTCAGGGAGCTTACTGCTCTCCTGTACTGCCTCTTGAGCCACGCCCTTTACGAGCGTGCTGAAAGCATAAGGTCTTTCATCCGCGTTACAGCGGATCCCAGCCCTACAAACAGGGCCTGGCTGATCAGGAAATGGCCGATATTCAGTTCCGCGATTTCCGGTATGGCCGCAATCGGCTGCACATTTTCGTAAGTCAGGCCATGGCCGGCATGGATCTCCAACCCGAGATCTCTGCCCAGCGCGGCTGCGTGTGCCAGACGTTCCAGCTCTCCGGGATGGTTGCCGGCGTAAGCGCCGGTGTGGAGCTCCACAACAGGAGCGCCCAGCTTCTGCGCGGCCTCCAGGGCTTGCGGGGTAGGGTCAATAAAGAGGGAGACCCGGATCCCGGCTTCTTTCAGCCGGTCGATTTTCGGCTGCAGCTTCGCCAGCCCCCTAACTACATCCAAGCCGCCTTCAGTTGTCAGCTCTTCGCGGCGTTCAGGCACCAGGCAGCAGGCATGGGGGCGCAGGGTCGTGGCCAGTTCCACCATTTCGTCAGTGGCAGCCATTTCAAAATTCAGCGGTGCGGGCAACTGGCGCAGACGCTGCAGGTCCTGGTCACGGATGTGCCGCCTGTCTTCGCGCAGATGAGCGGTAATGCCGTCCGCCCCGGCCTGCAGGGCAATTTTTGCGCCTTCAACGGGGTCCGGATACGCTTCGCCGCGGGCATTTCGCAGGGTTGCGATATGGTCAACATTCACACCCAGTCTCATACCAGACTCTCCTTTCCCGCTGGTGCTTCTGACGCTGCAGCCACGCGGCGGTTGGCGGCCATGGAAGCGGCCATCTCCAAGGCCGCCAGCAGACTGCCAGGATCAGCCTTCCCTTCTCCGGCCAGCGCCGCGCGTGGGCCAAGAGCGATGTCAAAGGCCGTTCCATGATCGGGCGAAGTGCGGATGATGGGCAGGCCGAGCGTGACGTTGACGCCTTCCTCCATGGCAAGGGTCTTGAGGGGAATGAGACCCTGGTCGTGGTAGAGACAGATCGCCGCATCGTAACGTGAACGCCACCGGGTTGTGAACATTGTGTCAGGAGGCAGCGGTCCCTGGATATCCAGTCCCTGCGCGCGCAGTTTTTCCACCACTGGCTGCAGGATTGTCCGCTCCTCCAGGCCCATGAGCCCGTTTTCACCGGCATGCGGATTGAGGCCTGCCAGCACGAGGCGGGGATGAGCGATCGCGAAATCCCGTTTCAGGGCGGCGTGAGCGGTTTTCAGGACCTTCTCAACCTGCCCTGCGTTCAGATCCTCCAGGGCCTGACGCAGGGAAACATGAATGCTGGTCAGCACCACTTTCAACTGCGGGCTGGCCAGCATCATCACTTCCTGCCCCTCAACGCCGCACAAGGCGGCCAGAAACTCCGTGTGACCGGGATGGGGAAACCCGGCACTGGCCAGCACGTGTTTGGCAATGGGATTGGTCACGACCGCCCCTGCCTTGCCGGCCCGGGTAAGCTGAACCGCCTGCTCGATGCTGCTGATGACCGCCGGGGCATTGTGGCTGTCCGGCTGGCCTGGCTGCACAGGCGCAGGACAGCTGACCTGCAGAACCGGCAGAGCGTGGGGAAACACCTCCCGTGCTTCAGCGGGAGAAGCAATCTGCTGCACCGGGATGACCGCTTGCAGGAGGCGTGCATCACCGCTCCAGAAAAATGCCCTGTCTCCCCGGTGCAGATGCTGCCAGGCACGGGCTGTAAGCTCAGGCCCGATACCGGCAGGGTCGCCCATTGTCAGGGCGATCGGCAGATCAGCTGCGCCTTCGGCAGCCCTGGACCTCTTTGGGGACATCAGGCCAGGGCTGCCAGAATGCGCACCCAGGAGCGGATGCCGTGCCTGAAGGAGTCCAGCCCGTATTGCTCGTTGGGGGAATGCACCCGGTCATCGGCCTGCGCGAAACCGACCAGAAGCGCGTCCAGACCGAGGGCCTCCTTCACCTCATTGGCTACGGGAATGGAGCCACCACAGCCGATGGTAAGCGCTTTGTTCCCCCATTCCTCCTCCAAAGCTGTCAGGGCGGCTGTCAGATCGGCACTGCCCTCTCCGGTTACCTCAAACCCCGGTGAACCACCGTAAGACGTGAACCGGATCTCAGCGTCAGACGGCAGGTACCGGCGCATATGGTCGCGGAAGGCAGCGCGGATTTTCTCTGGTGACTGGCCCGGTACCAGCCGGAAGGAGACTTTGGCCTGGGCGCGGGCGGGAAGAACGGTCTTGATCCCCTCTCTCTCATAACCGCCTGAAATGCCATTGATTTCACAGCTTGGCCGGCACCAGGTCTGCTCCAGGGCCGTAAACCCTTTCTCGCCCTGCGCTTCTGAAAGCCCAACCTCCTTCAGAAGGGTTGCATCATCCGGATAGAGGCTACGCCACTGGGTCCGCGTCTGGTCATCAGGGATTTTCACCCCGTCATAAAAGCCCGGCAGCGTGACCCGTCCCTCTCCGTCGCGCAGATCGGCCAGAGCGCGGCACAGCAAAGCGATCGGATTGGCTGCGGCATTGCCATAAATGCCGGAATGCAGGTCCTGGGTCGCACAGGTGATCTCCACCCCTTCCGCCACCATACCGCGCAAGCGCGTCGTGATGGCCGGAATCTGCCGTCCTGCCATGGCCGTGTCGCAGATCAGCGCCAGATCAGCCTGCAGGGTGCCGGCATTGTCCTTCATGAAAGGCAGAAGGTTTTCGCCACCGCATTCCTCCTCGCCTTCCAGCAGAACGGTCACGGCAACCGGCAGGGTCCCGTGGACTTTCTTCCAGGCCCGGCAGGCTTCCAGAAAGGTCATGACCTGGCCTTTGTCATCACTGGCCCCGCGCGCCACGATGACCCGCCGACCATCCGGTTCTGTCACGATATGGGGCTCAAAAGGAGCGGAATGCCACAGATTGTCCGGATCTGTCGGCTGAACATCATAATGACCGTAGAACAACACCCGTCGTGCCGGCTGACCGTCCGCTTTTTTCAGCTCTGGCGAGCGGCCCACCACCATGGGATTGCCAGGCGGCGCCCAGTTTACATCCCTGATATCGGCCGTCAGACCTGACTGACGCATGTCCTCACATAACCATTGTGCGGCGCGCCGACAGTCGGCCGCATGGTCAGGCTGGGTGGAAACGCTGGGAATGCGCAACAATGCAAAAAGACGCTCGAGCGCCTGGTCAAAGCTGCGATCGACTTCAGTCAGAACCGCCTCGACGGCTTCTGTGTCATGGGGAGCGGTGGAGTGCGTCATTTGAGGTCTCCTTTCACGGCCTGGTCGGAAACATGCTTACACCTTCAAGAGGGCTTTTTCTTTCCTGCAGCGCGCCCGTTCTGCCATCCTTCAGCCAGGGAAACGCCCAGGCGCCGCGGCGGAATGATCTCGACTTCCTCTTCAATTTCCTCCTCCTGCTCACCCGGCAGTTCTGCGGCAAGCGCCTGGCTTTCGGCAGGGGCGGAAGGCTGTTTTTTACCCAGGCGCAGGGGAGCTGGCGCGAATGCCCGCTCAGCGGGGGACGGCGTGACAGCTAGAGCGCAGCGCGGCGAGGGTTTCTGCTCCATAACAGTGGCCAGAACAGTTTCCAGCTGCCGGGTGACGGTTTGAGAAGCCTGCCTGTCCCTTGCCCAGCGGCGTGCGCCTGCAGAAAGCGCCTGCCACTCACGCTCATCCTGATAAAGGGCCAGGATCTTGCGGGCAAAATCCGCGCCCTCGTCCTGGCTGCCGATCTTGCATTCCCGTTCCGCTTCCCAACCCATTCTCTGGGCAAGCTGCGGGGTGGTCACGATCGGCACGCCCGCGCTCGCGGCCTCGACAAGTTCCCCGACCTGGGCGCTGACCACCCGGCCTGGCGCGATCACCACCCGGCATCGTTTCAGCAGTTCCTCAGGCAATGCGCTGCCCTGCAGGCCCGTTATGGCGCCAAAACGTCCGTAATCTTCAAGCGCCACAGTTGGATTGCGGTAGCTGCCGATATAAACGGGCACCTCCCTGCCCAGCACTTTCTGCAGATGCGGCAGGACTTCCAGACAGAACCAGTTGAGCGCGTCATGGCCTGCATCTCCCGCCTCATGCACGGGTAGCGCGAACAGCAGGCCGTCACGCGGCTCCCAGCCAACCGGCTGGGCTGGGCTGACTTCTGTTTCTGACGGCACATCTTCAAGCTGGAAGGCATCATAGCCCAGCTGTTGCAGAAGCGTGGTCTGTTCCCGGTCAGAGCAGACCACTGCCTGACACAGCCAGGCATTGTGAAGCTCTGCCCGCGTTTCCACTGCCAGCCGGGCACGGTCATCCTGCAGGCCGACGCGCCGGCGCAGGTAATCCTCCATGGCCTGCAGGCCCTGGCCTTTCAGGTTTTCGGTCTCCAATACGCAGCGTGCTTCCAGCCCCAGCGCCTGCAGGGCCGGCGCAGTTCTCTCCAGGGCAGCTGTTCCACAGAACCAGACAAGGGATACGTCCTTGCGGCTCTGCAGGAAGTCGTGCACGGAACCGATACCGTCGTGAAGGCGCACATTCCCCGGAAAATCCAGCGCTTTGGCAAGTCCCTGTCCCGTAACGGGATTCAACCCGGCCACTTCCACCGCCCAGCCATCTGCCTGCAGCAGGCGCAGGCGACGCAGGAGTTTCCGGCTGCTCCCCCCTTTCAGGGACTGGGGCAGCTGCTCGCACAGGATCAACATGGATCGCTGTTTGCGCGCGTGAGGGTGGTGGGCCCCGGTTGGGGGCGATGAATCCCGAGCAGCAGGTTGAAGCGGCTGGCGGCTCAGGAAAAGCGGAAAATGCGCCCTGATGGCTTCCGAGGCCTCAGCCGGCAGATTTTCAGGCGGGGGCACCATGGCCTGTACCACGCCATCAGCCACATAGCTGAGCGCCTGGCCGCTTTCAGCAAGCGCTGCAGACAGGACCGGGAAAGGATATTCATCAGCCCGCACCTGGCCCACACGCTCCAGGGCCTGGCTGAGCCGGGCTTTGGGGGCGAACATGACGCCCTGGCAGAACAGGTCCACCGTACCTGGCAGGGTCAGTTCTTCTTCAGGCAGTGTCTCCCGATTGCGCGGGGTTATATGCCCATCGCGCCATAAAGAAGCTCCGGCCTCCAGAACCTGCAGATCCGGCCCCAGGACACGGCCACCTCCGCTTTCCCCGCGTTCAAGCGCCCTGAAAACCGGTGCCAGCGCATCTGGAAAGAATCTGTAGCCTGCCTGCAGCAGAACGAGGTTGTCACTCAGCGCCTGCTCCGTGCCTGCCTTGATCAGACCAAGCGGGGAATGCACGCCGCCCACAGGGGGATAAACCAGAGTGACCCCCCGGGTGGTTGCGGCCAGCACTTCTTTTTCCGCCCGGTTGCCGGCACTCGCCACGATGACCTGCACATTCCGCAGGTCCTGCTCTTTCAGCGCTGCCAGGCTTGCCACGGTGGACAGGTAATCGCCTTGTGAGAGAACAATCACACTCAGGGCCGGTCTGGCGCCATGGGATGGGGACCAGTCCCGAAAGACGAGCGGACTGCGCGCCACAGTCGGCATCAGGACTTCGGCCTGTCTTACCGCCAGCGCCTGGGCCGCAGCTGGGGATATTTCCACCCGGGTGTCGGGCACGCTCCCTTCTTCGCGCTCACGCACCCACAGGGCGAAGGCATCTGCCAGGCCGGAACGGGCAAGACGGGCTGGGAAAGATGGCTGCTGTATGAAAGCCTGCAGATCAACCGCCGGGCATGGCGGCCGCCCTTCTCTGACGCCGGCCTGCAGGAAATGAGCAAACCCGTTGCGGAAGGCGCCCTGGAAGATCGCTTCCTGAACGTCAGGAAAAGTCTCCAGATACCATTTTTCCGAAAAATCAGGGTCCGGATCGAAAGCTGCCGGCGTTTCGTTGGTCAGATAATGATGCAGGGGAGAATGGTAGCGACCTTCAGCGATCAGCTGGGCGACTTCCGGATAACGTTCCAGATACCATTGCGGATTGAAATACCATGAGGTGCGCCGCTGTGAGAGTTCAGCCCCTGCTTTCCCGCCCGCTTCCTCCTGAGAGGGCCAGGCCAGGAACTGGGTGAACAGCCCCTGCTCCAGGTCAATCGTGACGCCGTGTTTCAGGCAATCCTGCAGGAAAATCTGCGGCGAGAAGAAAGCGTGCCCGCTGCGTTCCTGGAAGTCTCCGAGTTTGAGAAAATGGTCATAGCCGTTCCGCCACCCCTCTTTTGCCAGCTGCAGGGGCACCAGGTCGGGATTGCGGCCCCAATAATCGGCCTCGGAAAAGAGCCAGTGCGGAGCGCAGCGTTGGTAGCCTACTTCCCGATAATGCTGGAAGCCGCTTTCAAAGATCCGGTCTTTGCCCACTTCCCTGCGTACGTTCGGATAACGGCGCAGGTACCATTCCTCATCAAAATAACGGTTGGGTGAGCGCGCCGGCTCGCGCTGCCAGGCTGCCTGCAGGCCCTCATCACTCTCCTGCGCCTCACTTGGGCTGAGCCCAGGCCGGTAACGCGCGCGAAACCAGCCGCCATCAAATGTCTCCCAGAGCGGGGGTGAAGCGGAGAGATCCGGAAGGCAGGCAGCCATTTCCTTCAGCGCCCTTCCTGCAGCGCTGCCTGGTCGCGGGCCACAGCGGCTTTTTTCTGGTCCCAGAAAGTGCGGAAATCAATGGGCTGCGGCGCGCCGACCGGGAAGCCGGCATCACGGATCAGGGTCAGCAGGGTATGGCGGGCCCCGTGGAAAAGGGCGGCGGGCGCTTCCTGGCTCAGGAGTTTTTGACGCGCTTCCTCACTACCAGTGCCTTCCACACCGAAAAGGCCGCCATAAACGACTGAAGCCGCGTAGATGGTCTGCGGCTCCTGGCCTTCAGGGCCCGCGATTGTGCCCTGTCCCTGCAGGGTGAGGCGCACTTCGTAAAGTCCTTTTTCAGGCGCCAGTGGCTCGATTGCCACATCAACGCGCAGATGCAGGTGCGGCACGCCCTGGAGAACCTGCAGAATGCCGGGCTGCCCGGCCACATCCAACCGGGCCTGGCACAGATACTGAGTGCCGTGTTCCAGCCGGAGCGAGGAGCGTTTGCCTTCTGGCGATCCAGCCTTTATGTCAGAGCTGTTTTTCTTGGTATCCTTGCTGCGGCTGCTCATGGTCGGTCGGGTTCCTTAAGGCTTGGGGGAAATGCCCGCATCTTCAGGAGAAAGAAGGGGCAGCGTCAAGTCTTCCTGTTCCACTCTGCCCAGGATCCTGGGCTCAAGATCCCGGATGGAAAAGAGGTTTTCTTACATGATTCGTCTGTTTATCTTCATCCTGTTTCTCGCTGGCCTGCTGGTCATGGGCTACAGCAACAACAACACGGACCCGATTTCCGTCTGGATCGGCTGGAAGGGCATCAAGGTCACGATCGGCATGTTCTCCATCGTGCTGGCCAGCCTTTCCTTCCTGGTCGGCCTTCTGATCGGCTGGCTGGGTGAGTTCCGCCAGCGCCGCCGCGCACGCTTGGCTGAAAGCAAGCTGCGTGAAGCTGAAAAGCAGGTGGTCGAGCTGCACCAGCGCCTTGACCGTGCGCAGAGCCAGAACCCGGCAGCCGCCATGCAGAAAGTTGAAGACAAGGTGGCTGACTGAACGGATGGCCCTGCCTCAGGAAAGCGGTCCGGGCATAAAAGGGGTAGCGCCCGCCCGCACCCGGCTGATCGCTGCGATCGACACGGCTGATCCGCAGCGCGGACGCCAGCTGATCGAGGTACTTGAGGGCAAAGTGGATGCCATCAAGCTCGGGCTGGAATTCACCTATGCCTGCGGTTTTGACGCGGTAAGGGAGATTGCAGCCCGCCATCCGGTCTTCCTTGACCTCAAGCTGCATGACATTCCCAATACCGTCGCTGCCGGGCTGAAAGCGCTCTGCCCCCTCAAGCCTGTTCTGACAACCATTCACGCAAGCGGGGGGCGCGAGATGATCGCCCGCTCCCGCGATGTGCTGCAGGAAGCGTTCGGTGACAGCCCTGACCGGCCCCGTCTGCTGGCTGTGACTGTGCTGACCAGCATGGATGCAGCTGGGCTGAACGAGATCGGCGTTCCGGCCTCGCCCCTGGAGCAGGTTATCCGGCTGGGAAAAATGGCTGTGGAGGCCGGCGCGGACGGGCTGGTGTGCTCAGCGCATGAAATCACCGCTTTGCGTGAGGCCCTCGGCCCGCAGGTGGAGCTGGTGGTGCCTGGCATCCGCCCGGCAGGCAGCGTGGCCAATGACCAGAAACGCGTCATGACCCCGGCCCAGGCAGCGCGTGCGGGGGCCAGCTGGATCGTGGTCGGCCGGCCCATCACCCAGGCCGAGGACCCGGCCCGCGCGGCCACCCTCATTCAGGAAGAACTCGCTTCCGCGTGAGCCCCTCTTCTCCTTACGCGCATCAGGCTGCCAGGGTAGCGGATATCAAGATCTGCGGCCTTCGCGGTCCGGCTGAGATGGAACTGTGCCAGGCTTTGAAGGTTCGCTGGGTCGGTCTGGTTTTTCACCCCGCCTCGCCCCGTTTCCTGACACCTGGTGAAGCGCGCCGCCTTCACGAGGCCACCTCCCCCGCCCAGGCAGATGAGCCGGAACGTATCGGGCTTTTCGTCAAACCCACCCTGAGGGTCATCGAACAGGTTCTCGAGCACCTGCCGCTTGACGGGCTTCAGCTTTACACCTCCCTGGAAAATGCCCAGGCAATCCGCCGCCATTTCCAGCTACCGGTCTGGCTGGCGCAGGGTATTGCCGATAAAGCGCATCTGCCTTCAACCAGCAGCGCGGACCAGATTGACGGTTATGTCATTGAAGCGCGCGCCACTGCCCAGGACACGCGCCCAGGCGGCTTGGGGCGCAGCTTTGACTGGGCCCTGACACAGGACTGGCACTCACCACGGCCGTGGATGCTGGCAGGCGGTCTGACGCCGGAAAATGTCCAGACCGCCCTGAAGCTCAGCGGGGCCAGAGCTGTGGATGTCTCTTCAGGGGTGGAGGAAAGTCCCGGCCGGAAATCGCTGGCGCGGATGGAAAATTTTGTCCGCAATGTCCGCGCAAAGTCTTGCACTTCTGCAGGATCATGATATCTATTCCCTGCGCCGGAGAGATGGCCGAGCGGCTTAAGGCGCACGCTTGGAAAGCGTGTGTGCGTTAATAGCGTACCGTGGGTTCGAATCCCACTCTCTCCGCCATAATCGCTTCCGCATTCAGCTCCTGCTTCCCAGAAATCCTGAAAAATCTACTGCTCTCTTACTCAAGCTCCAAAATAAGTTCAGAAACTTGGCATGCAGTTATTGATATACAGATTACTGTACAGCTTTTTTCTTTGGCAATAATTACCAAGACCAGTTTTTGATCTTAGTCTCCTTCGTTCTGTAGTCTTTATAAAACTCGATCTGAAACGCTAATGGTCAGAAAAATAGCTTTCCACCAAGTCATTCTGATTCTGCGGACAGCTGGTCATTCCCGTACCTGAGGGGACTGGGTATTCATGAAAGTTCTCATCGCAGGTGCAACCGGTGCTCTTGGCCGCCCTCTTGTGCGCAAGCTTGTCGCCAAAGGGCATGAAGTCTGGGGGCTTGGGCGGAAGCCTGAGGGGCTGGCCTGGTTGCGGGAACAGGGGGCGCATGTCGCTGCGTGCAATGTGCTGGATGCGGCCGAGGTGGAAACGCTTTGCCGCCAGGTGCAGCCTGAAGCGATCATCAACCTGCTCAGCGCCCTGCCGGCTGATCCTTTCCAGCTGGTGGAAGCTTTGCCAGCCGATGCGCATCTGCGCCTGACGGGGAGTGCGGCCTTGCTGGCAGCTGCTAGGGCCTGTGGGGCGCGGAGATACCTGCAGCAGTCAAGCGGCTTCTATCTGTTGGGGCCTGCAGGGCAGCTGGCAACAGAACAATCCCCTTTCCGTGTTGATGGCCCCGGTTCCGTCGGGGAAAGCGCGCGCATGTATGCCACGCTGGAAGAACGCCTCCTGGCGGTGAAGGACCTTGAAACCACGGCCTTGCGGTATGGCTTTCTCTATGGTCCGGGGACCTGGTACACCCGGGAGGGGGTATTCGCCCGGCATCTTGCCGACAAGGCGGTAGCGCTTATCGGCAAGGCTGATGGCGTCTGGTCTTTTGTGGATGTGGAGGATGCCGCTGAGGCGACAGCGCGTGCTCTTACGGCACCGGGCGGCATTTATGACATCACGGATTCCACCCCGCTCCCTTATGCGGAATGGCTGAACAGGTTTGCAGCCTGGGTGCACGCCCCTCCCCCGCCGGTCGTGGGGCTTGAGGAAGGGCGCGAGAAATACGGCGAGGAAACGGTTTATTATGAAAATGAGCTGAGCGGCGCTGACAATACGAAAGCCCGGACCGTGCTGGGCTTTGCACCCCGAAAGGCGCCCTGGCTGGCCTGAGCGGCAGCTTGCCTGAGGCGGGCATTTGGTTTCTGCCAGCGGGAACGTTATGATGGCGTCCCGCACAAACGTTCTCTTCCGGCAGGTCGTTGCCCAGCTGTTTTCAGCGCCACTCTGCCTGGCCCCTCACCTGGGTGAGGCCTCGTTCTTTCCTGATTTCGTATCAGTTGCTGGTGGCCGGAAGCGGAAACGTCTGTTTCAGCTGAGCTGAGCCTCCATGCAGGCTCATCCCCCCGGCCCGCTCTTCTGGGTATCTCCTGTCATGACGTGGCGATTGATAGTGTAAGCGACAGGGAGAGCTGGTGCCCAACCGGAGAGGCAGGCCGGCCTGGCCTGATGTGATGGTAGAAAAACACAGCTTCATTGAACGTATCGGCATTCCCCGGGCCCTGTTCTGGGCTTTTGTCGGTCAGCTTCTTTTCATGATCGGAGATGGTGTCGAGGCCGGGTATCTCGATACCTACATGCTCCATAACGGTCACTCCCAGGCCTTCGTGAACGAGCTGTTCACCTTTTACGGCATCGCCGTCATGGTCTCGGCGTGGCTGGCCGGGCCGCTTTCCGATCTCTGGGGGCCGAAAAAGGTCATGTGGATCGGGCTCATTCTCTGGGCGGTGTTTGAAATCGGTTTTCTCGTGCTGGGTCTGGGCCCCAACAACAGCGCCATGATCCTGCTCTTCTACACGTTGCGCGGCTTTGCGTATCCGCTTTTTGCCTATGCGCTGCTCGTCTGGATCGCCGCTGCGACACCTACAGCGATGCTGGGCTCGGCAGCCGGGTGGTTCTGGTTTTCCTTTTCGGCCGGTCTGCCGACCTTGGGTTCGCAGTTCGCCCGTCTGGCCATTCCCCAGATCGGCGAGCTCAACACTTTCTGGTGCTCTCTTGTGCTGGTCGTCGCCGGTGGTCTTATCGCCCTGCTGTTCACCCATGAGCCGACCGGCAGAAAGCGCCTGCTGCCTGCCCACATCCCTGCAAGCCAGGTTTTTCTCGGCTCGCTCAGCATCATGTGGCGTGAGCCGAAAACGCTCATCGCCGGCATCGTCCGCACGATCGATACGTCTTCGGAATACGCCTTCCTGGCCATTATGCCGGCCTTCTTTGTCGACCGGCTGGGGTTTTCACTGGGGGAATGGCTCAATCTGCTCTCGCTGATCTTCCTGAGCAATATTCTTTTTAACCTGATCGCCGGCATGGTGGCCGACCGACTGGGAAGCCGCAAAGTGGTCGCCCTCTTCGGGGGCGTGGGCGGCTTTGTCTCCATCCCGCTGTTTTATTATGTGCCTCTCTGGTTCCCGGGGAATTTCTGGCTCGCTGCAGCGGCAGGCATCTTCTACGGCGCAACGATTGCCGCTTTCGTGCCCCTTTCGGGGCTGATGCCTCAGATCTGCCCGAAGGAAAAAGCCGCCGCCCTCTCTATCCTGGGGCTGGGTGCTGGCGCTTCGACCTGGATCGGCCCTGCGATCGTCAGCCTGTGTGCAGCTGTTTTCGGAGGGGGCATGATCTATGTGATATGGACCTTCGCGCTGCTTTATCTGCTCTCAGCTGGTCTTACCATGGGCCTGACGGTCTCCCCGGCTGCACGCCGCTACATTGCTATGCAAGAGCAGGTCTCCGCCCGTTCTGCAGGCGAAGTGCCTGAGAACTGACGGAAGACCTTGCCGCTTCAGGCGCGCGGGCCAGGCAGCGTGCTCATGTCAATGACGAAGCGGTAATGGACATCACCGCGTTCCATCCTCGCAAAAGCATCGTTGATTTCATCCATGCGGATGATCTCGCAGTCAGGCAGGATGTTCTTCTCGGCGCAGAGGTCGAGTAGCTCCTGCGTCTCCTCAATCCCTCCGATGACCGAACCGGCAATCTGGCGCCGCCCCATGACCATCGGCACGCTGTCCATCTCGCCCATGGGGCCGATCTGGCCGACCATGACCAGCGCGCCATTGATGTCCAGCAGGGGCACGTAAGGCTTGAGATCATGCTCGACCGGCACGGTATCGATGATCAGGTCAAAGCTGTTCTTGGCCGCTTCCATGGCCACAGGATCGGTTGAGATCAGGCTGTGCTGTGCGCCGAGCTCGGCAGCATCCTTGGCCTTGCTGGCTGAACGGGTGATCAGGGTCACTTCCGCGCCCATCCCCGCTGCCAGCTTGACAGCCATATGGCCCAGACCGCCCAGGCCGATCACGCCGACCCGGCTGCCTTTTTTAACCCCCCAGTGCCGCAGGGGGGAATAGGTGGTGATGCCGGCGCAGAGAATGGGCGCGGCCCGTGAGGCATCTAGCCCTTCAGGCATGCGCAGCACGAAATCCTCCCGCGCCACGAGATGCTTGGAATAGCCGCCATGCGTGTTGCGCCCGTCAATGCGGTCAGGGGAATTGTAGGTCAGGGTGGGCCTTTCGCGGCAATACTGCTCGTCACCCTCCTCACACTGGTCACAATGCTGGCAGGAATCCACCATGCACCCGACGGCCACGAGATCCCCGGGTTTGTATTTCTTCGCTTTCGGGCCCGTGGCAGTGACACGTCCGATGATTTCATGGCCCGGAACGACCGGATACACGCTTCCGCCCCAGTCATCGCGGACCTGGTGCAGGTCGGAGTGGCAGACCCCGCAATAGAGGACTTCCATCTCTACGTCATTATCACGCAGATCACGCCGCTCGATTTCGAGGGGTTTCAGGGCGGATTCAGCCGTCTGGGCGCCGTAGGCCGTGGTTTTCATGCAGAAATTCCTTGTATCGGTGAAGAAGCCCGGTAAAGCTTCATTCTTCAGGTCCCGGGCCGACCGCAGCGCTTTCAGCCGCCGCGCGAAGGTATCCTCCAGGTGAGCACGCCAGAGCCGGGCTTTCTCAGGCCCCGTCAGCGCTTCACAGGAGGGTTCCAGGAGCCACTAGAGTCTAGATGTAGTCTGGCCCCGCTCCCTGCAACCCTGGCGTGGGCCGTTAGTTCTGCAGGTCTGCCCCCCGTCCTCGTTGACAGGTTTCCATTTCCGTCTCTTCCGCATTGACGCGAAGCCAAGCATTTGAATTTTCGGGAGTTCCGCGTTTGCCTTCCTCTTCTGCCCCTTCTCCAGACTCTCAACCCCAACCCTCCGCGACGGAACGGCGGCAGAAGAAAGCCAGGTTCTGGCTGTCGCTCTTCATCGTGGCGGCGTCGCTCTACATCCTGTGGTCCTTTCTGGGTGCATTGGCCTGGGCTGGGATCTTTGCCATCTGCGCCTGGCCGCTTTACCGGCGCATGCAGAAATGGTGGCCCCAGAACGGAAAATGGAACAGCACGATCCTGCCGACCCTGGCGACGACGGTCATCACGATCGTCCTCATCGCCCCCTTGTGTTACATCGCCGTCAAGGCGGCGCAGGAAGCGATGGTCGGCCTGCCTTATCTGCAAGAAGTGCTGAAATCCGGCCTACCCATGCCGGACTGGGTGGCGCATGTGCCTGTCATCGGCCACAAGCTGGCGCATTGGTGGCACAACAATCTTGAAACGCCCCATGCGTTGGAGCACCTGCTCTCCACCCTCAATTTCAAGCCTGCCATCAGTGTCACGCAATATGTGGCGATGTCCTTTCTGAACCTGGGCATTGAATTCTCCTTTGCGACCACAGCGCTTTATTTCGTGCTGAAATACGGTGACAGCCTCATCAAGGAACTGAGTGCTCTGACCAACTGCCTGTTCGGCCAGCAGGGAGAGGTGTTTGGCCGCCAGGTCATTGAATCCGTTTATGGCACCCTGATGGGGCTGGTGGTTGTGGGCTTGGGCGAAGGCGCGTTGATCGGCGTTCTTTACATCATGGCCGGCGCTCCCCAGCCCCTCGCCCTGGCTTTCATGACCGGCATCGGCTCGATGATCCCCTTCCTGGGCGGGATCGTGCTTGCGATCTGCTGTCTCATCATCTCCTTTCATTCACTGTGGTGGGGGATCGGCGTGTATATCGGCGGCTATACCATCATGTCCCTGGCCGGGCAGTTCCTTCGGCCGATGCTGGTGGGGGGCAAGACCAACCTTCCCTTCCTGTGGGCGCTGTTCGGCATTCTGGGGGGCATCGCCTGTTTCGGCCTACTGGGGCTCTTCATCGGCCCTGCTGTCATGGCCTGCATGAACAGTCTCTGGCGCTCCTGGATGGCGGATGCGCATGCCACGCTTTCCTTCCAGACCTTCAACCCGGTCAGATCCGCCAGCAGCCCCTCACAGGTGGAGGGATCTTCCTCCTCCTGAAGGGGTTGTTCGACCGGGCGCCACCCTTCATGATGATGGGAATTTCAGCGTTCTTGCACGTCTGAGAGATTTTCATTCTTTCCGGAGGGCTCATCAATGACCCAGGTTCATCCATCCGTCAGCCAGGCTGATTACTGGAATGACAAGGTTGTCTTCATCACCGGCGCCAGCAGCGGGATCGGCCAGGCCTCTGCGCTGGCTTTCGCTCGTCTGGGGGCGCAGCTGATCCTGGTCGGGCGTGCGGAAGCGCCGCTGCTCAAAACGCAGCAGGAGATCGAGGCTGCGGGCGGCAAAAAGCCCCTCTGCATCAGCGGGTGTGATGTCAGCGTGGAAAGCCATGTTGCTGATGCGCTCAAAGAGGTTGAAAGCCGTTTCGGGCGGCTGGACGCGGCTTTCAACAACGCCGGCATGGCGCAGAGTGTCGCTGCAGGCATGGCGGATATTTCAGCTGAAGAATGGAACCGCGTCCTGGACGTCAATCTGCGCGGGGTCTTTTTCTCCATGAAGTATGAGATCCCGCTCATGCTCAAATCGGGCGGCGGGCGCATTGTCAATACTTCTTCCGTGGCCGGAGAGATCGGCTTTGCCGGCGTCAGCGCCTACTGCGCTTCCAAATGGGGCGTGATCGGACTGACAAAGGCCGCCGCGCTGGATTATGCCCGTCACAATGTCTGCATCAACGCCCTCTGCCCGGGCCCTGTGGAAACGCCGCTGCTCGACAAGTTCCTCTCCATGCCGGACGGCCGGGAAAAGATCCTGGCCCATCAGCCGGACGGGCGCGTGGGTCAACCGGGTGAAATGGCTGAAACCGTTGTCAGCATGTGCGCCCCCTGGAACAGCTTCATGACAGGCACCACGGTTACGGTCGATGGCGGCCAGACAGCGGGCATCATCTTCTAAGACCCGGTTCTCAACTGTGTGCCCCTCTCTCGCCTGACCTGGCCCAGGCGGGAGAGACCTCTTCACTCACAGGCTTTCAGTTGCCGGCCCGCTGGCCAGGATTCAGGCCAAGGGGCCTTCGATCTGTTCCTGCAGAAGCACTTCCCGGACGGCGGGAAGGGCATTGATGCGGTCAAGCAGGGCCGCAAGGGCTGGAAAAGCTCTTGGTGGCTGCGGGAGACGCGCTGCCCAGCGGCAGATCATGGCCAGGTAAAGGTCAGCTGCTGACAGTTTCTCGCCCAGCAGATAAGGCCCCTTCTGCTCAAGGGCCTTGGCCAGGATCTGCAGGCAGGCCTCGCAGCGCTTTGCCGCCCCCTGGGCCACAGCTACCTGAGTAGCTGTATTCTCCCCGACCAGACGTTCAGGATGCCTGAAAAGCATGTAGTTGGCCTGAAATGTATTGGTTAGAAAAACCAGCCATTGGTCGTAAAGCGCTCTATCGTCAGGCAAGTCAGGGCAGAGCCCAAGTTCCGGGAAAGCACGTGCCAGCACCATGGTGATGGCCGCTGCCTCGAAAATTTTTGTTTCGTCCGGCAGAATCAGGGTCGGAACGCGCCCGTTAGGGTTAAGGCGCAGATAAGCCGGTGTTTTCTGCTCACCTGCACGCAGATTGAGCAGGGTCAGCTGATAAGGCTGGCCACTCATCTGCAGGATGATGTGGGGCGTCAGCCCCGCAGTGCCTGGAGCGGAAATGAGATGGTACTGGCCCGGAAAATCTTCGAAAACACGAGAGGTGGAATTTTCCACGAGAAAACACCTTTCCCTGATGAGGGTCCTTGCGTCGGAACGACGGGGTTGCAGGATTACCTTACCTTATCTGGTTGCCTCTACGCAGGGTGTGCTGACATTTACTGAAGCAGTCTTTCAAACCAGCTGGCTATTTTCTGTTTCCGGTGTCGGTAAACAGGCCACCTGTCTTCGGTGGTTCGGACGGGCAGCAACGGTAAAGGCACATAATGGTCCCGGATCTGGAGCGGCAACCCGGGAAAGGGATCAATCCCCGTGATACGCTCCAAGCCGTTGACGGGACCCTGAGCGCAATGGGTACGCGTTTCATTGCGGCAGACGACCACGCTCGTTGCCCTTCGGCGGGGATCATAAACCGCTTTCCATATCGAGGAAGGAACGCGCACCCGATCAGGCCCTATGAAGCCACGTGCTTCCCGGAAGGCAGGTCCTGTCACGACATAAAGTTCCCCATCCCTCCAGGCCAGACGCCTGGTTGCAGCTTCGATCTTTTCCCACCTGCCTGAATTCAGGGTTTCATTCTGGGGGATGACATTACTGAGCGTGAAACTCTGCTTTCGTGCCGCCCAGGACGACATGTCGCCGCTTGGTGCCAGATGTCCCCGCCCCCAGCCTGAACGGGCATAGTCATCCAGCTCGGACCGTTCTGTCTCAGGCAGGCGCTTATCGGCGTGAAAACCGTCAGGGCGATGATGCAAGGCCTCGGCCTGTTGCAGCGTTTCTGCTGTCAGATGCTCAGCTGACCAAAGCGGTTCCCGGTCAGACGCTGAATAACCAACGGCGAATTCATCACTGCAAAGCAGCTGGCCGGATTGGGGCAGAAGCTGTCCCGGTCCGAGCCAGCTGCAATTATCCTGCGGGGCCGCCACAGCTGGCGCAGCCATTAAAGCAAAGAGGCCTGCAAGAGAAATTCTGGAGAAAATCCAGTAAACAGACCTCTTCATCCCTATTGAGGAATTGAAGACGTTATTTGCAGCTGCCTCGTTCAGCAAAGGAAATGCATTCAATAGCGTCAATAGACGTGTATACCTTGCGGGCCGGACCGGATTTGGGAGAAATAACCAGATTTTCACCCACGATCTTCAGATCTTCATGTTCCTTGCACACGACAGAATGGTACCCGTTACGGCGCCAGATATTCATCATATCGCTACCTGAAGTCAGGAATTCAGCCAGGATTGCTTTGAAGTCCTCTAATGTCATTGGATCTTCCCTTCAAATTAAGCGCGTTAACGCGACAAGGAGGACTGATTCCTCCCTGAAAGAGCGTAGCGCTTCTCTGAGAAAAGCCACAAGCAGTCCTGGCCGTTTTCCTACCTTTGCCGCCTTACTGTGAAACGCTGACGCTTACCTTGCGGTCACCTGGCTTCAAATGCGCTGAGGCCATGAATTCAGAGGGAACGGGAATATTGTGCTCGCGGACGTAAAAGCGGGTCGCCTCTACGGCCTTGTCTATGCCCAGCAGGGAGATGGGCCAGTCATGTCCGTCAGCCGTGTGAATAATAACGACCTTGTTGGAAGTCAGGGCTTTGACGAAAGGTCCGATCTCTGAAGAGCTCAGGACATGAAAGGGAGAATCATGAAAGCCCAGGGTGTAGCCGCTCGGAAAGGAAAGACTGACAACCTGCGTATCATGTGGCGTTCCCGGCCCGAAGGCGAACAACACGCCTACACTCAAGGTGTGGTCTTTTCCCAGGAAGAGTGAAAGACCAGGGGCCTTCTGCATGCTATCACACCCATAGCGCCCTTCCTGGCTGAGGGCACAATACCAGTTGCCGCCATATTCAAGCAGCTTCGTATGCGTGACACTGTCGATCCAGGCGGGGTCAACGCGGGTGGGATTGATCGGCACGGCCAGCTGCGCCCAGGCGGAAGAAGCCAGCAACACGCCCCCTATTAAAGCGCTTCCCAGCGCCAGCGTGCCTACAGCCCTGAAATTCGGTTTCCACATGATCCGCCCCTCTTCCTCCACCATCAGCCAGCCCTCACCCGGCCCGCCAGCTGAAATATCTCTCTTTTTATTCATATCCCAATCAGCCATGCAGGGATATGGAAGCCTCTATAAAAGACCTGAAAAGAGCTGAGCGCCACATAAAAAACCGTTCTTTCTCTATCAAGCCTATCGGGTAAGGCCGAAAGAGGAAAAACGGTTCAATGTCTTCTTATGGGTCTTCTTGTGGCTGAAGGCAGATCCAGAAGCGGACTTGCAGCGATTCGCCACTATCCTGCTTGAGGTCAGTACAGATCTAGTGAATCATTCGGCGCTCTCTTGGGGACCTTCCATAAGCAGCACGCGTGCTTCCTCCATGATCTCATCAACTTTGGTGAGGAGGAAACTTACCAGGGGATTTTCTTCCGTTATCTCTTCGCCTTTTGTGAGCAGCCCATATCTCAGGCCAGAGGCAAAACCAATGTCGAAGGCCCAGGCAATAACTTCATCTTCTTGCGCCTGATGGCGATTGGACAGGAACTCGTTTGCGCCCTCACTTGCCGTTCTCTTTCCCAAAGCAATGAGCTCCTCCTCTGAATAGGAGGGGGATATGGTAAGGGCTGCAGAGGAATTGGTGCTCATGGCCTCTCTCTGCTTGTCACCGGCCTGACCTTGCTTCCATTCCGGACGAACACTGCGAATTTCGGACGCACCTCGAGCGTTGATAATTTCGCACATTTTGAGAAATCCTTTGGCTTTATTCGGTATTTAAGAGTGCTTAATCATACATTTCATTTACCAATATAATCTCAATAAAAGGTTTATTTTTTATGAATCTTAAAGAAGACTGACTCCTACCCCAGCCCCTAATTCAATCTCTCGCCCTCTTCTCCTGCCACCTCATAGGAAGCAGCCTGCCGTACAGCACGGCTCTAGAGGAAAAGCTGTTTTTACCTCCTGTCCCAATGCAGTCGGTCAATCTATACGTCTGATAAGGTGGCCTATTGAGCGGAAGCACTTGAACGCTGCCAAAAATGTCATCAGACGAGCCTGGGGCAAATACCGGGGGGCTGCAGCTTATCCTGAGGCAGCGATGAAACCGACGACCTTTCTCTACTGCACAGAGGCTTCTGCTTTGATTTACTGCCCTGGACCATTGGGGCATTATTTCCCCAAATAGGAAATTCCAC
Organism: Oecophyllibacter saccharovorans; assembly: GCF_006542375.1. GTDB lineage: Bacteria > Pseudomonadota > Alphaproteobacteria > Acetobacterales > Acetobacteraceae > Oecophyllibacter > Oecophyllibacter saccharovorans. Next base: position 1,875,763 of record NZ_CP038143.1, on the reverse strand, counting down.
GCCAGAGGAAGGCCGGCCGCCTAAGGCAACCGCTGCTTACCATGAAGGATTTAAGCCACCGTCGGAAAGAGCCTTGAAGAACTACCGGACAAAAAAAAGCGCAGTTTCCTGCGCTTGTTCGGTCGTATTCGAATGTAGGCGGATGGTGCGCTGGCGGAGGGGATGGGATTCGAACCCACGATACGCCTTTCGACGTATAACGATTTAGCAAACCGCCGCCTTCAGCCTCTCGGCCACCCCTCCGCGTCCTACGCGTTTACACGGCGTTTGCAGGAGTGTTCTTAAGGGAAAACCCGCTTAAAGTCAACCTTCAAGAACAGCTATCCTCAGCCGGCAAGGAGCTTTTTGAGGAGCTCATTGACCATGGCCGGGTTGGCTTTTCCTTTCATGGCTTTCATGGTCTGACCCACAAAGAAGCCGAAAAGCTTTTCCTTGCCACCCTTGTATTCGGCCACCTTATCGGCATTGGCTGCCAGAATGTCTGCAATGGCTTTTTCAATGGCGCCGGTATCGGTCACCTGACGCAGCCCCTTGCGGTCCACGATGGCGCTGGCGCTCTCGCCGGTCTCCACCATGTCTTCAAGCACTTCCTTGGCGATTTTCCCGTTGATGGTGGAATCACTGATGAGGCCCAGAAGTTCCCGCAAGCCCTTGGCGGAAACCGGGCTGTCCTCAATGGAACGGCCGGTCCGGTTCAGGGCGGCAAAAAAGTCACCCAGCATCCAGTTGGTAGCCAGGCGCGCGTCTGCATCACGCGCCACTTCCTCGTAAAAATCAGCCACTGCCTGTTCAGCAGCCAGCACCCCGGATTCATAACGGGTCACGCCATACTCGCGCTCCAGGCGCGCCCGCTTTTCTTCGGGTAGCTCCGGCAGGGCGGCCTTGAGTTCATTCACCCATTCCTGTTTCAGGACCAGAGGCAGAAGATCAGGATCGGGGAAATAGCGGTAATCATGCGCGTCTTCCTTGTTGCGCAGGGAGCGCGTCTCGGCTTTTGCGTGATCGAACAGGCGGGTTTCCTGGTCCACAGTGCCGCCTGCTTCCCAGATCTCCACCTGGCGCTGTGCTTCCACCTCGATGGCCTGCATCACGAAACGGATGGAATTCACGTTCTTGATTTCACAGCGGGTGCGGAACCCTTCCTCACCGGGTTTGCGGACAGACACATTCACATCCGCCCGCATGGAGCCTTCTTCCATGTTGCCGTCGCAGGTGCCGAGATAGCGCAGGATCTGTCGCAGCTTGCGCAGATAGGCCCCTGCTTCTTCAGGTGAGCGGATATCAGGCTCGCTCACGATCTCCATCAGCGCCACACCGGCCCGGTTCAGGTCGATGAACGAGCGTGTCGGGTCCTGGTCATGGAGGGACTTGCCGGCATCCTGCTCCATGTGCAGGCGGGTGATGCCCACCCTGCCCGTGCTGCCGTCAGGCAGTTCGGTCTCGACCACCCCTTCCCCCACGATGGGATGGGCAAACTGGCTGATCTGATAGCCGGTCGGCAGGTCAGCGTAGAAATAGTTCTTCCGGTCGAAACGGCTGAACAGGTTGATCTTCGCCTTCAGCCCCAGCCCCGTGCGCACGGCCTGGGCCACGCATTCCTCATTCAGCGTAGGCAGCATGCCGGGAAAGCCTGCATCAATCAGGCTGACATGTGTGTTGGGCTCAGCGCCGTATTCGGCTGAAGCGCCTGAAAAGAGCTTTGACCGGCTGACGATCTGGGCATGCACCTCAAGGCCGACAACGATTTCCCATTCACCCGTCTCACCGGTAATTCGATAGCTGCTCATGCTGCACCTCCCGCATGCAGGGTGGGACGATGGGTGAAATTGGCCGCCTGTTCCAGAACATGGCCGGCTGCCAGGAGGGTTTCCTCTTCAAAGTCCCGCCCGATCAGCTGCAGCCCCAATGGAACGCCGCGGCTGTTCAGCCCCGCAGGCACTGAAAGGGCCGGCACACCGGCCAGGCTGGCAGGAACCGTGAAAACGTCATTCAGATAGACCTGGATGGGATCTGTGGGCTTTTCGTCCCAGCCGAACGCCCCGGAAGGCGCGGTCGGGGTCAGCAGCACGTCCACCTTCTCAAACGCCTTCTGGAAATCCTGACGCAGAAGCGTACGCACTTTCTGGGCCCGCAGGTAATAGGCGTCATAATAGCCCGAAGACAGCACGTAAGTGCCCAGCAGGATACGCCGCTTCACCTCATCGCCGAAGCCGGCAGCGCGCGTGGCTTCATACATGCCGTCCAGCGTGTCGCGCGTCTGGCGCTCGCCAAACCTGACGCCGTCATAGCGTGCCAGGTTGGAAGACGCTTCCGCCAGCGCCACGATGTAATAGGTCGGCAGGCCGTAACGGGTATGTGGCAGGGAGACATCGACGATTTCCGCCCCGGCCTCTTTCAGCCAGGCGATGCCCTGCTCCCACAGCGCGTCAATCTCCGGGTCCAGCCCGGCCAGGCGATATTCCCTGGGAATACCCACCCGCATGCCTTTGACCCCGCGCCCGAGGGCCGCTTCGTAGTCCGGCACCGGCACGTCCACGCTGGTGGCATCCTTGGGGTCGAAACCGGCCATGGATTCCAGCATGATGGCGCAATCCTGCAGGGTGCGCGCCATGGGGCCGGCCTGGTCCAGGGAGCTTGCGAAAGCCACCGTTCCGAAACGCGAGCATCTTCCATAAGTCGGCTTGATGCCGGCAATGCCGCAGAAGGCGGCGGGCTGGCGGATCGAGCCGCCTGTATCCGTGCCGGTCGCCCCCAGCACCAAGCCAGCCGCGACAGCAGCGCCGGAGCCGCCTGAAGAGCCGCCCGGTACCAGGCGCGCGTCTGAATCGCTGTATTTCCAGGGGTTTTCCACCCCGCCGAAAGCTGAGGTCAGGTTGGTCGAGCCCATCGCGAATTCATCGAGATTGAGCTTGCCCAGGAATACCCCGCCATCTTTCTGCAGGTTGGCTGTCACGGTGCTTTCGTAAGGCGGAATGAAATTGCTCAGGATGCGGCTGGCGGCAGTCGTGCGCGTGCCCTTGGTGGCGAACAGGTCCTTGATGCCCAGAGGAATGCCGCACAGCTTTCCCCCTTCTCCGCGAGCCAGGGCTTCATCGGCGCGCCGGGCCTGCTCGCGCGCCAGCTCAGGCGTACGGGTAATGAAACTGTTGAGACGATCGTCGAGCTTTTCGATCGCCTCAAGATGGGCTTCGGTCAGTTCAAGGGCGGAAATCTCACGCGCTTTCAGCGCATCGCGCGCCGAAGCCAGGGTAAAATCATGCAGCTCAGCCATTATTCCACCACCTTCGGCACAGTGAAGAAGGGCCCGACCCGATCGGGCGCGTTGGACAGCACGGCTTCACGGCAATCGCCATCCGTTACCATATCCTGCCGCAGGTGGGGCTGCGCCAGCCCGGTTCCGACCATGGGCGGCACATCTTCAACATTCACCTCGTTCAGCTGGTCCACCCAGCCGAGGATGCCTTCCATCTGTCCCTGAATGGTGGCCACTTCGTCATCTTCAAGGCCGATCCGGGCCAGTCTGGCGATCCGCGCCACCGTTTTCGCATCAAGCGACATGACTCATCCTGCGAATGAAATTAAAGAAAAAATTCAGGCTAGCATTCAAACTCGGGATGGGATCATAACGCTGGGACATGACTCTGTTCAATCCAAAGGAGCTTCGCGCTCTGCTTAAACCTGCCGACCGCGTCCTGGGTCTGGACCCCGGCAGCCGCCAGATCGGGGTCGCCCTGTCTGATGTTTCCCTCATGCTGGCCAGCCCGCTGACTGTCCTCAAGCGCGGCAAGATGGCCGTCAATGTCAAGGAGCTTGCCGCGCTCTGCACGCAGTTCCAGATCGGCGCGCTGGTTGTGGGGCTGCCCATGTCGCTGGATGGCAGTTTCGGCCCCGCAGCCAGGGCGGCTTCAGACTGGGCCAAGGATATCTCCGACCGTCTGGAATGCCCCGCCGCCATGTGGGATGAGCGCCTTTCCTCAAGTGCCGTCAATCGTTTCCTGATCCAGGAAGCGGACATGACGCGCAAACGCCGCCATGAAGTCGTGGACAAGATGGCGGCTGCCTACACCCTGCAGGGCTGGCTGGACGCCACCGCTTCCTGAGCGGAACCACGCCCTGCCCTTGAAAGGGGCAGGCGCGGCGCCAAAGTGACCTCAAAGGCTTTTGCGCCAGTCAGCCCACTGGCTGGTATTGACCGGCTGGCCGGTATGGGCTGATTCATACATTGCCGTGATAAGCCGCATGTCCTGCAGCCCTTCCTGGCCGCTGGCACGCACAGGCGGTTGCTGCCGGGCCACGCATTCCGCCAGGTAATCAAGTTCGGCCGAGAACTGGTTGAGCGCAGGCAGCGTGAACTGGGGGGTGCCCCATGATTGCGTGGCATCTCCCGAGATGAGACTGACGCGATTGGCCCAGTAACTGGTGGCCGGATCCATCAGGAGCCCTCCTTTGTCCCCCAGGACGCGGAAAGTCGAAGCGTCTTTGATGGTGTAGGAGGACGACCCATGCGCCACTGCACCGGACTTGTAGAGCAGGGTCCAGGCGACCGTATCTTCAACGCTGGAAAAAAGCGGGTCTTTGTTGGGCAGAATGCAGGCCTGAACCTGCACCGGATCCTCATCAAGCAGGTAGCGCGTGCCATTCACGCCATAAAGCCCCAGATTGATCAGCGACCCTCCGCCTGAAAGCGAGCGGTCGAAACGCCAGCTATGCGCCACCTCGGAGAGCGGAACGTTGATGTCGCTGTTATCGGTCGTGACCACCTGTCTCGCCCCCACAGCGCCGCCATTCAGCATGGCCACGGCTTTCAGCGTGAGGGGATCGAAATGGCAGCGATAGCCCATCATCAGATATTTGCGGGCGCGCTTGCTGGCAGCCAGCATGAGCTGGCAGTCGCCCACAGATGTCGCCATGGGGGTTTCGCACAAGACATGCTTGCCGGCCTTGAAGGCACGCACTGTCATGGCGCTGTGCAGGGCGGTCGGCAGGAGAATATAGACCGCATCCACTTCCGGGTCCCGGGCGATGCTGTCAAAATTCTCATAGGAATAGATATGGCCCGGCCCGATGCCGTATTCAGCCCCGATACGCCGCGCCTTGACCGGGTCCCCACTGACCAGTGCGGTCAGTCTGGCATAACGGCATTCCGCGAAAGCCGGGAGAATCTGGTGAAGGGCATAATTTCCCAGCCCCACGATGGCATAACCGAATTTCCGCTGGTCTTTCGGCTGTGTCTGCCCTCCATCCCGGTGGGTACGGAGGTCCGGCGCAGCGGCTTTCGCCGAGCTGGAAGCAATAAGCTCTCCACCGACCCCGGCTATGAGGCCACCCCCTATTCCACCCAGAACCTGCCTTCGGGAAACACCCCTGCCTGTATCAGAATTTTGAAAAGTAACGGGTTTTGCGGAACGGTCAGTCATGCTCTGGGGTCCTTCAACCAATGGCGGAGGTGGCGCCACACCGGTCCAGCCGGCAGAAAGGGAATGACTCTAGAAGCCCGGACGCATGCCTTCAAGTCGAGCGGGATTCCGTTTCAAAAACATCCAGCATAATCTGAAAAAAACTGGCCGAATTCACACCCTGCGGGGTATCGGCTGAAAGCATGATCTCGGATTGAATCCGCTTGATCACCGTGGGATCCCCTTCACTCAGGATCAGGAAAACACGCGCAAGGAAACTTGCCAGAACCTTGCGATCGATCTCTTCAGCCAGAATTCCTGACAAGGAACATCTCCTTTTTATTCTTTCTAATCACATGGAATTCATTTTTATGATTACAGGACTATTCATAGGTTATCACAAAAATTATTCTTTTCTTTAAGATGTTCCAATTACAGAGATTGAATTAATATTATATTTTGTTATAAGAATAATATAGTGCTTCCGTTAAACAAAATTTATAACCTTCAAAGCCTCTTTTTGAAACTTTAAAAGCTTGTATTTGCTCGCATTTTTCTTGCTAAAAACAGATGGTGGGCGCAACAGGGATTGAACCTGTGACCCCTACCATGTCAAGGTAGTGCTCTACCGCTGAGCTATGCGCCCCTGCCATCTGGTGGAAGATTATTTACCCGAGCGCGAAAGATGTGGCAAGTCATCCCGGTGAAAAAATCCACCGCCCCTCCTTTTTCCGAACATTTCCCCACTGGGCTGCAAAACTGGCCCCAGGATACGCGGCGCTTTGATCATTTTCTCAAAGCATACCCAGATATTCTGGGAGGGCAGAAAGGAAATTCCGCCCATCTGTCACCGTGTCTTCTGTCATCCCCTCATTCGGGGCGTGATTACCTCAGCAGCTTTCTGAGCACGGCTCAACTGCCTCTTTACGCGCTGCAGCATATGGAAGACCGGTTTGTCGATGACCTGGTCGCCGAGCTTCCCGGCTATGGGATGAGCCTGCTGCATGCGCGTTTTCCCCGCAGCTATTGCGACCCGAACCGTAACTGGCGTGAGCTGGACCCCAACATGTTCCGTCCCTCTCTTGATCCCGACTTCGTTGCTGAGGCGCTGACATGGAGCGAGCGTGTTGCCGCAGGTTTCGGTGTGGTGCCTCGCTGCGTGCAGGTCGGTCGCCCGATCTACCGCCACTGCCTCGAACCGGACGACGCTTTTCATCGGCTGAACCATTACTGGCACCCCTATCATCAGGCGCTCCAAGCCCTGCAGCAGGAAATAACAGAAATTTTCGGCCTGTCAGTGCTGCTGGATATGCACTCAATGCCTCCTTCTCCCCAATATGCAGACGCTGACATTATCCTTGGCGATGCTTTCGGCCAGAGCTGCGCGCCCGAATTGGCTGACAAGGTGGAAGCTTTCTTTCAGCAGGCCGGATATCGCGTCCGCCGCAACCGCCCTTACTCCGGCGGCTACATCACCCGCGCTTATGGCCAGCCGGATCAGGGGCGCCATGCGCTGCAGATCGAAATCAGCCGCAAGCTTTATCTCAACCCAACCACGCTGGCACCGAGTTCCCGCTACAGCGCCCTGAAAGAAACTCTTACCACCCTCCTGGCCCAGATAGGCCAATGGACGCTCAGCTCTGCTGCAAATGAGGCTTTGCGTCCCGCCGTCTGCGCGGCCGGGCTTCAGGTGCAGCCACAGACAAGGCAGAAGGCGTATTCGTGATCCGGCAGGGGGTAAAGTTCCGGCTGTCTCCATCACTTTGAAGCGGAACGCCCGGTTGAGGAAAAACAATTTCCTCAGCCAGGATTTTCTCCACTCCTGCAGGGCCCCCATCACCCCGCAGAAGGCTGAAAACCAGACGTAATATATCCCAGCGCTCGCCCTGCAGCAGAAGCACGGTAAACTTCCTGCTCTGCGGGGCCTGCCCAGTCACCAGACGAAACGGGCCGCCATAAAGACCACCTTTGGTGACGATCGCGGAAGTGGCTCTGTAGGACTGGCCATCGCAAACCACTTCAAAGGGGCGAAAAGAGAACTGCTTCCAGCTGGAGCCGGCTGAGATGAGATAAGCCAACGCCCCCCAACGCGCTTTCAGGACAGTGGAAACATTGTGCACACAATGAGCATCAAAACCTGCGCCGACCATCTGGAGGAATATTTCGGTCTGTTCCGGCGGAGAGTGAGGGGCCGCTTTCCAGCTGCCTGTTTCCTGGCAGTACTGTATCAGCCCCGGCCAGACGTTCACACGCTGTCCTGAAATCAGAAGCCGGGCATTGGCTTGAGGCGCAAAAGGCACGTGCAGTTCACGCGCAAAGACATTCGCCGTGCCCAGGGGCCAAATCCCCAACCGGATTTTCCGGGTCGGCGTATGCGTGCCAGCCAGGACAAATCCCCGTGCAACTTCTGCCACAGTGCCGTCACCCCCGGCAGCTACGATACAACCGTATTTCCCGGAGCAAAGCGCCCGATATGTCAGAGTCGTTGCATGACCGGCATGTTCCGTCATCCGGAGTTCAACTGAAGCTCCGGTCTGGCGAAGGGCAGCCAGGAACCGTTCCAACCGGTCTCTGCGCCGCCTGCCGGCTCGGGGGTTGAGAAGAATGAGAAAACGTTCCGTCATTACGGAGATATCTTAGAACATTTTCTGGATTCTTCTGCCGATCAGCCACCCAAGGGCATGAAGGCCATCTCGTCGGCCCGGACATGACTGAAAACGTCCGGGCCGCGGAAGGGCAGCTTATTCCTTGTCCAGACGGGCCAGACAGGCAGGTGTGATGGAGGCGATGTTGGACACCCCGATCAGGGTCATCGTGACTTCCATTTCACGCCGCATGAGCTCCAGCAGATGGGTAACCCCCTTGCCGCCTGCAGCCCCCAGCGCATAGACCCAGGCCCGGCCCAGCAGGGCCATGTCCGCACCGGCCGCCAGAACGCGTACCACATCCAGCCCGGTGCGAATGCCAGAATCCACCAGGATGGCCAGCTCTCCCTTGACCGCATCGGCGATGACCGGCAGCGCCTTGGCGGTTGAGAGGGCGCCGTCCAGCTGGCGCCCGCCGTGGTTGGAGACAACGATTCCGTCAGCCCCGAAGCGCACGGCATCACGGGCATCATCCGGGTCCAGGATGCCCTTGATCACCATGGAACCTTTCCAGAAATCGCGGATCCACTGCAGGTCTTTCCAGGAGATGGAAGGATCGAAGTTTTTGGCCAGCCAGCCGACATAGTCTTCAAGCTTCGTTTTCTTGCCGAAATATGTCGAGACGTTCCCAAGATCATGGGGACGGCCGAAAATACCCACATCCAGCGCCCAGCGCGGATGAACCATGGCCTGGGCAATGCGGCGGATCGGCGCGTAGGGGCCTGACATGCCGGAATGGGCATCACGGTAGCGCGAGCCCGGCAGGGGCATATCCACCGTGAAGATCAGGGTGCGGATACCCACAGCCCAGGCGCGTTCCAGAACATTCTTCATGAAGGCACGGTCACGCAGCACGTAGAGCTGAAACCAGATCGGCTTTGGGCAGGCGCGCTGCACTTCCTCAATGGGACACACCGAGACGGATGAAAGGGTGAACGGCACGCCCTGTCCTTCCGCAGCGCGGGCTGCCTGGACTTCACCGCGCCGTGCATACATGCCGGCCAGCCCGACCGGTCCCAGCCCGATCGGCATCGAAAAAGTCTGGTCAAGCAGAGAAACCGACAGATCAATGTCGCCCACCCCCTGCAATACCCTCTGGCGCAGGGCCAGATTCCGAAGGTCTGTCTGGTTATGGCGCATGGTTTCCTCATCCCCTGCTCCGCCATCAATGTAATGGAACAGGAAAGGAGGAAGCCTGCGCCGGGCGGCTTCACGGTAATCTCTGGCTGATGAAATAATCATGGGACTGAGGCCTCTGAAATAGAAGAATCTTCCGGGCTCAAGTATCCGTACCAGAACCCTGCGAAAGGTTAGCCATCAGTAACCTTCTGTCTATCTGATACCAGCGCATTGCTCACATGCAATCAGGACAGGGTAATAGTGTTATCCGCTGCCAAATCCCTCTTTCTTCCTTGTCTGCCGCCCTTAATATTATCCGGCTGAACAGAAAATTCCGGTTTCACACACCTTTCAGAAAATGGATATTTTTTAATCTTCACAACCATTTTACTGCCTGTGGCAAAGCAGAATCAAAATGGCACCGCTGATCATAAGAGGCTTTTGAAAACCTCTGCCTCCCTGCTCAGGTGTTTACAGGCTTCGAGGGACTTTCAGAAAAGCAGGAATAATAAAATTCAACCTGGGTTTTCAAAATAACTTCTCAGAGTTGATTTGCAGAAATGGCCTTTTCCCAAGGTTTTTTCAGGTATCGTTTTTGTACCCAACCCACAAACAGGGTCCTCTCTGACCATAATGTGCGTAATTGCAGACTGATTTTAACGTTCTCTAATCATCCTGGCGATTGAGGGGAAATCTTCTCAATCACTTTGTCTTTCTGCCACCAGCTGTCGTTGCAGAAAGCCCATTGAGGAAATGTGAAAGAGAACGCCATGCCAGAGAGCACCCAAATCCCCAAAACCATGCATGCCGTCGGCTTCAGGAAAGCAGGGCCGATTTCTGCACCTGATTCCCTCATTGATTTTGAAACATCTGTACCGGAACCCGGCCCGCATGACCTGCTGGTGCAGATCAAGGCCATTTCCGTCAATCCTGCCGATACGAAAGTGCGCGCCAATGCCATGCCGCCCGAAGGCCAGACGCGCATTCCTGGTTGGGACGCGGCAGGCATTGTCGTGAAAGCAGGATCAGAAACCAGCCTTTTCCGCCCCGGTGACGAAGTCTATTTTGCCGGCGATATCAGCCGCCCCGGTACATATGCCGATTATACACTGGTGGATGAACGCATCACCGGCCACAAGCCGAAATCCCTCACCTGGGCGCAGGCCGCCTCCATTCCGCTTACAGCGCTCACGGCATGGGAAGGACTTTTCGACCGGTTGAAGATAGTGCCGAAGTCCTCTGGTGCTTCAACCCCGCAGCCTTCCGAGCACCCGGAAGCCTTGCTGGTTATCGGCGGCGCCGGGGGCGTTGGATCAATCATCATTCAGCTGGCGCGCGCACTTACCGATCTTACCGTCATTGCCACCGCTTCCAGGCCTGAAACCGCTCAGTGGGCAACCCGCATGGGGGCGCAGCATGTCATCGACCATCATGCATCTCTCGTTGACCAGCTTTCCTGCCTGTCCGTCCCAGCGCCGCGTTACGTGTATTCCACCAATCAGACGGACAAGCATCTGGCGGCCATTGCCGAACTGATCGCCCCTGAAGGCAGCCTCGTTCTGATCGACGACCCGGCCACGCTCAACGTCGTGCCTTTCAAGCGCAAAAGTGTCGGCATTCACTGGGAGTTCATGTTCACCCGGCCGCTGTTTCACACAGCTGACATGCGTGACCAGGGCCGGATTCTGAACCGCGTTTCAGAGATGCTCGACAACCACGAGCTCAAACCCACCGACCATCTTCACATGGAAGGCGTCACTGCCGAAAACCTCAGGCAGGCCCAGGAAATACTCGAAAGCGGCAAGGCGATCGGGAAAATCGTTCTTACCAATTCTTAAGCCCTGCTAGCCCCGCTTCTGCCCTGCTCGTGTCCCTGACCGAATACTTTACCTGTCTTCTTTCCAGGCACCGGAGAGCAGAACCGGCAGGAGCTTTCGCACCTGGCAGTTGCCAGAAGTCACCAGGACATCCCGTCCATGCGCACCAAGCCCATTTCTCCCTTACAAGGCCTGTCCTCGGGTTCTGAGAAAAACCGGGGTCCTGGCCCCACGCTGCCACCCGCTTCGCCTCTTTTCAGTCTCCGTCTTGCTGTCGGGCTCTGTGGGGTGCTGCTGGCCGTCCTTCTTGCCGGCTTCAATGAACATGTAACTGAAGGAGGATTGGCTGATCTCGGAGGCGCCCTTCATCTGGGCCATGACGAGGCAACCTGGCTGACGGCGCTTTTTGAAGCTTTCAATATCGCGGCCATGGCCTTTGCCCCCTGGTTTGCCGTGACGTTTTCCATACGTCGCCTGTCCCTGGCCATGATTGCCCTTGCCGCCCTGAGTGCCCTGTGGCTGCCTTTCTGCCCGACACTGGGCACGCTTTATCTGACACGCTGCATCCAGGGCATTGCCTGCGGCTCGCTGCCGCCCCTGCTCATGACGGTGGCTTTGCGTTATCTGCCCCCCAACATCAAAATCTACGGTCTGGGCGCTTATGCGCTCACCTCCACTTTCGGTCCCAATCTCGGGATTCCCCTGACCGGAGTGATTTTCGAATATGCCGGCTGGTACTGGCTGTTCTGGGAAATCATCCCGCTCTGTGTGCTTTCGATGATCGCCATCGGATGGGGGCTGCCCCAGGATCCTCTGCGCCTGGAACGATTCCGTCAGTTCGACTGGGTCGGCATGCTCACAGGACTGCCCGCAATCTGCTTCCTGGTTATCGGACTGGTGGAGGGAGACCGGCTGGACTGGTTTCGTTCCCCCCTCATCACACATCTGCTTTTAGGGGGAAGCGTGCTTTTCATCGCCTTCCTGCTCAATGAATGGCATCACCCCCTTCCGTTTTTCCGCATCCAGCTTCTCAGTTCACGCAACGTATCCGATTCCTTGCTGACCCTGACCGGCGTCCTGATCCTTGATGTCGCCACGCTGCAGGTTCCGGAAGTCTTCCTGACAGATGTTCATCATTACCGCCCCATCCAGATCACGCCTCTGGCCCTGAGGCTGGCTTTGCCGCAACTGATCACTCTTCCGCTGGTTGCAGCTCTCTGCAATTTGCGCCGCGTTGACTGCCGCCATGTGCTTCTGTTGGGCCTGGGCCTGCAGGCGCTTTCCTATTTTCTGGGCACCTGGATCGATTTCGACTGGGTACGGGACAACTTCGATCCCACCATGGCGCTGCAGACCTTCAGCCAGCCGATGATTGTCATTCCCATTCTCATGCTGGCCACCCTGAGCCTGCAGCCTACGGACGGCCCGTTCATTTCCGGCATGTTCAACATGACCAAAGGATTTGCGGCTGCCATTGCGACGGCCCTTCTCAGTGCCCTGCTGCGCCGGCGCGAACAGTACCACTCCACCATGCTGCTTGATCATCATGGGGGGCAGCGCTTTCTCCTGCAGAGCCTCAATGACGGGGCACGGCGTGTGCTGGCCCCTCTCCTGCCGGATCCGGCCGTCCTGAAGCATACATCGACCGTACTGTTTCATGATGACATCCGCACGCAGGCCATCATCCTGACCTGCGCCGATATTTACGTAACCATGATTGGCATCTGTGCTGCCATGTTCGCGCTCAATCTCTTTCTGCCCCTGCGGGTGTATCCGCCGAGTGCGCCCAGGCCTGACCAGAGCGCCCGCAAGCCTTCCAGTCCACCCGAGCAGGTCACTGGCGTTTTCCAGCCGCCTGCAGGGGCCCGCCCGGTTGGCGTGCTTGCGCGCATGGCCCTTGCCGACAGGGTGCTGAAAAATCTTCCCTTCAGAAAAATCAGGAAAACGTCCCTATGAGCCGCAGCCGCCTTCTGTCGGTCCTCGCGACCGCAACTGTTCTGGGGGTCGTCGCCTGGGGGGCTGACCGCCTCATTCTCGGAGATGGTCTCTTCGGTCCTGCCAGCAGCGTTGAAACCAACGATGCCTATGTGACAGCGGATTTCACACTGGTCGCGCCGAAAGTGGCGGGGAGGATTGATCGCGTCATTGCCCAGGACAACGAACGCGTTCGGAAAGGCGAGGAACTCGCCCATATTGAAGATGATGACTACCGTGCAAGCCTTATGGTCGCCCAGGGCAAGACAGGCGCGGCACGGGCGGATGTGGACAATCTGCTGGCAGCCCTGGAACGGCAGAAAGCTGTCATCGCAGGAACGCAGGCGAATGTTCAGGCCGATGAAGCCGCCCTGACCTTCGCCCAACAGAACTCGCGCCGTTATCAGACCCTTTCAATCGGCGGCGCAGCCACGACCGAGCAGCAGCAAAGTGCCGCCACCCAGCGGCGCACCGCCCAGGCCACGCTTGTGCGGGATCAGGCCTCTGTCAAGGCAGCTGAGCGTGAGATGGGGATCATCACTGCCCAGCTGGCACGGGCACGCAGTGTTCTCATGCGCACGGAAGGTGAAGAAAAACAGGCTGAGCTTGACCTGTCCTACTGCACGATTCCGGCACCTTTTTCCGGCGTCGTCGGGGCGCGTGGCGTGCGTGTGGGCGCTTACGTCATGCGTGGCACAGCCCTGATGGCTGTCGTCCCGGTTCAGGAAGCCTACGTTCTGGCCAATTTTCAGGAAACCCAGCTCACGCATGTCCTGCCAGGGCAGAAAGCGCTCATCTGGATCGACACTTTTCCGGACCATCCGCTTCATGCGCATGTGGATTCAATCCCACCCGCCACAGGCGTCGCCTTCGCGCCCATTCAACCTGACAATGCGACCGGGAATTTCACAAAGGTTGTCCAGCGTCTGCCGGTCAAGCTCGTCTTCGATGCCGGACAGCCTCTGACAAAGCGCGTGCGTGTCGGCATGTCAGCGGAAGTGCGCATTGATACCTCGAGCCGTCCTGAAGGCTCTCATGCTGAAGATACGCGTTATGGCTGGAATTGAGTTTAGCGCTCCCGCGCCCCGCGTCTGGTCAGAAAGCCTAGCGTGGCGCCGCATCAGTCGAAAGCCTTTTCCGGGAAAACAGCTTCCGGGAATGCCAGATACAGGCCCTCATGCCGTGATATCTTTACGGTATATTGTCTCTGTCCTGCGGACGTTTCCGCGCATAATGGTACTGGCTTTCGTCTTGGCCGGATGTGCGGTCGGGCCGGATTTTCATCCCCCCAAAGCGAAAGTCCCGAAGGTCTTTCATGAAAATGTTCCACCGGCCGCCAAACACGTCACCGATGGCACGGTCAGGCCAGAATGGTGGCGTCTCTATCACGATCCCCTGCTGACCGAGCTCGAGAAACAGGTGGCAGCCGGCAACCTCGATCTGCGGATCGCAAGCGCCCGGTTCGCCCAGAGTCAGGCAGAGCGCCGCATTGCGGGCGCGATCCAGTTTCCGGCCATTTCCGGCAATGCCTCCTACATGCGCGAACGCGGCAGCCCCAACGGCGTTCTCGGGCTGCTCGGAACCACTGTACCTGACGCTCCCGCCACTATCGCCAATGGCTCGCCGCAGTTCGGCCCTTCCAAGATGGACGGCGCCAAAGGTTCGCCCCCTTTCAATCTGCCGCAATACGGGTTGGGCGCTTCATGGGAGGTGGACCTGTGGGGCCATGTGCGCCGCCAGGTGGAATCGGCAGATGCCGGTGTGCAGGTCAGTGCCAATCAGCGCCGCGATCTTCTGGTCTCTCTCATGGCACGCGCAGCGCTTGATTATATCTCCCTGCGCAGCGTCCAGAATGAAACCCAAATCGTCAAACTCAACATCGACACAGCGCGGCGAAGCGTGGCCCTGACCCGTCTGCGCTTCGCAGCCGGCACGGCAACCCGCGGCGATGTGGCAGAAGCCGCAGGTCAGCTCAGCACCTTTGAAGCACGGCTGCCCCTTCTGCATCGTCAGGAAGCGCATCTTCTCAACGCGCTCAGCTATCTGATCGGCCAGGAGCCGGGTGCGCTGGAAGCCCGTTTGGGCAAACTCCGACCAGTCCCCACAGTGCCGGCGGACATTCCGGTTGGCCTGCCTTCCCAGCTCGTCGAGCGCCGACCTGACATCCGGGCGGCTGCCGCTCAACTGCACGCTGCCACGGCCAATGTCGGCGTTGCGATTGCGGAGTTCTTTCCGCGTGTTACTCTCTCGGGGAGCATGGACATCCAGGCCCTGCATTTCAGCGGCCTCGGCTCCTGGGCTTCACGCCAGTACGGGTTCGGGCCCACGCTCAGTCTTCCCATCTTTCAGGGGGGACGCCTGGTCGGCCAGCTTCGTCTCAGACGGAAGCAGGCCCAGCAGGCCGGATTACAGTTTCAGAATGTTGTTCTGAGCGCCTGGCGGGAAGTTGCAGACGCCATGGCGGATTTCGCGACGGCTCAGCGGCAGTATGAACGCCTGCAGACGGCGGTGAAAGACAACAAGGAGGCTGTTCGCATCGCCCAGCTCCAATATGCCGAAGGATCTGGAGACTTCCTGAATGTTCTGACCCTGCAGAACGCCCTGCTTGCCTCTCAGGAGACCCTTGTTCGCGCCAATGCTGATGTGGCTGCTTCCGTTGCACGACTTTACCAGGCCCTCGGAGGGGGATGGGAATGGCGCTATCCGCTTAAGGAAGGCAAGGGGTAAAGCTGCTCTCAGAGCACTCTGGAAGTCAGCGCGACCCGTCCTGGAACTTGAATTTCAGCATGAACGGACGGAACGCGGTGCTTGCAGCGTCTCTGCACTTCTTGGCTCCAGGGACTGCTGCTGAGTGGCTTTTTTCCAGTAGCTCTCATGGTCATCCCCCCATTCCTTCAGAAGGGTCAGAACCTTTCCCAGTGACTTGCCAAGCGGGGTGAGAGAATACTCCACCCGCAAGGGGACGACAGGAAACACTTCCCGCAGAACCAGGCCATCTGCTTCCAGTTCCCGCAGCTGATTGGTGAGAATGCGTTGTGTCACGCGCGGCATGCGACGACGCAGTTCCCCGAAGCGCAACGTCCCTCCGAGAAGATGCCATAAAACGGCGCCTTTCCATTTACCGTCAATCAGTGACAACGTGGCTTCCACCGCGCATGCGGGGCTGGGAGCCGGATAAGGATGACGGCGCCGACGTGCCGGCAGAGCAGAGGCAGGATCAGCGGAAACAGTCACGGGTGAACCAGGCATTTTCCTTTCTCCTTTGTCTATTTCTTCGTGTGTCTGTTTCATACCCCGGCAGGGCCGTGGCAGCATCTGCGGGGTTAGGCCCATACATTGAAATTTTCGAATCGTTCCAGAAGCTTGGGATCAGAATGACGGTTTCACTTCTGCTGAGCAAATCTTTCAGTACTCCAGGCCCCAATAACACCCCTTCTCCTCTCCCCTAGCGGGAACCTGCGCTCAATTTCTCCTGTCACAAGCCAGTCAATAATTAACCTTCAAAAATAATCTGAGTTATCTCCGGGAAGTTTCAAATTGCAGGAAGTGATTAAATAAACCATTCGAATGGAAACAATTTTGTACCTAATTGCACTCTGCTTCAGGTCAGATAGAAATTGACTGTCATTGTTTCATCTTTAGCGTTCCTTCCCCTAGCTTCTTGAATATGGCCTTTGCCCTGTCCACCCAGACAGAAAAGGGAGGTCTGAGGTCAGACCCTCAAGAACCCGGAACGCTTCAAGGAAGCCCCGTATGTTTTCTTTTTTCCTGGGTTCGGTCCTGAATTTCCCGCGCTCCTTAAAGAGTACACCCTTGCAACGTTGTCTGGTAGGCGGCGTACTGGCGGGAATTTTTCTCGGCAGCGCTGCTTCTTCGGTCGCCCGAGCTGGGTCGCTGCCCCTGCAGCAGGTTGCGCAAACCAGACACATGGTCTGGAACGCTGTCGCCCGGTTTCGGGGCGCCACCCTTGTTGGCGGTCCACGTTGGGCCTGGCCTGCATCAGATAACAGACAGTTTCTCTCAGTGGCCAGCACCGGGGCCGATACTCAGACCCCCTGGCCGGATGCAGACTGGAATTCCTGGCGTCCCGGGGAGGACCCGCGTCATAAATTTGTCAACGTCAACGCGCTCCACATAGCGCCGGATGGCGATTTGTGGATTGTGGATACAGGCACGCCCGTATTCGGAAGCGGCCCGCTGCCGAATGCCGCCAAAGTCGTTCGTATAGACGCGACAAACGGCCAGATTCGGCGCATCTACCCTCTTGGTCCGGAGCTGGCGCTGCCTGGAAGCTATATTGATGATGTCCGCTTTCATGGTCCCTACGCCTTCCTGACCGACGCGGGTCGGCCAGGGCTTCTCGTCCTGAACATGGATACAGGTCAGGCCAGGCGCGTTCTCAACGCTGTGCCTGCGACCACTGCGCAACCCGACCGGCCGATTGTCGTGCCTTTTGCCCCTCCCGGAAGTGCAGATACCACCATTCCCGCCACAACGACCATCGTTCGTGCCCCGGACGGCAAACCTTTACGGATCAACACGGACCCGATTGAGGTCAGTCCGGATGGAAGCTGGCTTTATTTCGGCACGCTGGAAGGTCCCTGGTCGAAAGTCCCCACTGCCGCCTTGGAAAACCCGGACCTTTCCCCCGCCCAGCTGGAGGCACAGGTCAGCCCCTGGGCCAACCTGCCACCTGTCGGCGGGACCGCCATTGATGCCGAGGGCAACCTTTATTTCAGCAATCTCCGCGAGGATGCCGAGCAGGTCCGTGCGCCTGACGGCACGATCAGCACCCTCACCCGCAGCCCGGAACTTCACTGGGTTGATGCACCTTTTCTGGACAGCCAGGGTTTGCTCTGGTTACCGGTTTCACAGCTTGACCGTGCTGCGCCATTCAACAAAGGCCAGACGAGAATTCACTTTCCTGTCCAGCTCTTCCGCATCTCTGTTGCCGGCGTGCCTGCCAGGCTTCATGGAACCGCCCAATATTTAAACCCCTTCAAAATATTTAATGTTAAAAAATGACTTGAAAGATCTATACTCTTCAAAAACTATCTCTCTTTTAGAAAAGATGCTCCCCCATTATGCCTTTACTAACTAATTTAACTACCTCACGTGAAACATCATCTAATGCCGTAATGGCATTAATTTGTAAGGCGCCAAGTTCAGGACTAGGGTTCACCTCTTTAAGAGCTGCTAAACTATTTGCAAGCCCCAGATAAGAAGCAGCCCTAAGAATATGCTTCGGAAGATTTTGTAGTTCTATTGGCTCAAAATGCAGTACTTCCCACCCTAAAGCTCTAATTTTTTTTACCGAATATTCACCTTGTGGCGTAAACCCTAAGAAACGACCAGTCCTAGGATGCGAAAGAAACCCGCTACGGTCTTCCTTACGCCACACTTTAAAGGTTAGCGCAGGTAAAATTCGCGCATCACCTTCAATACGAAAACCTTTTCCATCTTTTGTAAAGAGATGAACGTATCTACTTCCGTGAATATAAATCCCGATAAGTGCTTCTTCAGGATTAATAGATAAGGAAAGCTCCCCTTCATGTGCTCCCAACAAATTTCCAAAAGCATTCTTTATGTTAAAAGCCACGTATGGTTGATTATCGATAGCAATGTCTTTAAAGATATTTCCTTCTAACTTTTCTTCAGAGATCCAGTTTCTGTCAACTTCATGTTGCAAAGGAATATAAGATGGATCGAAAATAGACACATTAGATGGAGTTACTATATGTGCTAGCTCTGCTAGGAAGCCAGAAGGTTTAGCTCTCAAACTTTCAATTAGAATACGTGCCTGCTGATTTGCGAAATGTAACATCCACTCATAAAATTTTACCAATGTCACAGTGGATACAGGATTAAACAGCGAGTTGTACTCTTCACTCTTTGCAACAGTGTGTAAAGGGTCTCCTTTATCCCGTCGAACGTCTTCAATATTTTTATCTCTTTTGACATAGTGTTCTATTGATCTAGATTGATAATGAATAAGGCGGCCTCCTTTCCAAGTAGGAGGATTTGAGGTAAAGCCCCCATGCTCATTCTCCCATTTCACAGATAATCCTTCAGAATCCACACTTTCTCCATGAACAGATACATTATGAACTTGATAGATCTTCTTAGCTAATTTATCGGGGCGGAAGATCACTTTTGTATGGCGATTCCAATATAAATCATTCTTACCATTATATTCATAATTGGTAATTGGCGGTCCTACTGGACGGCTTACATGACCATTTGTACCAACATTGCACCAGTTAAACGCGATTAAAGATGCATTATCAAAATTTCTTAGATAAGATTTTATGCTATTTCCATATAAATCTAAGTATTCATCTGCATCAAAGAAGGAAATCCATTCGAATTCTTTTCCATATTTTGTAACTGCATCATTATAAGCTCGGACTTGTCTGATATTATGTAAGTCATGATTGACCGCATTTCTCATGTAACGGATATCAAGTATTGGGGCTAATGAGAGAATAACCTCTTCCGTGTTATCATCGGAATAATCATCATAGATGATAAACGTATCAAATCCGAGTGCTTTATACCACGCAAGCCAATATATAATTTCTTCTTGCTCGTTTTTTACTACAAGACACACTGCAACCTTCATTAGCCAACCCCCAAGAACATAAATAATTTTTGTATAATGTGTTTAATTTAAGTCTAAAACTGCCTTTGTTGAAATTACTCTTTCCTTGAAGGCGTGTCTAGCATCTGTTGGAATCAGAAACATAACTATTAGCTATATGGAAAAGAGGTTATTGAATTAATTAAAAATCTTATAATAACTTCTATTCTATGCCCACAGTTAAATTTATATAAAAATAATTATAAGGAGACGTATCCACTTATATCTACTTTTAGGATAAATACTTTTATTTTTATATTATATTTATAATGATTTACAAAAATAATTATAATAATTATTTTTCTAAATCTTTGAATGGTCCCTTAAAATATAGCAAAACTTCAAAAAATCATTAGCTTCTTCGCGAAACAGAATGGTGGGTGCGACAGGGATTGAACCTGTGACCCCTGCCGTGTGAAGGCAGTGCTCTACCGCTGAGCTACGCACCCATTCCGGGAAGATTTCTATCAGGCTGCTTTCAGAGTGACAAGAGCCGCCCAGGCAGAAACTGCCAGTGAGACAGGTCTTTGTTCAGAAACCGAACATGTGGTCCAGGGAGAAAGCGCCCTCATCGTTTTCAAGTCCATGATAGCCGAACAGGCGACAGGTCAGATCGCGAATCAGCACATACCCTCCCTCTCCCGCTTCAGTCAGTTCCTGTGGCGTGAACAGCTTGTGGGGGTGCAGAAGCCGCGACCCGCAGGCAGGCAGTGACAGATCACGCTGCGCCAGGGCTTTGCCGTCGCGGCCATACAGATAAAGCCGGGTTTGAGAATCAGGCGCCCCTTCCAGGGAAGCGGGATAAAGCAGATGGCAGAAACTGCGCAGAAATTTCCCTTCCAGCTTCTGGCCCAGTTTGAGAAAAATGCGTGTCGTCAGACCCGGTGGAGGGCCGGCATAGGATTGGGGTTCATTGCGCCAGGTCATGAGGGTGTTGAAGATGTGGCCGCCGAAACTGGTTTCGGCCGTGTGCCGGTTCGTCCGGTGACGGTAGCGCAACATGCCGTGCAGCCAGCCATCCGCTGTGCCGCCATCGCGGAAGTCATAAACCAGGTCCCCATGCCCCTGGCTTTCAGCCAATTCATGCAGGGGCACTGCCTGTTGAAAATCACGTGGCAGATTGCCGAGAAAATGTGAGGCGGTCTGTCGGCCTTCCTCATCATACAGGTCAACGCGCACCGGCAGGTTCCGCACCGTTTCAGTCATCGGGTTGGGTTGCAGCCAGATCTCAAAGTGCCGGGGATCGGGCACGGGAAACGGCAGCAGAATTCCCCGCCCCAGACTGGCAGGCATCCGGGCGATTGCGGGATCGGGCTTCAGGTCTTCGCGCTCGACGTTCAGATGCGCAATGCGGGTCCGTCCTTGCTGGGTTATCTCGTAACGTGGGCGAACGACATGGCGGCCGGCACGCATTTCCAGCTGTGCAGGCCAGCGGACTTCCGGCAGCAATGCCCCCACATCCACAGCCAGGGTGGCATATGGGGGAATTTCCTCTGCAACTGCCGCCCCTTCTTCAGTCCCCATACGGTTGAAGGAGAGGCTGCCTGCCGGAATGGGCGTGCCATGACTGTTCTGCACCCAGACGGTCATCTGCTCATCCTGATCCGGTGCCGGAAGAGAGCCATACCGCCTGGCAGGCCAGGCATTGGCGTCATGCGTGACTGAAAGGCTCGGATTGCCGTACCGGCCGAAAGTATCAAGCGCATATTTCACCACGTCATGACCGGCTGCACCGAGAACATGGATGAAAAGCTGTCCGGTAAAGGGCGCGAGATTGAAGCGCTGACGGATTTCAGCACTGTCCACGATCACGCCTGAGGCAGGATTTTCCGCTCTTGTTTCCCATCTGGCCAGTTCACGCCCGGCTTCATCAAAGAGCAAAAACCAGTAAAGCGGTCTTTCCGTGCCGTAATTCGACCAGTAATTGGCCGTGACAAGACGGGTCGAGAAAACACCGTCGTCTCTGAAAAAGGCAAAATTCGTTGCGAAATTGTGCCGGTCAAGATAAGGCCGCCCCCGCTTGAGGAATTTTTCAGGCAGGCGCGCTTTTCCCAGGGTATGAAGTAGAACGCCGTCCAGCAGTGGCTGCAGGCGGGCGGACATTTTTCCTTCTTCGAAGGACAGCGCCACCACCGCATCGATATCCAGGCTGCCCACATCCACGAGCGCTGTTTTCTGCCCGTTGCGGGAAGTAGCTCCTGAGTCCGGACTGGCCTTCAGCCCATCAGGCAGCCCGACCTGTTCGCTGTCATGGGTAAGATAAAAGCTGGGCCGGAATTCGGGATAGAGTCCCTGGAAGGTGGGCAGGTACCCTTCCGGATCATAAACGGCGACCCGTTTGTCCTTGATCTCTGCAAGCAGTTCCAGAATGGGCCCCACTGCCAGCGGATGCGCCAGGGCCTTGTAAAGCACGTTGCCGCCTTGGGGGCCGAAAGTCTGGACGTCGAGCATCAGAACTTCTTTCCTGTTGAGCCTGTTGAAGTCTTCTCCGTCTGGGCCGGTCAGGCAGTGTCAGGAGAAGCCCGCGCCAAACAAACGACGGCACATTTCTCGGGCCGCCAAACTCGTATCGTCAACCCTTTCATGGGCAACTGTCGAAAAACTCATGTTTTCGAAATTCTTTCCGCCAAAATCCTGCACTCTTCCAAGGCCCTTCAACGTTGCGGCAAAAGCGCTAAGCCGCCTGGAACGGCCCGGCAGCGCCAGCAGCCCCACAGGCGCGGTGGTGGCAACAGCCTCCGATATCATCGAAACACTGTCCACGGTTACGGCCAGCATGTCCGCACAGCTTAGCACGCCGACATAAGGATTATCCGCCCCCTGTCCCTGCCATATCCTGCACTTCGTCCCAGACAGTTCTGCAGCCATTACCCGGAGTGCCTGCGGGCTGGTGCGGCGTGAAGGCACCAGGGCGCATCCCATGCCTGTCCGCTCCAGGAAAACCCTGATACGTCTTCCCAGCGCCAGGGCTTCGGGTTCACCGAAGCGGTACCGTCCATTGGTGCCGCCCAGGAGAACGCCCAGGAGCTTTTCCCCACCCACCCGCAAGCGCGCCTCCCATTTTTCCCGTGCTGCGGCCAGGCGCGCGGGGGTCATGTCATGCAGCGCAGTGCGCACTTCAATGACGTTATCGCCTTTTACTGCGTCATGCGCATTGGCGATCACCAGGGAAAAATCCTGCCGATGCCGGCGTGGATCCTGTATCTGCACGACCGGCACCCCACACGCCCGACCGATCTGGCGTCCCAGATCACCTCCCCTGCCGCCGATGCTGATGACCAGGTCAGGTACAGGGTCAAAATGAAACCCATCCGCCTTTTTTCTTCCTGATTGCGCTCTGAGCCAATGCAGGGGCAGGCGGGATTTCACTCTTTGGGGCACAGCGTGAAAGCTCCAGCTCATGGCGGCCCGTTCTGCCAGGCCCTGCCCCTGAGCATGCATTCCGGCAAAATCTTCCGCCACGATCAGGGCATGTTTCCGCCACCCGGGCTGTGCAGTCATCGCGTTACAGTCTTCCACCTTTCATTCTCCTGCATAGCCATTTTTTTCGGCTCTCACACTCTGTCCTCTGTACTGATGGACCCTGTAGAGGAAATCCCTTCAGGGACATTTGCTTTTTCCCATCCCCCACACAGCGACGATATGGCAAGAGGGAATCATGACAACCGATCCCTCTTCTGCCGTCCCTGCCACCCAGCCCACCTTCAGCCAGCTGGGCCTGTCGTCACTTTTATGCAGCGCAGCTGAAAAAGCAGGCTTCAAACGCCCCACGGCTGTTCAGCAAGCCGCTGTGCCGGCGCTTCTTGAAGGACGCGATGTGCTTCTGCCAACCCAGACGGGGAGCGGAAAAACCGCTGCTTTTGTCCTGCCGGCCCTGCAGCTGCTGGCGGACACGGCACAGGAACAGGCCGGGAGCTATCGCCCTCCCCGCGTTCTCATCCTGGTGCCGACGCGTGATCTGGCCATGCAGACCGCCACGCTCTGCCGCCAGCTCGGCCGCCAGCTGCCGATTCGTACCCGTGTTCTCTGCGGCGGCATGGATCGTGCCCTGCAGTGCCGCTCTCTTCAGGAAGGCGTTGATATCGTGGTCGGCACCCATGGCAGGTTGCTTGACCTGGCCCATGAAGGCGCGCTTGACCTGAGCGAAATCTCCTATCTCGTGCTTGACGAGGCGGACCGGCTGCTGGACGAGGAATTCACCGACGCCATGACCGCTCTGGCACGTTATTTTCCCGATCATCCGCAAACCGTTTTCTGCTCGGCAACTCTTTCAGACGATGTGATGGTCTTTGCCCGCAAGGTCACGCGTGATCCGGTGGCCATAGAGGGAACGGATGAAACGGTCACGCCCAAACGCCTGCGCCAGCGCGCTGTGTTTGTCAGCGAAAACGACAAAGCGGCCCTGGTGGAGAAAATCTTCCGGGAGCGCTTCCTGAGCTCACAAATCTCTAGCGGCTCCGCAAAAGATCGCCGGAAAGATGGACCTGACGGCGCAGCTGACAAAGGACGCTGCATTGTCTTTACCCGCACGAAGAAAGAGGCAGACACACTTGCGCGGCGCCTGGGCCAGCTCGGCCAGACGGCCATGGCTCTTCATGGCGGGCTGGGCCAAGGCGAGCGGCGCAAGGTGCTTGAACGTTTCAAAAATACGCCTGCGGCTGTCCTGGTCACCACAGATATCGCTGCACGGGGCCTGGATATTGATGATGTCACGCTGGTGCTCAATGTCGACATGCCGTCAACGCCTGAGACCTATATTCACCGTATCGGCCGCACAGCCCGTGCCGGCCAGAAAGGGCGCACTCTTTCCCTGGTCACGCCAGAGGAAAGAGGGCTGCTGCGTGATGTGGAACGCCATATTCAGCACCGTATCCGGATCGTCACGCCGGAAACGCTTCAAGACTGAAAAAGGCTCTTCGTCTCCCCTTTCAACCTGCCTTCAGCCCTGCCGCCTGCTTTGAACCGGTAAAAACCGGAAAGTTCAGGCGCTGGGCTGCGTATAGATGGGGAAACGCCTGCAGAGCGCCTGTACTTCTGCCTGGACCCTTTCAAGAGTGGCCGGATCTTCTTCCCCCGCTGAAAGAACTTCATCAATCATGCGCCCGATCTGGCGGAATTCCTCTTCTCTGAAACCCCGCGTTGTGGCAGCCGGGCTGCCCAGACGGATGCCGGAAGTCACGAAAGGCTTTTCCGGATCAAACGGCACGGAGTTCTTGTTGGCCGTAATGCCGGCGCGTTCCAGCAGGGCTTCCGCCTGCTTGCCTGTCACGCCCTTGGGCCGCAGATCCACCAGAACGAGATGGCTGTCCGTTCCGCCTGTTACGATATCGAAACCCCGATGGGTCAGCTCGTCAGCCAGGGCCTGGGCGTTGGCCAGCACCTGTTGCTGGTAATTTCTGAAATCCGGCTTCAGCGCCTCGCCGAAGGCAACGGCCTTGCCGGCGATCACCTGCATGAGCGGGCCGCCCTGCAGGCCAGGGAACACGGCAGAATTGATCTTCTTTGCCAGTTCAGGCGAATTGGTCATGATCACCCCTCCCCGTGGACCGCGCAGGGTCTTGTGGGTCGTGGAGGTCGTGACATCCGCATAAGGCACTGGATTGGGGTAAAGGCCGGCCGCCACCAGCCCGGCGTAATGGGCCATATCCACCATCAGTGCTGCGCCCACTTCATCAGCGATGCGGCGGAAACGGGCGAAGTCTATCTGGCGCGGATAAGCCGAAGCGCCCGCGACAATAAGGCGCGGTCTGTGCTCGCGGGCCAGACGTTCCATCTCTTCATAATCCAGCGTGCCATCCTCAGCGCGGACGCCATACTGAATGGCTTCGAACCATTTGCCGGAATAATTGGGCGCAGCCCCATGGGTCAGATGACCCCCTGCCGCCAGGCTCATGCCCAGAATCTTGTCGCCGGGTTTGACCAGCGCCATGAAAGCGGCCTGGTTGGCATTGGCGCCGCTATGGGGCTGCACATTGGCAAATTCCGCGCCGAAAAGCTTTTTAAGGCGTTCGATAGCCAGCGCTTCGACCTTGTCCACCTCCACGCAACCGCCATAGTAACGTCGGCCCGGTAGTCCTTCGGCATATTTGTTGGTCAGAACCGAGCCCTGCGCTTCCATTACCGCAAAAGACGTCATGTTCTCTGAAGCGATGAGTTCGATTCCATCCTGCTGGCGTGTCAATTCCGCTTTCAGAACAGCTTCCACTTCCGGGTCGCGCTGCCCGAGAGAGGCGTGGAAAAATGACTTCAGGTCAGCCTGAGAGGCGTGCTCGGCCATCGTCGTCTTCAACTCCGCGTGAGATTTAAGCTCCATGCACTATAGTGCTTAAGCCTGAGTCCGTCTATCTTGCCCTCTTCGCCATGAGCTTCAGAAATCCTCTTCCGGTCATGGCTTTATCACCCGTGACGGCCCGCAGATCAGCGCGCCCTGGCCCACCTGCTTTTTACCGGTTCCAAGCCGGCAGGCCAGAACTGTTTCCCCGCTCCAGATGCGCATGATGATGAGACTTCCATGACCGTTTCCTTCTGGCGAACCAAACCTCTCGACGGCGGAACAGGCAGACAGAGCGGGCTCAGGAAAGTTTTCGGCGCCTGGCATCTCATTGCGCTCGGTGTGGGCGTGACCATCGGCGCAGGGCTCTTTTCCCTCACGGGCGTTGCGGCCGGTCAGCATGCAGGACCGGCGGTTATCCTCTCCTTTCTTATTTCAGCCCTTGCCTGCGGGTTCGCCGGGCTGTGCTATGCCGAGCTGGCCGGCATGATCTCCAGTGGAGGCTCTGCCTATTCCTATGCCTATGCTTCTCTGGGCGAGATCATCGCCTGGTTCATCGGCTGGGATCTCATTTTGGAATACACTGTCGGGGCAGCGGTCATCGCGTCGAGCTGGTCGGGCTATCTGGTCTCCCTGCTGCGCAGCTGGGGGATTGTCATCGACCCCAGGCTTACCGCTCCCACCTTCACACCGGTCACAATGCCTGATGGCGCTGTCTGTCCGGCCTGGTTCAATGCGCCGACAGTCTTCATCATCGCCGCCATCACGTTGCTCCTGATGCGCGGCACCACGCAGTCAAGCCGCGTCAACGGCATCGTGGTGGTGATCAAGCTGCTGGTCATTGCGGCAGTCATCATTGTCTGCCTACCCTTCATCCAGCCCGGAAATTTCCATCCCTTCATTCCTCCCAATACAGGCCAGTTCGGGGAGTTCGGTTTCAGCGGCGTCATGCGTGCGGCCGGTATGGCTTTCTTTGCCTATCTGGGCTTTGACATCATCTCCACCACCACCCAGGATACCCGCAATCCCCAGCGCAATATCCCGATCGGCATTCTGGGCAGCCTGCTGATCTGCGCGATCATCTATGCTGTCTTCTCTTTCGTGCTGGTCGGCGTGGTCAATTATCATGCCATGGCAACCGACCCCAACCCGGTCGCCACAGCCATGGACGCCATTCACCGGCCCTGGATGGGCATGGTCATCAAGCTCGGCATCACCGTGGGGTATCTGTCAGTCATCTACGGCCAGCTTTTCGCCCAGAGCCGCATTACCATGGCCATGGCGCATGACGGCCTGCTCCCGCCCCTTTTCGGCAGGCTCAGCCCCCGCACCCTGACCCCTGGCGCTTCCCACCTCATCACCGCTCTCGTCGCCTCGGTACTGGCAGCCTGTTTCCCCATTGCCGAGCTGGGCAACATGACCTCCATCGGCACGCTGCTGGCTTTCATCATCGTCTGTGCCGGCGTGTTGGCGCTGCGGTGGAAACAGCCCCATGCCCGGCGAACTTTCCGCATTCCGGGTGGCATGTTCGCCATTCCGGTACTGGGAGTGGCCAGCTGCCTGATCGTCATGCTGTCTCTCGATGGGGTGACCTGGTTGCGCCTCGCCCTCTGGCTGCTTCTGGGCGGGCTGGTGTATCTCACCTATGGTTTCCGCCACAGTGAGCTCGCCCGTCTCTCTTCAGAACCCCCTGGCTGATGAGCTGGCGCCTTCTCCTTTTCTCCGACTGTCTTTCTTTCCAAGGTTTCCGGCATGCTTCACTCGCTCTGGCGCACAAAACCCATCACCAGTGAAACCGAAGAAGATGAGAGCTCCGGCCTGAAACGAGTTTTTGGCCCCTGGCAGCTGATTGCACTGGGCGTGGGCGTGACCATCGGGGCCGGACTCTTTTCCCTTACCGGAATTGCAGCCGGCCAGTATGCGGGACCGGCCGTCACCCTTTCCTTTCTCATCGCAGCACTCGCCTGCTCTTTTGCCGGGCTGTGCTATGCCGAACTGGCCGGCATGATACCTGCCTCAGGTTCCGCTTATTCCTACGCCTATGCCTCAATGGGCGAGTTCGCCGCCTGGACCATCGGCTGGGACCTCATTCTGGAATTCACCGTCAATGCTTCAGCCGTCGCTTCGAGCTGGGCCGGTTATCTGAATTCCCTGCTGAACGGGTGGGGATTGAGCATAGATCCGCGCTTGCTTTCTTCGCCTTTGTTACTGGTGCGCACAGCGGACGGGCACATGGTCCATGGCTGGCTCAATGCGCCCAGTGTCTTTATCGTTTTTGCCGTCATGTTCATGCTCATGAGCGGCACCAGCGGTTCCAGCAAGGTCAATACCCTGATTGTCCTGCTGAAGCTCGCCATTATCATAGGTGTGATCGCGTTGTGCGTACCGGTGCTCAAAGCCAGCAACTACCACCCTTTCATTCCCGCAAACACAGGCAGGTTCGGGCAGTTCGGGGCCAGCGGTCTCCTGCGGGCAGCCGCTCTGATCTTCTTTTCCTATATCGGCTTCGAGATCGTCTCCACCGTTGCCAAGGACACGCGTGACCCGCAGAAGAACATTCCGATCGGCATCCTGGGCACCCTGTTCGTCTGTGCGGTCATCTATGCCGTTTTCTCCTTCATCCTGGTCGGGGTGGTCAATTACCGGGCCCTGGCCAACGACCCCAACCCGGTCGCCACAGCCATGGACGCCATTCACATGCCCTGGATGGCCCAGGTGATGAAACTCGGCATCACAATAGGCTATATCGCCGGTATCTACGGCCTGATGCTGGGTCAGAGCCGGGTAGCCATGGCCATGTCGGAGGATGGGCTGCTTCCCGCCATTTTTGCGAAGGTCAATCCCCGCACCCAGACCCCGAACTTCTCCTATTTCGTCACAGCCTCCCTGACTGCGGTGCTGACAGCCTTTCTGCCGCTCGAAATGCTGGGCAACATGACGTCTATCGGCACGCTCCTGGCTTTCATCATCGTCTGCATCGGGGTTATGGCGCTGCGTCTCAAGGCCCCTGAGCTGCCCCGGCGTTTCTGGGTCCCGGGCGGCACGTTTCTGGTGCCCTGCCTGGGGATCCTCAGCTGCGGCATCGTGATGTTTTCAATGGACGGGCGTACCTGGCTGCAGCTGGTCCTGTGGCTTCTTGTGGGCGTAATCGTCTATTTCGCCTATGCCCGCCCTCACAGCCACCTCCACCTCGCCAGCCTGGCTGAAGAGACTGCCCGCAAGCTGAAGTAAGAGGGCTGCGAGGCTTGAGAGCCCGGGTGATAACGCCTCCGCCCCCTCTGAACCCGGCCCCATTCCAACGGAGTTCCATGACATGCCGCGACGCTTATGGCGCACAAAACCCCATTCCAGCTCTGCTTCTGTCCGGTCCGGGCTTAAAAGGGTTTTCGGTCCTTGGCAGCTGATCGCGCTTGGGGTGGGTGTCACAGTCGGAGCAGGGCTTTTTTCAATCACCGGTGTGGCAGCAGGTCAGTATGCCGGGCCAGCTGTCACCCTGTCCTTTCTGCTGGCAGCCATAGCCTGCTCATTTGCGGGATTGTGCTACGCCGAGCTTGCCGGTCTGCTGCCTGTCGCAGGTTCCGCTTATTCCTACGCCTATGCATCAATGGGCGAGTTCGTGGCCTGGGTGATCGGCTGGGACCTCATGCTGGAATACACGGTGGCAGCGGCCACGGTCGCCTCAAGCTGGTCGGGCTATCTCAACTCCCTGCTGAAAAGCTGGGGGCTATGGATTGATCCACGCTTCATGGCCCCAAGCCTTGCTCCGGTCCGGATGCCTGACGGCACGATGGCGCGCGCCTGGTTCAATGCCCCTAGTGTCTTCATCATCTTTATTGTCACCTTGCTGATGCTGAAGGGCACCAGGGAATCCAGCCGGCTCAATGCGGTCATCGTCACGATCAAGATGCTGGTTGTCGCAGGAGTCATCGCAGCCTGCCTACCCTTTATCCACAGTGCGAATTACCATCCGTTTCTGCCGCCCAATACCGGGGAATACGGACATTTCGGCTTCAGCGGGATCCTGCGGGCTGCGGGCATGATCTTCTTTGCCTATGTCGGCTTCGATATCGTCTCCACCACCGCTCTTGATACCCATGACCCGCAGAAAAACCTACCCCGCAGCATCCTCACCAGCCTGCTCATCTGTGCGATCATCTATGCCGTCTTCTCTTTTGTGCTGGTGGGGGTGGTGGATTATCATGCGCTGGCCAATGA
Source organism: Oecophyllibacter saccharovorans (assembly GCF_006542375.1). Lineage (GTDB taxonomy): Bacteria > Pseudomonadota > Alphaproteobacteria > Acetobacterales > Acetobacteraceae > Oecophyllibacter > Oecophyllibacter saccharovorans. The sequence goes on along the minus strand of NZ_CP038143.1, from coordinate 1,845,686 downwards.
CCCCAACCCGGTCGCCACTGCCATCGACAAGATTCATCTCCCCTGGCTTGGAGCGCTGATCAAGATCGGTATCACGCTGGGTTACGTGTCCGTCATTTACGGCATGCTGCTCGGCCAGAGCCGCGTGGCACTCGCCATGGGGCAGGATGGCCTCATTCCTCCCCAGTTCAGCCGGCTGCACCCACGCACGCAGACCCCGGTCTTTTCCCACCTTCTGAGCGGCAGTGTCGCCGCCCTGCTGGCTGCGTGCCTGCCGATCAGCCTGCTGGGCAAGCTCACTTCCATCGGTACGCTGTTGGCCTTTGTGATCGTCTGCGCCGGCGTGATCGCTCTGCGGTTGCGCGCGCCGCACCTACCACGCCGCTTCAGGGTTCCCGGGGGGACTTTCCTCATTCCGGTTTTGGGCATCCTGTGCTGCGGCACTGTGATGGTCTGTATGGACCGGCTGACCTGGCTGCGGCTTTTCTGCTGGTTTCTCATCGGCGCTGTCGTTTACTTCACTTACAGCCTCCGCCACAGCAAGCTGGCCCGAAAGCCCCCCAGCCCGCCCGAAAGCCGCTGAAGCCTGTGCTTCCACGCCCCTGAGCCGGAAAGGGATAACGTTCCATTTTCCGGCAGGCGGTAATTCCTCTGCTCAGGCCACTGGTCATCTGCAAAGGCAGGCGTCATGATAAGCGCCATGACACATGCACATTTTCCCCATGCGCGCCTGCGCCGTAACCGCCATGATGCTTTCACCCGGCGATTGGTGGCTGAAAACACCCTGCAGGTTGATGACCTCATCTGGCCCGTTTTCGTCTGTGAAGGACAGGGCCAGCAGCAGCCGGTGCAGGCCATGCCCGGCGTGAGCCGCGTCAGTCTGGACCGGCTTGCAGCCCATGTGGCGCCGGCAGTCAACCTCGGCATTCCAGCTATTGCCCTCTTTCCGGTCACCCCGCTGAAGATCCGGGACGAAGCCGGCACTGAAGCGGTCAACCCGGACAACCTGATGTGCAGGAGCGCGCGGCTGCTGAAAAAGGAGTTTCCGCAGCTGGGCCTGGTGGGAGACGTGGCGCTCGACCCCTATACCTCACACGGTCATGACGGTCTGGTTGAAGATGGTTATGTGCTCAACGACGAATCCATACCGTTGCTGCAGAAGCAGGCTCTGCATGAAGCGCAGGCCGGCATTGATATCATCGCCCCTTCCGACATGATGGACGGGCGGATACGGGCCATCCGTGAAACCCTGGACAGCCATGGCCATACCACCACACGCATCATGGCCTATGCTGCCAAATATGCTTCAGCCTTCTATGGCCCCTTCCGCGATGCGCTGGGATCAGGGAACCTGCTGAAGGGGGATAAGAAAACCTACCAGATGGACCCGGCCAATTCAGATGAAGCCCTGCGGGAAGTGGCCTGTGACTTAGCGGAAGGGGCTGACATGGTCATGGTCAAGCCCGGCATGCCCTATCTGGACATCATCCGGCGCGTCCGGGAGAAATTCGCCGTTCCGACCTTTGCGTACCAGGTGTCAGGTGAATACGCCATGCTGATGGGCGCCATCGAAAACGGCTGGCTTGACCGTGATCAGACCATTCTGGAAAGCCTTCTGGCCTTCAAGCGCGCCGGCTGCAACGGAGTACTGACCTATTTCGCTCCTGAGGCCGCACGGTTGATCAGAGAACGCAGCTGATCGGCGACAGGCCTTCAGCAGGCCACCCTTCACCCGTTCGGCGCCGACGCGGGCAAAAGGCCTATGAGAGCGGGCTGCAAGCCGAGCAGCAGGCGCTGGCTCTTCTGCAGACCGCTGGATACCATCTGCTTGGACAGCGCCTGCGGACACCCTTCGGAGAAGTGGATCTACTGGTTGAAAATCAGCATTGGCTCGTGGGTGTGGAAGTCAAACGCCGCCGCTTTCTCAGCGACAGCACGACCGCCTTGCACCCCCGCCAGGCCAGCCGTCTGCTCAAGACGCTGGACTATCTGCTTCAGACCCGTCCAGATTGGGGACGCGAAAACACCAGGTTTGATCTGATCGCCTTTGACCACCAGGGCCAGCACTGTCACCTGCAGGACATTCTGCGCCAATACTGACAGCCCTGGGGAGCGTGAGGAGGTCGGCAAGCTTGAATGCAGAAAGGGCCCACGTTTCGAAAAACGCGGGCCCTTTCCAAGATGTCAGAACTGTTTTTTTGTTCAGCCGCGGTGCTTGTGGCTCTTACGGGCATGGGGAGCAATCACCCGGCCCCGGAAAGCCACATTGCGCACCAGGGAAGGCGCTGTGTGGCGCCGGGCCAGCTGCACGGGCGCGGCATAGGAGCGGTGATGGGCCATGGCAACGAAATGACGGGCAACAGAATGATGGTGATACGCTGAAGGAGGAGCAATAAGAGCGCTGAAGGTCAGCTTGCTGGCTTCATAATCAGAGATAACCCGATCCGCCCAGGCAGCCTTGGCAACAATTGCAGCCAACCCGGCCACCCCAAGCACTGCTGCCGCTTTCCAGAAACGCCCCATTCTTCACCCACTCCACTCTTCTCTGTTCCCGCTCTGTCTGAGCCGGCTTATCAAACCAGCTTTCCCACTGGCAGGCTAGTGGGTCGGGGAAAGAAAAATGTCCTGGACCGGAAAATATCTTTTAACGGCAGGCAGGTTCTTGGGGCCTTCCTCTTCCACCTCACACTTTTTCCCGAAATTTCAGGCCTTCTTGGTGATTCCCTTCTCTGCCAGCAACGCTTCAAGCTCGCCGTTCTGGTACATGTCGGTCACAATGTCACATCCACCGATGAACTCCCCCTTGACATATAGCTGGGGAATCGTCGGCCACTGGGAGAAATCCTTGATGCCCTGGCGCAGTTCCGGGTTGCTCAGGACATTACAGGTGTCGAACGGAACGTCGAGATGGGTGAGAATCTGGACGACCCGGGCGGAAAAACCGCATTGCGGAGCGTTTTTCTCCCCCTTCATGAACAGCATGACAGGATGGGCGTCGATCATGCCCTGAATGGTCTTGAAGATGTCTTCACTCATAAGATTTCCTTACTGATCAAGGCTGAAAGCGGCAGGTGTGCTGTGGCCTGGCAGCTTTTCCACGACTCGCGCGCGACAGGCACAAAGTCTTTTCCATAAAAAGGAACTTGCTTGTCCGAATTCAACCCCTCCTGTGGGATTGGCTGAAGAGGGAAGCCTGCATACTCCCCCAACTTTCCGGAAAGCGCCGTTCAAGGCGTGCGGGTCTGGACAGACAACGCATGCAGTTCCGTGCCCATACGCCCGCCGAAAGCGTCATAGACCATCTTGTGCTGCCGGACGCGGGGCAGCCCACGGAACTGTTCACTGACCACTTCGCAGGCATAATGGTCCCCGTCACCGGCCAGATCGGTCACGGTGATCTGGGCATCGGGAATGGCAGAACGGATCGTGCGTTCAATTTCCTGTGCCGACATGGCCATCTCAGTCTTCTCCCATAAAACGTTTAAAGAAAGCCCCGTTGATTTCCTGCAACCCCGCCACTGTCAGCGCGGCCCCCGAGGGAAGAGACAGGTGCTCACCCCCCGCCTCTCCCAGCGTGCGCACGGGAATGCCTGCGGCCTCAGCGGCTGCAAAGATTTCTTCTCCGTCAGGCGCTACCACCACATAACGCCCCTGATCTTCGCCGAACCAGAATCCCTGTTCGGGCAGGCCATGTGGGGCTGCACGCAGCGAAGCGCCGTTCTGGCCGGCCATGCACATCTCGGCTACCGCAACCAGCAATCCGCCGTCAGAAACATCATGACAGGAAGTGATTTTCCCGGCCTGTATCAATCCACGCACGAAATCCCCGTTGCGCCGCTCAGCGTGCAGGTCCACACGGGGTGGTGCGCCTTCCTCACGACCGCAAACCTCTCGCAGCCACAGGGACTGACCCAGCTCCCCGCGCGTCTCCCCGATCAGCAGGATAGTGCCTTCAGCCGGCATCTGCATGCCTGTCACATGCGCCAGGTCGTCAATCACCCCGACTGCCCCGATGGCAGGGGTGGGCAGAATGGCGGTCGCCTGGCCATTTTCATCGCGTGTTTCGTTGTAAAGCGACACATTGCCGCTCACGACCGGGAAATCCAGTGCCCGGCAGGCATCGCCCATGCCTCGGATCGCTTCGACGAACTGACCCATGATCTGCGGATTTTCGGGACTGCCGAAATTCAGATTATCCGTCACCGCCAGCGGGCGGGCTCCTGTGGCCGTCAGATTGCGCCAGGCTTCGGCAACCGCCTGCGCGCCGCCAACCCAGGCATCGGCCTGGCCGTAGCGCGGCGTGCAGTCAGTCGTCATGGCAAGCCCGCGCTTGGTGCCTTCCACGCGGATGACAGCGGCATCGGCCCCGCCCGGGCGCCGAACCGTCTGGCCGCCGACCGTGCTGTCATATTGGTTCCAGATCCAGGCACGCGAAGCCAGATCAGGAGATTCAAGCAGCGTCAGAAGGGCTTTTTCAATACCGACCGGATCGGCTGGCGCCAGCACAGGCGCAGGCGGCGGGGTCAGCTGGACCGGGCGGTCATAAACCGGGGCTTCATCAGCCAGGGGTTCCAGGGGGATATCCGCTTCAGTCTGCCCGCGGTGACGGATAACGATATGGCCACTTTCCGTCAGATGACCGATGACCGCAAAATCAAGATCCCACTTTTCAAAGATGCGCCGAGCTTCCTCCGTGCGCTCGGGGCGCAGGACCATCAGCATCCGTTCCTGGCTTTCAGAGAGCATCATCTCATAAGCGGTCATGCCGGCTTCACGCTGTGGCACGGCGTCGAGATCAAGCTCGATGCCCATCCCGCCCTTGCTGGCCATTTCCACGGCTGAAGAGGTCAGGCCCGCAGCCCCCATATCCTGAATGGCAACGACGGCATCGGTCGCCATCAGCTCCAGGCAGGCCTCGATCAGCAGCTTCTCGGTAAAGGGATCCCCGACCTGCACAGTAGGTCGTTTGGAAGCCGATTCCTCATCGAACTCCGCTGAGGACATCGTGGCCCCGTGAATGCCGTCACGCCCCGTTCTGGCGCCCACATACACGACCGGATTGCCCACCCCCGCTGCTGCGGAAAGAAAGATCCGGTCCTGGGCAGCAATTCCCACGGTCATGGCGTTGACCAGGGGATTGCCGTTATAGGAGGGGTGAAAATTCACTTCCCCGCCCACAGTGGGCACCCCAACGCAGTTTCCATAACCGCCGATGCCCCGCACCACGCCGTCAACCACGCGTTTCGTATCGGGCGCGTTCGGATCGCCGAAACGCAGGGCGTTCAGATTGGCGACAGGCCGCGCACCCATCGTGAACACGTCACGCAGGATGCCTCCGACCCCTGTGGCTGCCCCCTGGTAAGGTTCGATGAAGGAGGGGTGATTGTGACTTTCCATCTTGAAAATGGCCGCTAGCCCATCGCCGATATCCACCACCCCCGCATTCTCGCCCGGCCCGTGAATGACCCAGGGGGCTTTCGTGGGCAGCGTGCGCAGATGGCGGCGTGATGACTTATAGGAGCAGTGCTCCGACCACATGACCGAAAAGATCCCAAGCTCCGTCAGGCTCGGGGTACGGCCCATGATCTTGAGAACCTTGGCATATTCCTCATCGGTCAGGCCGAATGACCGTGCCAGCTCCAGATCGACCACAGGGGCTGAAACTGCAGTATTCATGCGATGAACGTCTCCACGAGACTTCTGAACAGGGGTTGGCCGTCTGTGGGGCCCAGGGCGGGATCGGTCAGGTTTTCCGGATGAGGCATCAGCCCGCACACGCGGCGGTTCTCGCTGAGCACGCCTGCAATCGCCCGGGCGCTGCCATTGGGATTGAAAGCGCGGTTCTCTGCCTCCACCTCACCTGTCGGCCCGCAGTAACGGAAAGCGATCCGCCCTTCCCCTTCAAGACGGTCCAGAACCTCGGGCGCGGCTGTGTAATTGCCGTCCCCATGGGCCATCGGAGCCCGGAAGACGTCGCCTTTCTGCCATCCCCGCGTAAAGGCGCTGTCAGAGGCTTCAACCTTCAGTAAACAGTCCTGCGACAGAAAGCGCATTCCCGCATTGCGCAGCAGGGCCCCTGGAAGCAATCGGGCTTCAGTGAGGATCTGAAAACCATTGCACACGCCCAGCACGTAACCGCCCCGTTCAGCAAAACGGCGCACGGCTTTCATGATGGGCGAATGAGCCGCCATGGCGCCGCTGCGCAGGTAATCCCCGTAGCTGAAGCCGCCTGGCAGCACGACCAGGTCGAGGCCGGTCAGAGCCTCTTCCTGGTGCCACAGGATACGCGGCGTGTTTCCTGAAATTCCGGTCAGAGCCTGGATCATGTCGCGCTCCCGGTTGGTGCCGGGAAAAACGACGATTCCAGCCTTCATTTACCGTGCTCCATCACATTTTTTTCCGGCTCCGGCTGAGCGGGGGCTGGCGTGAGCGCACCGGCCGGCTGAGCAACAGGGCGGCTCGGACAGGGATACATGTCATGGAGAGCCAGATAAACGTCTTTCCCGGCAGGCTCCCCAAGGGTGGTCGGGTGTGCGCCGAGCCAGGCCACCACGACATTGCGCACCTGAGCTGCCGTCTGCTTGGGCGGCACGCAGAAGGCAACCGGCGCGCGCGGGTCATGGCGGAAGACGGCATAGTCCCGGGCCCATACCTCACTGTCCATGACGCCTGAAAGATAGGCATCACAGAGCCCCACGCTCTTGGCCTGGCTGCACATGGCGCCAAGGCCTTTCCCGTTCACCCGGGAAACGCGCTGGGCATGCGCAGTCCCGGTCACGTTCATGCACAGCGCGGCACCCGCTGCCAGCACCAGACCAATTGCTGACCGGGCTGTCCGGTGTTTCGCTCCGACTTTCAGAAATCCACTTTTCATGATGCTGCCTCCACTCTGAAATCTTCAATCACCTCATTGGCCAGCAGGGCGCGGGCCATGGCTTCACCTTTTTCAACCGCTTCCTGGGCGGTGGCAGCCGGGACGTCGAGATCGACGACGCGGCTGATCCGGACCTCCCCTATATCCCTGAAGCCCAGATTTTCCAGGGCGTGGCCGACGGCCTTTCCCTGGGGATCCAGCACGCCCTCCTTCAGGGAAACGAACACTCGGACCTTCATGCGTGGTTCTCCGTTGCCATGTTCTCTCCATAGCCCGTTTCCGGCAGAATGCCGAGACGGCGGGCCACTTCCTGATACGCTTCCTCGACACGGCCCATATCACGGCGGAAGCGGTCCTTGTCGAGCTTTTCATTCGTCCTGGCATCCCACAGGCGACAGTTGTCGGGAGATATTTCATCTGCCAGAACAATGCGCATCTCGTCATTGTCCCAGAGGCGGCCGAATTCCAGCTTGAAATCGACAAGCGTGATCCCCACACCGGCAAAAAGCCCGCACAGGAAATCATTCACTCTTACGGCATAGCCGCAGATATCATCCAGATCATGCGCGCAGGCCCAGTTGAAGGCGGTGATGTGCTCTTCCGAAACCATCGGGTCGTTCAGCGCATCATTCTTGTAATAGAACTCAACCAGGGGGCGCGGCAGACGCGTGCCTTCCTCGATGCCGAAGCGTTTGGAGAGTGAGCCGGCAGCCACGTTGCGGACCACCACTTCCAGCGGAATGATCTCCACTGCCCGGACCAGCTGCTCACGCATGTTGAGGCGTTTGATGAAATGGGTCGGGATTCCGATATCCCTGAGTTTGAGCATCAGGAACTCGCTGATCCTGTTGTTCAGCACCCCTTTGCCGGTGATGACCCCGCTCTTGGCCCCGTTGCCGGCCGTGGCATCGTCCTTGAAATACTGGACGATAGTTCCTGGCTCAGGCCCCTCGAACAGAATCTTGGCTTTTCCCTCATAAATCTGACGACGGCGCGCCATGAGCTTCATCCCCATCTATTCATGTGGAAACCCGCTCTCGCAGCCACACGCCGCAAGCGCTGCTCAGAGAAGCGATTTTCCTTGAGCTTTTCCTCTTGTCACGTCCTCTTATCACGATTGCCGCGCTGCAAGCGAGCGGGGCGCTGGCGCTGAGGACATAGAGGGGCTCCGTTTTCTGCCAGAAACTTCAGTTCCAGCTGCTTCAGTCAGTGAACACGCGCGCAAAAACATCGTCCACCGCTTTCAGGTGACGGGCGGGGTCAAGGGCATCATCCAGCACTTCGGCACTGATCTTTTCCACTACTTCCGGCGCAGCCTCGAGATTCTGCCGGAAACTCCGTCCCTCACCAGTGCCCAGTTTCGACCAGGTTTCCATGGCCGCTTTCTGCACGATGCGGTAGGCGTCTTCGCGCGAAATGCCGGCCCGCGCCAGAGCCAGGAGCACCTCACCGGAGTGCACTACCCCGCCCAGGCTATCAACATTGGCCTGCATGCGGTCCGCATAGATGGTCAGCTTGTCGATCATCGTGGCCAGGCGCATCAGGGCGAAATCCAGCGTGATGGTCGCATCCGGGCAGATATTGCGCTCAACGGAGGAATGGCTGATATCGCGCTCGTGCCACAAGGCGACATTCTCGAGAGCAGGCCCCGCGTAGGAACGGATCAGCCGGGCCAGACCCGTCAGGTTCTCTGACAGCACCGGATTGCGCTTGTGGGGCATGGCTGAACTGCCCTTCTGGCCGGCATGGAAGAACTCTTCCGCTTCTCTCACTTCAGAACGCTGCAGGTGGCGCACTTCCACAGCCAGGCGCTCAATCGCGCTTGCCGTCACCGCCAGCGCGCAGAAGAAAGCCGCGTGTCTGTCACGCGGGATAACCTGGGTGGAAACGTCTTCAGGCTTGAGACCGAGCTTCTCAGCCACGTATCTTTCCACTTCAGGGTCGATATGGGCATAGGTCCCCACCGCCCCTGAAATCGCACAGACAGCAATTTCATCGCGTGCGGCCTCAAGCCGGCGGCGGTTGCGCTTGAATTCCGCATAGTGCCCCGCCAGCTTGAGGCCGAAACTGGTCGGCTCGGCATGGATGCCGTGGCTGCGCCCGATCGTGACAGTATGTTTGTGCTCCTGAGCCCGCTTGCGCAAGGCGGCGAGAACCGCATCCATGTCTTCAAGCAGCACGTCACAGGCCTGGGTCAGCTGGACGGCCAGGCAGGTATCAAGCACATCTGACGACGTCATGCCCAGATGCACGAAACGGCTGTCGGGACCGATCTTTTCCGCAAGCCAAGTCAGGAAGGCAATGACGTCATGGCGGGTTTCCGCCTCGATCTCGTCAATGCGGGCCACGTCGGCCTCACTGAACATCGCCATGGCCGCATCCCCCCGCTGGCGGATGGTGCGTGCAGCCTCCTCGGGGATTTCCCCGCGTTCAGCCAGCGCCTCGCAGGCCAGGGCCTCAATCTCGAACCAGATCCGGTAGCGGTTGACGGGCGACCAGATAGCAGTCATCCGGGGACGGGAATAACGGGGGACCATGAAGCAACTCCGGCTGAACGCTCTCTGTAAAGGACGCTGCCGGAACAGACGGCCCTGTTCCGGCAGAAGGTGTTTTAGACAAGATCCCCCCTGTTGCCCAGAGCCCTTCCGGCCCTCAGAAGTTCGGGTAAGTCTTGGAAAGACACTCGTTTTCTGACGTCTTCAGGCGTTTTCTGGTGCCATATGCCGCTTCAGGTTTTAAACTGGATCCGAGCTTCAATCCGTCTCCTCCCGGTAAAAGGGTCCCTGCATGTCAGAGCAGCTTCTTCTCGAGCTAACGCCCGGCGGATTGCTGGCCTTGATTGCCGTTATCCTGATTGACCTGACCCTGGCTGGAGACAACGCTCTGGCGATTGCGCGCGCCGTGCAGAATCTCCCTGTTCGCCAGCAGCACCTGGCCAAATGGTGCGGCCTCCTGTTTGCCACGCTCCTGCGGCTGGCAATGGCCCTCATCATCGGCACGCTGTTCCACCTGCCGGGCCTCAAGCTACTGGGCGGGTTGCTGTTGCTGTGGATGGGCTGGCAGAGCTGGCGCGACCTGCAGCAATCCTCCAACACCAGCCCGGTCCACAGTGCCCCGAAACTGGGGGAGGTCATGCTGCAGATCATCGTGGCCGATCTGGCGATGAGCTTGGACAACGTGCTCGGCGTTGCCGGCGCGGCAGAACACTACCCCATCATACTGGGGATCGGCATGGGGCTTTCCATGGTCCTCACCCTGGGGGCAACGGCCCTTTCAGCCCCCCTGATCCGGCGTTATCGTCTGATCGGCTGGCTTGGAATCATAGCGATCATCGCGGTAGCACTTCGCCTCGTGCTTCAGGGAGGGGGGGAGCTGCTGCATGTTCTGGCGTAACCGGAATCGCTCTCTCTTTGTCAGGCTGATGGGGATCGGGCTTGTGCTCAGCGCTCCTCTGCAACCCGCCTGGGCGGCCCCGATCGAGGGAAACCCCGCGCAGAATATGTCACTCGCCTCCCGCCTGGCGGAATGGCAGGTTCTTACCGGGCCACAGGGCGGCCATTTTCCAGCCGCACGTTATGGGAATTTCCTGCGCGACAAACCGGACTGGCCGCTTCTGCTGCGCATTCAGTGGCGCTTTGAAGAAGCCCTGAAACATGAACAGGACCCAACGGTCCTGCAAGCCTTCTGTCCCGTGGTGCCCCTGAGACAGGTGGATTCCCTGCTGGCCTGCACGGCTTACCTGCCTGATGGGGCTGTGCAGGCCCGCAAACTGTGGCGCTATACGCTTGATGAAGCAACAGCCGCACGCCTGTCAGCACACTATGGCGCCACCCTGACTCCCGAAGACCAGTGGCAGCGTTTTCTATGGCTTGAAAGCCATGGCGCCCTCTCGAATGCCGCCAGACACATCATGGAGCTGGCCCCTGAACAGCAGCCGCTTGCGCGCCTGAGGCTCAGCCTGCGGCAAGGTGGAAATGACGTTGCAGACCTTTATCAGCAACTGTCCCCCCAGCAGCAGAGTGACGAGGCCCTGACCCTTCTGCGCCTGCAAGTGCTGCGCCGCAGCCAGGCTACCGCTGAAGCCCTGCAGCTCTGGGAAGCGAGCGGGCTGCCGGTCCAGACAGAGCTTGAAGATATAACGCGCCGCAAGGCCTGGACCAAGGAACGCAACGCGCTCATGCGGCTGCTCCTGCAACAGGGCGACGCTGGGGCAGCCTTCAAGCTGGCTGGGGATACCACCCTTCCGCCCGCAGAAACAGCCCGTCAGGACAATGGCTTTCTGAGCGCCTATGCAGCCTTGCGCCTCAACCAGCCTGACCGTGCCAAACAGTTCCTCAAGCCCTTGCAAGCGGCCCCTTCCCTTTCAGCCCGTGCCCAAGCGCTGCACTGGCTGGCGCAGGCTGAAGCGGCAGCCGGCAAAAAGGAAAAGGCACAGGATACCTTGCAGGCGGCCAGCCGTTATCCGACGACTTTTTACGGTCAGTTCTCCCATGCCTGCCTGACACACACGCCTTATCTTACCGCTTCCCAACGTGACAGGGATTTTCTGGTAGGGCTGCAGTCAAGACTTGGGGATCTTTCATCGCCTGATCCAGCACCGCTTGCCCGCCAGGACCTGGCTGATGCCGCTGAAATCCTGACTGCTGAAGGAAACAAGGCAGGTGCATCGCTTTTTCTGACGTGGCTGGTGCTGCGCACCGAGACAGCGGGTGAACTCCACCAAGCCGCGCGGGAAGCCGATAAACTCGGCAATGCCAAAGGCGCAATCCTGGCAGGGCGTGCCCTGGCACGCCAGGGCCAGACCCTCTACCCCCTCGCTTATCCGCTGCCTTATGAAGCAGAGCTTTTTGCAGTGCCGGAGAGCCAGCTCCCTCCCGAACTGATTGCAGCTCTGGTCCGCCAGGAAAGCAGCGGAGACCCAAAGGCTGTCAGTCCAGCGCAGGCTTACGGCCTGATGCAGCTGCGCCCGCCCACAGCCCGCCAGGTCTCACGGCTTCACAGGACCGGGCAGGCCAGCACGCCTGTCGCCCTGCAGGACCCCCGGACGAATCTTCTGCTCGGCACGCTTTACCTGCAAGATCTGAGCAGGCGTTTCGAGGACCGTATCCCTTATTTCCTGGCCGCTTATAACGCGGGTCCCGGACGGACACGCCAGTGGCTGGCTGAGGCACCAGGCAGCACTTTTACGGGTGGCCTCTGCCAACCGGAAGAAATGAACCTGCTTGGCTGGATCGAATTGCTTCCTGCAGACGAAACCCGTCATTACATCGAACACATTGAAACCGATTACAGTCTTTACACCCTTAAGAAGGACAGGCTTTCACCCCCTTGAGAACCAGAATTCGGGACAAATATTCCGACAGCGCTCAATAAGTCCGCAATAAAAAACGGCTTCCGAAGAAGCCGTTTTCATACGCCTTGCAGAGGAAAGATGCGCTCTGAGGCCTCATCTCTGCCGCTGGAAAGCGGAGGGGCGAACCCGAAACGCCGAAAACTGAAATTTTGAATTCGGCTTTTCCGGGAACGCCCTTGAAGGCCTTACTGAGCCGGGGGCACGTCAGGCATGGCAGGCGCAACCGGAGCGGCAGGCGCTGCGGGTACTGCAGGCATACCACCCATGGTCTGCGCGCCCATTGCCGGAGCAGCAGGCATGACCGGGGTCTGGGCTTTCTGCAGGGAAGCCGCATTCAGGTCGGCAGTGCCCTGATCCTGGGCCTGAACAGACTGCTGGCCACCAGCACCGGCGCCGCGACGGCCGTGATGCGCATGACCCTTACGGGCATGATGGGTGCCACCATGATGATGAGCAGGTGCAGCAAAAGCGGGAGCAGCCACAGCCATCAGACCGGACATGGCAAAAGCGGAAAGAGACAGTTTTTTCATAACATCCTCCTCAGGCGTTCGCTTCTGTAGCGAACCTCTCAGCACTCTAGAACGATCAGAATGCAAAAACAAATACTTCCCTGCCCCCTTATCCCTCCCCGCTGGCAGGAGATGAGACACAATAGGCAGGTGTATCCTTTTCAACACAAATCAGCCTTTGTCTACCCGTGACTGGCTTAGGACAGGCGGGTGACAGGCGGGCCGTAAATATCACGTGCCCGCGCCATGAAGGCCTTTACCATCAGGCGCACCCCTTCATTGAAGACCATGCCGATGGCGTTGCGCAGCAGCCGCGACCGGAACTCGAAATCCACGTAGAAATCGATTGCGCAGCCTTCCGGCACCGGGTGAAAGGTCCAGATATTTTCAAGGCGCTGGAAAGGGCCGCGGATGCAGCGCACGACAATACGGTGCGGACGGTCCAGCTCCACGCGGCTGGTATAGGCTTCCCGGAAAGGGCCGAACCCCACCACTAGTTCGGCAATGAGCTCATGCTCCGTGCGTGACGTCACCACCGCTTTCAGGCACCAGGGCAGAAACTCCGGATATTTTCCGACATCTGCCACCAGCTCGAAAAGCTGTTCTGCCGTATAGGGAACGATCTTCTGCTCGGCATGGGTCGGCATCAGCGGCTTTTCTCCAGACGGCGCGCGCGTTCGGCCTGCAAAGAGGCGAAATCCCGGTCAGCATGATAGGAAGAACGCGTCAGCGGGGTGGCGCTGACCTGAAGAAAGCCCTTGCCCCGTGCCTGGGCAGCATAATTTCCGAATTCTTCCGGTGTCACGAATTCCCGGACCGGCGCATGTTTGACTGAAGGCTGCAGATACTGACCCAAGGTCAGGAAGTCCACATCGGCAATGCGGAAATCGTCCATCACCTGGCTCACTTCTTCGCGTTCCTCGCCCAATCCCAGCATCAGGCCGGACTTGGTGAAGATGGACGGGTCCAGCTGTTTTACGCGGTCCAGCAGGCGCAGGGACTGATAATAACGCGCTCCCGGCCGGATAGAGGGATAGAGGCGCGGCACGGTTTCGATATTGTGATTGAAAACATCGGGTCGGGCAGCCACCACGATCTCCAGAGCTCCTGCCTTGCGCAGAAAATCAGGGGTCAGCACCTCGACAGTGGTTTCAGGCGCCTGCTGGCGTATCGCCCTGATCACGGCAGCGATATGGGCCGCGCCGCCATCTGGCAGGTCGTCCCGGTCTACCGAGGTGATGACCACATGACGCAGCCCGAGACGGGCCACCGCCTGAGCAACCCGGGCCGGTTCCTGGGGATCAAGGGGCTGAGGCAGGCCGGTCGTGACATTGCAGAAGGCGCAGGCGCGCGTGCAGATCTCTCCCATGATCATCATGGTGGCATGACGCTGGGACCAGCACTCACCGATATTGGGACAGGCGGCTTCTTCACAGACAGTGGACAGCTGATGGTCACGCATCAGCTGCTGCGTTTCCCGGTAAACCGGATGACCGGGGGCGCGTACCCGGATCCAGGCCGGTTTGCGCTGCACGGGATTGTCAGGACGGTGCATCTTTTCAGGATGGCGCACCCGTGCCCCGTTGCGGGGCTGGCGATGATCTACGATGAAATGCTGGGCCATGGCAGTCAGATATGCAGCGCCCCTTCGTGAGCGGCCAGAACGGATTCATGCATCGTTTCTGAAATGGTCGGATGCGGGAAGACCGTCTCAGCCAGCTCGGCTTCCGTCAGCTCACCGGTGCGCGCAATGACGAAGCCCTGGATCATCTCCGTCACTTCCGCACCGATCATGTGCGCCCCGAGAAGCTCGCCGGTTTCAGCATCAAAAATGGTCTTGGTCAGGCCGTCCGGCTCACCCATCGCAACCGCTTTACCATTGGCACGGAAGGGAAAACGCCCGATGCGGAGCTTGCGCCCCTTTTCAGCAGCCTGCGCTTCTGTCAGTCCGACTGAAGCGATCTGGGGCCGGGAGTAAGTGCAGCCAGGGATATTCATCATCTGGAGCGGTTCGGGAGAGCGTCCGCTGATCTTCTCGACGCAGATCACGCCTTCATGACTGGCCTTGTGGGCCAGACAGGGCGGGCCGGCCAGGTCCCCGATCGCATAGATGCCCGCTTCCCCCGTGCGGCAGAATTCATCGGTGACGACAAAGCTGCCTTCCACCTGCACAGCCGTCTTCTCCAGGCCGAGATTCTCTACATTGCCCTGCACCCCGACCGCGCAGATAACCCGGTCCACTGTCAGGTCAATTTTCCCCTTCGGTGTTTCGAGTGTCGTGCTGACTTCATCGTCCTTTTTATGGAGGGACCCCACCTTGGTGGCGGTATGAATTCTCATGCCACGTTTTTCAAAGGCTTTCTGCGCCAGCTGGCTGATCTCGGCATCTTCAGCCACCAGGATACGGTCCGCAACCTCGGCGATCGTCACCTCACTTCCCATATCCCGGTAGAAGGAGGCGAATTCCGTGCCGATTGCTCCCGAGCCGATGACCAGCAGGCGCTTTGGCAGGCTGGCAGGCGTCATGGCTTCCCGCGCGCCCCAGATGAGCTTTCCGTCCTGCTCCAACCCCGGCAGCTGACGGGCACGCGCACCGGTAGCCAGGATGACATGGGGAGCCTGGAGGGTAACGCTTACCTCACCCTCGCGCAGAACCTGCACGTTATGGGCCTCCCCCTTCTTGCCGTCCAGCCGGCCATATCCTTCCACAACGGTGATACCGGCTTTTTTCATCAGGTACCCAACGCCGCGTCCCATCTGCTGAGCAACATGCCTTGACCGGGCCACGACTTTTTCGAGATCGAAAGAGGGATTGGTGGCCGACAGGCCGAATTCATGCAGGTGAAAGAGATTGCTGTAGAGCTCCGCCGCCCTCAGCAGCGCCTTGGTTGGAATGCATCCCCAGTTCAGGCAGACGCCTCCCAGCTGAGCGGTCTCGACCAGGGCGACTTTCATACCGAGCTGGCTGGCCCGCAGGGCGGCCACATAGCCGCCGGGGCCCCCTCCGATCACGATCAGATCGTAAAAATCAGCCATGGGTCAGACCACCAATGAAAAAGGATTCTGGACAATATCACGCAGGACTTTCAGCCATTGCGCTCCGAGCGCGCCATCAATCGCCCGGTGATCAACTGAAAGCGTCACGGTCATGACGGTCGCGATTTCAAGCGCCTCTCCCCGCACAACCGGCCGTTTCTCCCCAGCCCCGATGGCCAGGATGGCGGCCTGGGGCGGATTGATGATGGCTGCGAAGTCACGCACGCCGAACATGCCCATGTTGGAGATGGAGAAGGTCCCGCCCTGAAATTCTTCCGGCTTCAGCTTCCCTGCCCGCGCCCGCCCAACCAGCTCTTTAGCCTCCCGGCTGATATCGCGCAGGGACTTGCGATCGGCATTGCGGATGATAGGCGTGATCAGACCATCCGGAATGGAAACGGCCATGGAGATGTCGACTTCAGGAAACTGCAGCAGCTCCGTTTCGGTGAACTGCACGTTGAGCTGCGGCAGTTTCCTGAGTGCCAGGGCCACGGCCTTGATCATCATGTCATTGACCGAAACCCGCACCCCTTCATCAGCCAGCGCCTCGTTGAGCTGACTCCGCAGGGCCAGAAGAGCGTCAAGCTCGATATCCATCGACACATAGAAATGCGGAACCTGCGTTTTTGATTCCGTCAGCCGTCGCGCTATCACCTTGCGCATCGTACTGTGAGGCGTGCGCTGCACCTCCTGTGCTGCATCTGCTGTAACCGGTGTAACCGGCGCTTCAGCAGGCCGGGCAACGGGCAGAGAAGCTTCGACATCACGCCGCAGGATGCGCCCTTTGGGACCGGTGCCTCTGATCTGCTCTACAGCCACACCGTGTTCTGCAGCCAGTCGGCGCGCAAGCGGGGAAATGAAGAGCCGTTCCCCCTTGGCAGTCTGCCCTTCTCCGTGGCCAAGCTGATTTCCGACAGCTTTTGTGCTGGACGCCGTCTGGGAAAGCTGGGCGTTTTTCTCTTTTTCTGCCTCTTGGAGCGTCTTGATTGGCGCTCCTGACTCCGTAACGGGCTTCTCGGGCACAGTTTCACCAGGTTCCACCATAACAGCAATGGGGGTGTTCACAGCGATATCCGCCGTTCCCTCAGGCACGAATATCCTGCCGAGAATTCCCTCTTCCACCGCTTCCATTTCCATGGTGGCTTTATCGGTTTCGATCTCGGCAATTACATCGCCTGGCGCGACAGTATCGCCTTCCTTTTTCAGCCATCTGGCCAGGGTACCTGTTTTCATGGTCGGCGACAGGGCCGGCATCAATATATCAGTGGCCATAATTTCAGTCCCGAAACTGCTTGCGCACGGCATCAACAACCCATTGAGGTTTGGGAAGAGCCAGTTTTTCCAGATTGGCGGCATAAGGAAGGGGAATATCCAGCCCGGCAACGCGCGCAGGCGGCGCGTCCAGCCAGTCAAAGGCTTCCTCGACCGCCAATGTGCAGATTTCAGCGCCGATTCCCGCCACAGGCCAGCCTTCTTCAACTGAAACGACCCGGCTGGTCTTGCGGATGCTGTTGAGGATGGTTTCGCGGTCCAACGGGCGCAGGGTGCGCAGATTGATGACTTCAGCAGAAATTCCTTCCTGCGCCAGCAGTTCCGCCGCCTCCAGCGCAACCCCCACCATGATCGAAAATGCGACCAAGGTCACATCACTGCCCTCACGCTCGATCTTGGCCTTGCCGATCGGAAGAATGAATTCCTCATCCACGGGACATGGAAAACGCTGCCCGTACAGGATTTCGTTTTCGAGCACCACGACCGGATTGGGGTCGCGGATCGCCGCCCGCAACAGGCCCTTGGCATCTGCGGCCGACCAGGGTGCCACCACCTTCAGTCCCGGGACATGGGCATACCAGCTGGCATAGCACTGCGAATGCTGCGCACCCACGCGCGCCGCAGCCCCGTTAGGGCCACGGAAGACGATGGGACAGGCCATCTGGCCGCCTGACATGTAACGCGTCTTGGCAGCAGAATTGATGATGTGATCAATGGCCTGCATGGAAAAATTCATGGTCATGAATTCAACGATGGGCCGCAGGCCGGTCAGGGCCGCGCCAACCGCCATCCCCGTGAAACCATGCTCACTGATCGGCATGTCATAGACCCGCCGTGGACCGAATTCCTCCAGCAGACCCTGGCTGATCTTGTAAGCGCCCTGGTATTCCGCGACTTCTTCACCCAGCAGAAAGACATCCTTGTCGCGACGCATTTCAGCCGCCATCGCATCGCGCAGTGCCTCGCGCACCGTAATCTCGCGCGTCTCCCCCCAGTCCTTTTCCCCTGGGAGGGTCGTTTCCCTTTCAGCCTGTGAAGCCGTTCGAGAACCGGGCGCAGAGGGTTTTTCAGGACTTGCGGAGCCCGACCCGGCTGATGCAGGCGCCATCTGCTGGGGAGAGACGCCCAGCCGTGCCTCAGCCTGGGCGGCTGTCTCCCCCTCTTCCAGCAGAACGGCCAAAGGCGTGTTGACGGCAATGTCAGCCGTATTGTCCGCTATCAGCACAGGGCCCAGGATTCCGTCTTCAGCCACTTCCATTTCCATGGTGGCCTTGTCGGTCTCGATCTCGGCAATCACTTCGCCAGCCTGGACGGCATCGCCTTCCTTTTTCAGCCATCTGGCCAGGGTGCCATGCGTCATGGTGGGCGAAAGAGCCGGCATGAGAATGTGCGAGGCCATGGTTCAGTCCTCCACTACGACATCGGTCCAGAGCTCAGCTTCGTCAGGCTCGGGGCTGCTCTGAGCGAACTCAGCGGCATCCCTGACGACTGCTTTCACCTCCGCCTCGGCCTTGCGGAAAAACTCTTCCTCCACCCCGTGCTGGTGCATGAGAGCCTTCAGGCTTTCGATCGGATCGCGCGTTTTGCGCATTTCATCCACTTCCGCCCGGGAGCGGTAACGTGCCGGATCTGACATGGAGTGACCGCGGTAACGGTAGGTATCGACCACCAGAAAGAAGGGCCCCTTGCCTGAACGGCAATGCTCAAGCCCTTCAGCTGCGGCTTCATAGACTGCCCCCACATTCATGCCGTCCACTTCCCGGGTAGCAATCCCCCAGGGGGCAGCATTGCGGGCCAGATTGTCGGAGGCTGAGGCACGCTCGACAGCAGTGCCCATCCCGTAATGGTTGTTCTCAAGCACATACAGGCAGGGAAGCTTGAGCAGCGCAGCCAGATTGAAGCTTTCATAAACCTGGCCCTGATTGACAGCGCCATCGCCGAAATAGACCACCGCCGCCGTACCATCCTGGCGGTAAGCACTGGCAAAGCCCAAGCCCGTCCCCAGAGCGACCTGAGCTCCGACGATGCCGTGACCGCCATAGAACTCCTTCTCTCTGGAGAACATGTGCATGGAGCCTCCCTTACCCTTGGAGTATCCCGTCACGCGCCCTGTCAGTTCAGCCATGACGCCGCGCGGAGTCATGCCGGCAACGAGCATCTGGCCGTGATCGCGATAGGAGGTAATGGAGCGATCACCTTTTTTCATGGCCATGCCGATGCCCACCACCACGGCTTCCTGACCGATGTAAAGATGGCAGAACCCGCCGATCACCCCCATGCCATAAAGCTGACCGGCTTTTTCCTCAAAACGACGCACCAGGAGCATGTCTATATAGGCCTGCTCCATCTGGGCTTTGGTCAGCTCCGGGCTGCGGGAGGCAATGGATCTATCTACAGGCGTATTCATGGCACCAGAATTCTCCACAAGAAATCTCTCTCTTCCAGTTCTGGCGGCGCGCCCCTATTCAGAGGCACCTTAGCCAGACTGGGAAAAGACCGGTAACAGGAAAGCCTGCCACTTCTTCCTCAAGACGATATGAGGAGAAAGCAGCAGCGCTTTCATCCGGTTTTCCTAAAAACCGAGCAGCCCTCTGGCCGCAAGCCCCGGATCAAGTTCCTGCAGCAATGCTTCGCCGACCAGGACAGCGCTTGCACCAACCGAGCCGACTTTTTCCAGATCGGCATGGGTCTTGATCCCGCTTTCGGAGACGATCAGGCGATCGGGCGGCACCAGCGGAGCCAGCTCAAGGGTCGTATCGATATTGGTCTGCAACGTGGTGAGATCACGGTTGTTGATGCCGATCAGGAAGCTGTCATAAGCCAGGGCCCTGTTCAGTTCTTCCTGATTATGCACTTCCAGCAGCACATCCATGCCGAGGCCCTTGGCCAGCGCGATGAGCTCGGCCGTGTGGGCTTCATCGAGAATGGCCATGATCAGGAGAATGCAGTCCGCCCCGATAAGCCGGCTTTCAGCAACCTGCCAGGCTTCGAGAATGAAGTCCTTGCGCAGGATGGGCAGGGTGGTGGCTTTGCGCACAGCCTCGAAATCTTCAACACTGCCGTGAAAGCAGGAACTTTCCGTCACCACCGACAGGCAGGTCGCCCCGGCGTTCTGATAGGCGCGCGCCAGGCCGACGGGATCATAATCAGGGCGCAGCATGCCCGCCGTGGGGGAGGCCTTCTTGATTTCAGCAATGAGGCCGACCCGCCGGTCCGCTGTCACATGCTGCAAGGCCTGTCCGAAGCCGCGAGTCGGTTCGGTCATTTCGCGGGCGCGGGTGGTGATTTCCTTCAGGGGCATCACCTGTGAGCGCTGTTCCACATCCAGCCTCACCCGTGCACAGATACGTTCCAGCACGTCGCCCGGGTGCTGTTGGGTCAGCGGCTGCGATGACGCACTGGTTTCTGTCGACGCCTCCCCGCCCTGGGTATCTTCAGGGGCTACAGAGGTGCCGGAAGAAGGCATTTTTTCCCCATCTGCGGGGGGCTTGCCAGAAACCGGCGCTACGCCCCCATCGTCAGGGGCAAAGGTGTTCAGCGGTCGCTGTGGCAAGAAATTCATAGGAATCCTGGGTCTAGCTTCAGATCAATTCCGCACGCTCTCACGCGCGCGTTGCAGGGCTTCATAGGCCCGGCCACTATCGAGGCAAGCAGCAGCAAGGGCAACATTTCGCTGCAAAGCATGGGGGGAAATCACCTCACCTGCAAGAACAGTTTCACGACCCGCAACGTGAAGCCCCACCGCCGCGTTGAAGAGAACGGTATCGCGATAACATCCTTTTTCTCCTTGCAGAAGAGCTTCCAGGCGGCGCGCATTTTCCCGCACGTCCCCGCCGCGCAGGGCGGAAACCGGCTGGCTTTTCAAGCCGGCCATCTCGGGGTGAAGCGTCAGGGTGAACTGCCTTCCCTGCTCACGAACACTTGCAAAGCTGGGACCAGCCAGGGTCAGTTCATCGATTCCGCCCTCTTCCGTCTCACCGTGCACCACCCACACCGAATGGCTGCCCAGCGTTTCAAGAACATTGGCAACCGGGTCGCACCAGGCGCGGGAAAACACCCCGACCAGCTGGCGGGTAACATTTGCCGGATTGCAGAGAGGCCCCAGAAGATTGAACAGGGTGCGGAACCCCAGTGCCTTGCGTACAGCTGCTGCCTGTTTCATGGCGGGATGATGGAAGGGAGCGGCCAGGAAAACCAGCCCTGTTTCAGCCAGCCTGCGTGCCTGGCGCTTCATATCGGCTTCAGGGGGTATACCCAGTTTTTCGAGCACATCCGTTGCACCGCTTCGCGACGACAGGGCGCGCCCGCCATGTTTGGCGACCGGCACGCCCAGCCCGGCCAGAACAAAAGCGGTGGCCGTGGAAACGTTCAGCGTCCCCAGACCATCCCCCCCTGTACCACAGACATCCACCACCCCGCCCTGCTCGGCGGCAGAATCTGCCCCGGCCCGTGGGCTGAGAGGGCGCATCTGTCCCCGCAAGGCCCTTACGGCTCCCAGAAGCTCCTCTTCCGTTTCCCCGCGCACGGCAAGTGCCGTCAGAAAAGCGGCAAGCTGGCTTTCGGGAACGCACCCCTTCATGATCTGGCCGAAAATCTCTGTACTTTCGGCAGAAGTCAGCGTGGCCCCCTGCACCAGGCGACGCAGGACTGCTGAAAAAGCCTGTTCGTCCCCTTCTTCCTTCATGCCGCCCCTTCTGTCGGGGCGGATGTTTTCAAGCCGGCCAGACGGGCGAAGTTTGCCAGCAGTTCCCCACCCCATTCCGACGCGATGCTTTCAGGGTGGAACTGAACCCCGTGCAGGGGATACTCCCGGTGACGGATGCCCATGATCACCCCATCGGGCGTGCGGGCATTCACCTGCAACGCATCGGGAATACTGGCGGGATCAAGCGTCAGACTGTGATAGCGCACCATCGGTACCGGGTCAGGCAGGCCGGCAAACACGCCCGTGCCGTCATGCTGCACAGGACTGGTCTTGCCGTGCACGGGTTCAGGCGCTCTGACCACCCTGGCGCCGAAAACCTGCCCCAGCGCCTGGTGACCGAGGCACACGCCGAGAAGCGGGATCTTTCCAGCAGCCTTCTCGATCAGTTCGCAGCAGATGCCGGCCTGATCCGGCGCACAGGGCCCTGGAGAAAGCACGATCGCCGCCGGCTTCAGGGCCAGTGCCTGCTCTGCAGTCAGGGCATCATTGCGGCGCACGTCACACGTCAAACCCAATGCACCGAAGTGATGCACCAGATTGAAGGTGAAACTGTCATAGTTATCAATCAGCAGTATCATTGTCCGGTCGTCTTTTCCCAAGTTCCACTGCCTGTTCCACCGCAAGTTCCGCCGCCCTGAAAAGGGCCCGGGCCTTGGCACGCGTTTCCTGATACTCCGCCTGCGGGTCGGAATCAGCCACGATACCGGCGCCAGCCTGCACATACATCTCGCCCTGGTGAAGCATGGCCATGCGCAGGCCGATGCAGGTGTCGAGATCGCCATCCGCGCCGAAATATCCCACGCATCCCGCATAAGGCCCGCGCCGCGTCGGCTCGAGCTCATCGAGGATCTCCATCGCCCTGATTTTCGGTGCACCGGTCAGGGTCCCGGCAGGGAAGGTCGCCTTGAGTGCCTCCAGCGCGCCGAGTTCCGGTTGCAGGCGGCCCGTTACGGTGGAGGTGATGTGCATGACGTGGCTGTAACGCTCGATCATGAATTTCTCAGGCACTGCCACGCTGCCTGGGACAGTGACGCGCCCAACATCGTTACGCCCCAGATCAATCAGCATGAGGTGTTCAGCCCGCTCCTTGTGATCGGCCAGCAGCTCCTGCTCAAGGGCAAGATCCTCAGCGCGGTTTTCGCCCCGTCTGCGCGTGCCGGCCAGGGGACGGACCGTCACCTCCCCTTCCCGCAGCCGAACGAGGATCTCGGGCGATGATCCGACCAGCGTATAGGCCCCCAGTTCCATCAGGAAGAGGAAAGGAGCTGGATTGACACGCCGCAGACTGCGGTAGAGAGCCAGTGCGGAGAGGGGAAACGGCGTGTGAAAGCGCTGGCTGATCACAATCTGGAACGCATCGCCTGCTGCGATGTATTCCTTGGCACGCGCCACTTTCTCCAGAAACGCTTCATGGCTCATATTGGCGCGGGGCTGTGGCAGAACGGTTCCGACAGGCAGGGTCTCCCCCGGCAGGTGGAGCGGTGCCTTCAGGGCCGCTCGCGCTTCGGCCAGAAGCTGCTCAGCTGCAGCACGGGACTGACTTTTGCGGACAGGCACCGCCAGGATCAGCTCATCACGCACGGTATCAAAAACGGCGAAAAGCCGTGGGCGGACCATGAGTCCTTCCGGCAGATGCAGATCATCGCGGGGTGGCGTGGGCAGGTTTTCCATCTGCCGGACCATGTCATACCCCAGCACCCCGAATACACCGCCAATCATCGTAGGCAGATGGTCAGGAAGGTGCATCTGGCTTTCAGCGACAAGGGCCTGCAGGGATTCAAGGGGGCCGGCTGGCTGGAACACCCCGTCACGCTCCGCCCGACCATTGCGGCATTCCCAGACCGTATCGGACATCAGGGCAATAATCGAGTAGCGCCCGCGTGCCTGACCGCCTTCGATGCTTTCGAAAAAAAGCCGGTGCTGTCCCTGCCCCTTTTCTTCAGCCAATCCGGACAGGCGCAGGAAAACTGCCAGGGGCGTCTGCAGATCGGCGGATTCAATATGGGAGACGATCTCGCTCATTGCCGGATACCCATCTTGTCTTGTTATTTATCGCCAGTCTGTTGGGGCACTTGCTCAACAAGGCCACACATCCCTCTCCAGCCCAGGTGAGCAACCGCAGAGGCGGCGCTCAGGGGGTGCCTGCCTGCCGGGCAGGTTGCTGCACAGCTATTCCAAGCTGCTGAAAAGCGTTCTGCAGGGTCTGCCTGAACAGGGCGGGGTTGAACTTCTCAGGGGGCACTTCATGCGCATAAGCCTGGCCCAGGGAATCCAGGAGATCCGTCTGCATCCCTCTCTGCTGGCGCAAAGTCAGCTGCCGCTGGACCGCTTCCACCTCTGTCGCAGGGGCCGGCACACGGGCTGTTACTTCCAGAAGCCAGAAAGCGCCCCCCGCTTCCAGCATCACCGGCACACCAGGCTTCATCCGGAACAGTGCACTGGCCACAAGCTGAGGGGCTTTCGGCAGGGATTTCAGATGTGTAACCACCTGATCCTTCTGAAGCTGCGGTGCCAGCGGGGTGGCCGTCACCGCTGCGGCCAGAGACCCTGTCTTTGCCTTCTGCAGCAAAGCGGTGGCCTGCTCATTCTGCGCCCGTTTGCGGGCAGCCTGGAGCCAGGCGCTGCGCACATCGGCCTGGCTTTCCTCAAAATTCCGGGGGTGGCTGGGCACCACGTCATCCACCAGCACAGCAAACGCACTCCCGTCAGCCAGGGTCACGACATGGGGCAGCGCTCCTTTCCGCTGGCTGAAGATCTGGCGCACGATGGCGCTCTGCATGGTGGGGGTGCCAGGCAGAGGCGCGGGCATCCCTGCTTCGGTCCGGCCCTGGGCGTCCAGCCGGCCGGAGGCGGGTACGGCGCCGAGATCGGCAGGAATTTTTTCCAGATTGGTCGAGCCTGCCACGGCTTCCTGAAAGGCTTTTGCACGGCTTTTCAGCAAGGCAGGTCCCTGGAGCTTCTGGATTTCAGCGATGATGCCGGGTTTGGCTTGCGCTTCAGTCGTCAGGTGCGGCGGTGTGATGACACTTACCAGCAGAACGGCCCAGCCGGAATCAGTCCGTACGGGGCCCGTCACTTTTCCAAGTGGGGCTGCAAAGACAGCTTTAGCAAGTGCCGCGTCAGGCAGATCTTCGCGCCGGGCCCCGTCAAGGCTTACCGGGATGGCCTGGGGGAAACGTTTCTGAAGCTCTTTCCAGTCCGCGTGTTTGTGCCAGGCCTGGGCGATCTCCTGGGCCTGCACGGCGCTTGAGGTTCCCATCACCTTCACGCTGCGCAGTTCCGGCTGATTATAATCACGCGCTCTTTCCACATAGACTTCATGCACGATCTTGTCAGGCACCTGCAGAGAAGCGGCGACGGTATCAGGGGTCATGGCCACAATGCGGGCATGGCGCAGTTCCGGCGCTGAAAACTGGGCGGGATGATTGTCATAAAAACGGTGCAGCTGGGCTTCGGTGGGCTGGGGCAGAGAAGCAGTGCTGGCTTCAAAAGGCAGCTCAATCACGTCGACCACATAATGCTGCGTCAGAAAGCGGGCCACCATGGCTGTCAGGGAGGCAGGCACCTGCGCGCTGTCCCCCAGGCCCAGCAAGGTCGCCTCAGTGAACAGGAACTGTTTTGTCTGGGAAATCAGGTAGTTCTCGTCCAGCCCGTTGCGCTGCAGGAGCGTGAGCATCTTCTGGCGGTCGAACTGACCGCGCGCGTTGCGGAACTCCGGCATTGAAAAGACCGTCTCGCGAATCAGCGCATCACTGACGCTGATGCCGTTCCGCCTGGCAGCCAGGGCGGCTTCGCGTCCGATCACCATGTTTCTCAGAACCTCCTGGCCGATTTCCTGCTGCGCGCCAGGCTGGGCCAGGGCAGCGGTAGGAATGCCCCTGTTCTCCAGCCCCACAACCTGCTGGTCGATCGCACGACCCAGCTGCTGGGGCGTGATCCCCTCATGGCCGATCACCACCACGTCAGCCCCGCTGCTGAAACTGCCGCTCAGGCCGGCATAGGCCCCAAACCCGACAAAGGCGATGAAACACAGCAGGATCAGGGCTCGACCGAACCAGCTGTCAACGAGAAATCGGCGCAGGGCAGTAATCATGGAGGGCAGGTGTCACTTCATCTCATGGCAGGATAGTCTCGGGACAGGATAGCGCTTGCACGCAAAGCCCGTTAGACTTGCCGCCAACATAATGCCCTCACCGGCACTTGACCAGCGTTGCGCTGCGTCTCTCACCAGTCTCTATGATGCTGAGCAGGGGAAGCCAGAATGAGCACCGTTTCCAAATACGTTATCGGAAACTGGAAAATGCAGGCCCGCTACGATCAGGGAATCCAGCTGGCCCGGGACATCGCCTCTGGCCTGGCAAGCCTGCCGCCCCTCCCTGTGCAGACAGTCATCTGCCCCTCTTATACACAGCTGCATGGCGTCCATACGGTGCTGGAGAAGGACCGGCTCACCCCTCAGCAACTGGCCCTGGGGGCTCAGGACTGTTACCCCACCCCTTCAGGCCCCTTTACTGGCGATATTTCAGCGCAGATGCTGGCTGATCTGGGTGTGAAATACGTGATTCTGGGGCATTCGGAACGGCGTCAGAACCACCAGGAAACCGATGCGATCGTGCGCCAGAAGGTCAAAGCAGCCACCGCTGCCGGGCTGGTGCCGGTCGTGTGCGTGGGCGAGCATCTGACCGAACGGAACGAGGGACGGGCAGCCAGTGTTCTGGCTCAGCAGATTGAAGGCTCCCTCACCCGGGACTTCAAGGGCCTGCTGGCTTATGAGCCCGTCTGGGCCATCGGCAGCGGCGTCATGCCTTCACGCAAGGAGCTGGTCCACAAGATCCGCCTCATCCAGGCCCTGCTGCCCATGCATCTTATGGCAGACGATGTGGACACCCCGATACTTTACGGTGGGTCGGTCACTTCAGCTCAGGCGCTTCCTATCCTTTCGGTTCCGGGACTGGGGGGCGTGCTGGTAGGAAGCGCCAGCCTGCAGGCCAAGAGCTTCCTAGAAATCATTAAGGCCGCTGCCACCGTGGCGGAACGTGAAGCGTCAGGCAAACCCCTTCCCAAACGTTTTCCCCCCTCACCTGCCAAAAACTCCACCTCTGCCAAAAACAAGGACAAGGCTGCTTCTCAACCGGCCACGGGCAAAGGGGCGCCATCAAACTGAGATCGAATACCCGGAGGAAGGCCCCGGAATACCGGAATAATTGAATACTCAAAGAAGTGAACCACAGATACCAGCTGCTGCATGGGCGGAATTTGCCCCGCATCCCAAAGAAGATTAAACGGATCCCTTCCCCTTTTCTCATCGGAGCCTGAAGAAGCGCATGAGCACTCTGCTGACCATTCTGACCATTCTGGTTTCTCTCGCCCTGATCGCTGTTATTCTTCTGCAGCGCAGCGAAGGCGGTGGACTCGGCATTGGCGGCGGGCAAGGGGCCGGCTCTTTCATGACAGGTCGCGGCACGGCAACCTTCCTGACACGCGCGACAAGCATTCTGGCCGCCCTCTTCATGCTGTTCTGCCTGCTTCTGGCTGTCCTGAATAAAGGCGCTTCCGGCGGCCAGAACGGCCATGATCTCCTAGCAGCCCCCCCTGCACCTTCCCAGGCCACCCAGCCGTCAGCCAGCACACCGGTCACCCCTGCCACTCACTGAAGCGGACCTCTTTTCACCAGGACGTTCTTCAGTGTATGGAGAGCTCCCATGACGCGCTTTGTATTCATCACCGGGGGAGTGGTTTCCTCCCTCGGAAAAGGGATTGCCTCCGCTGCCCTGGCAGCCCTTCTCCAGGCGCGCGGGCACACAGTGCGCCTGCGCAAGCTGGACCCCTATCTCAATGTCGATCCGGGAACGATGAGTCCCTATCAGCACGGGGAAGTCTTCATCACCGATGACGGGGCCGAGACCGATCTGGATCTTGGGCATTATGAACGGTTTACCGGTGTTCACGCCCGTCGCAGCGACAACACGACGACCGGGCGCATCTACTCGGATGTGATTGCCCGCGAAAGACGGGGCGATTATCTCGGCGCGACCGTGCAGGTCATTCCCCATATCACTGATGCCATCAAGGAAACGGTGGTCTCAGACACGGACGGGTATGATTTCGTCCTGGTGGAAATCGGCGGCACGGTCGGCGATATCGAAAGCCTGCCTTTCCTGGAAGCCATCCGCCAGCTCCGCAATGATCTGGGTCATGACCAGACGATGTGCGTTCACCTGACCCTGCTGCCCTATATTCCCTCCGCCGGGGAACTGAAGACCAAGCCTACGCAGCACTCGGTCAAGGAGCTCCAGAATGTCGGCATCCAGCCGCAGATGCTGCTATGCCGCTCCGACCGACCCATCCCCCAGAACGAGCGCCAGAAAATCGCCAGCTTCTGCAATGTGCGCCCCGAGGCTGTCATTGCGGCACTGGATGTCGATACGATCTATGCCTGCCCCATCGCCTATCATGAGCAGGGCATGGATCGCGAGGTTCTGAAATATTTCGGCCTTCCCCATGATGAAGCTCCTGACCTGACACGCTGGGAAAAGGTCGTCCACGCGATCCGCGAGCCACAGGGAGAAGTGGTCATTGCCATTGTCGGCAAATACACGGCCCTGCTCGACAGCTATAAATCCCTCGCTGAAGCCCTTCTGCATGGCGGCATCGCCAACAATGTCCGTGTGCGCATGGAATGGATCGATGCTGAGGACCTGGAGACGGATGAAGAAGCCCATCGGCGTCTTGGCAAAGCGGATGGCATTCTCGTGCCTGGTGGCTTCGGCGCACGCGGCTCGGAAGGGAAAATAAGGGCTGTCCGCTATGCGCGTACCCATAAGGTTCCCTTCCTGGGCATCTGCTTCGGCATGCAGATGGCCGTCATAGAATGCGCCCGTTCCCTGGCCGGCCTCCCCAAGGCTTCCTCCACCGAATTCGGCCCGACTGAGGAACCGCTCGTGGGGCTGATGACCGAATGGGCCCAGGGAACCGAGCTGCTCCGCCGACGCGAAGGCGGTGACCTGGGCGGCACAATGCGCGTGGGGGCTTATCCGGCGCGGTTGGCCAAAGGCTCGCATGCGGCAGAGATCTACGGCGAGACGGAAATCCGCGAGCGCCACCGCCATCGCTGGGAAGTGAACGTGCATTACCGCGAGCAGCTGGAAGAAGCCGGCTTGAAGTTTTCAGGCCTGTCGCCTGATGGGGTGCTCCCGGAAGTCGTGGAATACCCTGACCATCCCTGGTTCATCGGCGTGCAGTATCATCCGGAGCTCCTGTCAAAGCCCTTCAATCCCCATCCGCTTTTCGCAAGCTTCATTGCAGCCGCTCAGGAGGAGCACAGGAAGCACTCTGCGGAAACAGCGACCCCATGACAGTCCGCGTCGGATCGCTCACCCTCGGTCAGACGCAGCCACTGGTTCTGATCGCGGGGCCGTGTCAGATCGAGTCACGGCAGCATGCGCTGGAAATGGCCCAGGGCCTGACAAGCCTGTGCCGCAAGCTGGGCATGGGGCTGATTTACAAGAGCAGCTATGACAAGGCCAACCGCAGCTCTCTGCAGGGGCCGCGCGGCGTGGGCATGACCCAGGGGCTGGATATCCTGGCCGAGGTGCGGGAAAAATATGCTGTTCCCGTGCTGACAGACGTGCATGCGCCTGACCAATGTGCCCCTGTCGCTTCGGCCGTGGATGTTCTGCAGATTCCGGCCTTCCTGTGTCGCCAGACTGATCTGCTGCTGGCCGCCGGACGCACCGGGCGCGCCATTAACGTGAAAAAGGGTCAGTTTCTCGCCCCCCAAGCCATGGCGAACGTGGTGGAGAAAATCACCTCGACAGGAAACGACAACATTCTACTGTGCGAGCGCGGCACCTGTTTCGGTTACGGCCAACTGATCAATGACATGCGCGGCCTGCCGATCATGGCGCAAACAGGTTTCCCGGTTGTTTTCGATGCCACCCATTCCGTCCAGCAACCAGGCGCGCTCGGCACAGCCACAGGTGGTGAACGCCAGTTCGTTGCTCCCCTGGCGCGCGCTGCGGTCGCCACGAGCATTGCGGCAGTCTTCATCGAAACGCATCAGGACCCCGACCATGCTCCCAGCGACGGGCCGACCATGGTGCCCCTGTCTGAGCTGGAGACCCTCTTGCGTCAGCTCCAGCAAATTGATGCGCTGGTGAAAAACCCCCACTTCGGACGCGTTCTGCCAGCTTAACAGACTGATCAGACTTTACCCTGGGGCGAAAGGGCGGCCAGAACCAGGCCGATTTCAACCAGAACCGTGAAAGCCAGCTTGACGTGCTGGTAGCCGGGGGGCAGGCGCCCCCAGCGGCCTGCGATTCGCTCAATGGCAAACTGGAAGGCGAACCCCAGCGCCTCCAACAGAAAACCAGCCTTGAAGCTGCATAGCAGCCCCACACACAGCGCAAGCCAGAACCACAGCAACGCCCCTCCTCCCAACCAGGCACGGCGACGGTCAGTCAGTGGATTGGCACGCGGGAGAATCACATCGGGGCGATCAATGGTAAAACCCCAGTGCACCGCCCCTTCAAATGCCCCCAGACAACCGCCGAAAGCCAGCAGGGCCACGGAAATTTCCGGCAGGGGGCGGAAAGTTCCAGCCATGAAAAGAATGCTGCCTGAAGTCAAGACAGCGAATGCCGCCACGAGGTTCAATGCCACGACCAGGGCAGGAAAAGGTTTCACATCAATTGACCTCAGGCACCGTTTTTGAGACTGGTAAATATGAATTGCGGAGGAACTGCGCCTGATCTTAGGCAAGGGAGCCTCCGCCGCATAGAGTCAGGAGAGATCCCCTTGAGCGCCATTGTTGATATTCTTGCCCGTGAAATCCTCGACAGCCGTGGCAACCCCACGGTTGAGGTTGAGGTTACGCTTGATTCCGGCGTTGTGGGACGCGCTGCCGTTCCGTCCGGTGCCTCCACCGGCGCGCATGAAGCCGTTGAGCTCCGTGACGGAGATAAAAACCGCTTCTTCGGCAAAGGCGTGCAGAAAGCCGTCAACGCCGTGAACACGGAAATTGCCGAAACCCTTCTCGGCATGGATTCCGAAGACCAGATCTCCATCGACAAAGCCATGCTCGAGCTTGATGGCACGGCCAACAAAAGCCGTCTCGGCGCCAATGCCATCCTGGGCGTGTCCCTGGCTGTCGCCCGCGCTTCAGCTGAAGAGCTGGATCTGCCCCTTTATGCTTATGTCGGCGGCACTTTTGCCCACCTTCTCCCCGTTCCGATGATGAACGTCATCAACGGTGGTGAGCATGCTGACAATGCCATCGACTTCCAGGAATTCATGATCCAGCCAGTTGGCGCGCCCACCTTCGCTGAAGGTCTGCGGATGGGTGCCGAGGTGTTCGCCGCGCTGAAAAAGGATCTCAAGGGCCAGGGCCTCAACACCAATGTCGGTGATGAAGGCGGCTTCGCCCCCGATCTGAAATCCGCCGACCAGGCCCTGAGCCTGCTGGTGAAAGCGGTTGGTGATGCCGGCTACAAAATCGGTGAAGACGTAACCTTTGCCATGGATTGCGCTGCCAGCGAATTCTACAAGGATGGCAAATACGAGCTGAAGGGCGAAGGCAAGAGCCTGACCTCCAGCCAGATGATCGACTATCTGGAAGAGCTCGTGAACAAATATCCCATCGTCTCCATCGAAGACGGTCTGGCTGAAGATGACTGGACCGGATGGGAAGAGCTGACCAAGCGCCTTGGCAACAAGATCCAGCTGGTCGGTGATGATCTGTTCGTGACCAACCCTGACCGTGTCATCGAAGGCATCAAGAAGCATGTTGCTAATGCCCTGCTGGTCAAGGTCAACCAGATCGGCACCCTGACGGAAACCCTCAAGGCTGTCGATGTCGCTCACAAGGCTGGTTATCGCTGCGTGATGAGCCATCGTTCCGGTGAGACGGAAGACAGCACCATCGCTGATCTGTCTGTCGCCGTGAATTGCGGTCAGATCAAGACCGGTTCCCTGTCGCGCTCCGACCGTATGGCCAAATACAACCAGCTGCTCCGCATTGAGGAACAGCTTGGTGACGCAGCTGAATATGCCGGTCGCAGCATCCTGACGCGCTACTGATCTTTTCAGGTCTCAGCACTTGGACGGCCCTTTCAGCCCGGGCCGTCAAAGGCTTCCGTTCTCTTTAAGGACGGAAGCCTTTTGTGCTGACTTCCCCGGAAAAGCATGTAGTCTCTCTGTTGAGCAGAAATCTATCTTCTCCCTCTCCCTTCAACTGGCAGCCAGGAGGTTATGATGAAAGTTGGCGTGATTATCCGTCGCGGTCTTCAGGCCATCCTTCCCCCTCTGATATTTCTACTGCTGACAGGGTATTTCATCTGGAATGCGCTTAGGGGAGAACACGGGATCCAGGCTTACCAGGAGCAGCTCACTCTGCGCCAGCAGGCTGAGACTGCGCTTAAGAATGCCCACCAGGAACAGGATATCTGGCGGCGACGCGTGGCTGAACTCAGCGAACAGTCACTGGACCGCGATATTCTCGACGAACGCAGTAGAGCAATGCTCAATACCAGTCAGTCCGATGAGATCATCGTGCCCTACGGCGATCATGATCATCTTTACTGATTACTCTTTACCGATCACTGCGGTCTCTCACGGTTGCTGCTGCACTGCTGAAAAAGCGCTTCCCGAACTGCCATAAAAAAACGGCTCCCGAAGGAGCCGCTTTTCAAGATATAATGTCCGGATCTCTCACGCGTTCATTTGATCTTGGCTTCGCGAAACACGACGTGCTTGCGCACGACCGGATCATATTTGCGCATTTCAAGCTTGCCAGTCGCAGAACGCGCATTTTTCTTCGTAACGTAGAAATATCCCGTATCTGCAGAAGAAACGAGACGGATCTGAATAACGTTTGTCTTGGCCATGATATTCCTCTGACGACTGCCACAAGCGAGAAGCCGCCTCTGCCTCAATCAGGGCTATGGCTGCTGCTCAATTAATTGGGCGCACAATGCGGGCTTAACCGTGTCGGGTCAAGCCCTGCCGGATTATTTACTTCCTCTCTTCAGCTCTCCTCGCCCAACAGGTCTTTACCTGCCGGGCAGATGCGAGCCTGCAAGAGGTCTGCGTCCCCCCGACACAGCGGCAGGCATGCCCCGGATCACCCTGATGGAGCCGTCCGGCGCTATGAGAGTGGTGGTGCCATCCCCGTTGGGAATCGCCACCGTTGCATCCGTCTTTTTCTCCATGAAGTGAGAGGCCCGGTCTGCCACATGGGAGGGGAGCTGCCATTGCGCGCCGGTATAAGCCTCACTCTGCCGCGCAATACCACGCTGGCGTGCCGTCTCTTCTCCGATAGACAGGGTCTCGCCATTGCCGAGCTGCTCACGCAGGTCCGCATTGAGAGCTGAAACGGACTTCCCGCCTTCCAGGTTGAAAACACTATCAGGATTGCTGACATCCTGCAGGCTGGGCACTGGCGCCGGAGCGCCTGGCCAGACGTCACCATTCTCCATAGCCAGCGGTGCTAGCTGTGTTTTCCCGTTTCCACGCACCCGCTGAAAAGTTTCGCTGTCTCCGATGGGAGAGTTGGCCGGTCCCCAGGGATTGAGGGTCTGGTCGAGATAATTCCCGAAATCCGCACACCCGCTTACAACCATACCCAGCATCAATACGGAGATTTTTTTCATTCCTTCTCCCCATCTCAGCGGATATCGCGGGTGGAAAGCGATTACTTTAGTTTTCAAAATACCAGCCACCCTCGCAGGAACACAATCTGGACCTCCCCGGAAAGTCATTCATGCCATAGTGGAAACTGAGCCCAGCCCTGAGGCACAATATTTTCGGGTTAACCTTTCATACGGATAAATGCTTCGCGAAGATATCCCCAACCACTCACAAGAGTCGGAATTACTGAGAGCCAGAGCAATCCTGCACCAGTTTTTTCCACAAAATTTCCAGGAACATTAAAAACAGCCGCCCCTTGCGCGCCCAGGACCAGAAATCCCAGCGCTATCATCTGCAAAGCCGTTTTCCATTTGGCCAGACGTGTGGAAGGAAGCTTGGCGCCATGGGAGGCCATATATTCGCGCAATCCGCTGACCAGGATCTCGCGCAGCATGATCGCAATCGCCGCATAGAGCGAAAAACAGGGCAGCCGACCCAGACCTGCAAGGTCCATCAGAAGGGCACCCACAAGGAGCTTGTCGGCGATGGGATCCATCATCCGACCCAGCTCCGAATGCTGGCATCGGCGGCGGGCCAGAGCGCCATCGAAATAATCAGTCAGACAGGCCAGAACGTAAATGCAGAAAGCCGCCACGTCCGTCGCACCGGTATGACAGGCGAGCAGCAGTAGCAGCACTGGAATGCTGGCAATACGGAAGAGGGTCAGAAGATTGGGAAGATCTGTCAGCATCCGCTCGTGTCCAAGTGATTCGCCCTTCGCAGAGCGTCAACGTCTTTCCAGCATGTAAGACGTTTCACGGAGCTTCCTCAACCTCAGGGCCTTTGTCGGCTGTCACTTCAGGAAGCCTGGACAGGTTTTTCAGCCGATTCCCGCCAAATTTCATCTCTTCTTCCTCCACCAGGCCCCCATTATTCTCCTCAGTGCCCTCTTCCAGAGGTACCCCCTGCGTCCGGATCCATTCAGGGTGGAAAAACCCGTAGATCGATTGGGCCGTCTCACGGTTGATACCCGGCACTTCCTCAAGCTCCTCCAGCGCTGCCTGCCGCACGTTGCGCAACGATCCGAAGCGGGTCAGCAGGGCTTTCTTGCGCACGGGTCCGATGCCCGGTACATCATCAAGGGTTGAATGCACGAAGGCCTTGGAGCGCCCTGCTCGGTGCGTGGTGATGGCAAAACGGTGTGCTTCATCCCGCAGGCGCTGCAGGTAGAAGAGCACCGGGTCACGCTCCGGCAGCTGGAACGGTTCCATCCCTTCCTTGTGAAACCATTCCCGTCCGGCATTGCGGTCTACGCCCTTGGCAATGCCGACAACCGGCACGGAAGTGACTTGCAGCTCTGCAAGCATTTTCTGCACGGCACTCACCTGCCCCTTGCCGCCATCGATCAGCAGCAGATCAGGCCAGTCAGGGCTCTGGGCGGCCTTGTCCTCGCCTTCTTTGGCGACATGCGCAAAGCGCCGGTTCATCACCTCGCGCATCATGCCGAAATCATCCCCTGGCGCTACCGGCCCACGAATGGCGTATTTTCGGTAAGCCCGCTTGTTGAAGCCTTCCGGACCGCCCACGATCATAACCCCGTAAGGCGACTGCCCCATGATGTGGGAGTTGTCATAGGTTTCAATGCGCTTGGGGCTTTGGGGCAACTTGAACAGGGTCGCGATGCCGTCCAGAAGCTGTTTCTGGCCGGCACTTTCAGCCATCTTGCGCTCCAGCGCCTCGCGGGCATTGAGAACGGCATGGTCCGTGACCATTCTTTTCTCACCCCTCTGGGGTACTGCGATCTGGACCTTGCGCCCTCTCTGCAGCGACAGGGCCTCCCCCAGGAGCTTTTCCTCAGGCAGCCCTACATTGACCAGCACCTGTGGGGGCGGGGTCTTATCATCATAAAACTGCAGCATGAACGCGCCGAGCACATCCTCAGCTGTCTCATCAACGTCGTGAACCGGATAAAAAGCCCGGTTGCCATTGTTGCGCCCGCCACGGATGAAGACGACCTGAATGCAGCTACATCCCCCCTGCTGCGAAATGGCCATGACATCCGCTTCATCAATTGTCGTGGGATTGATGGCACTGGAAGCCATCCGGCTGGTAAAGCTGCGGATCCGGTCTCTGATCAACGCAGCCCGCTCATAAGCCATGGCCTCAGACGCCGCTTCCATCTCACGGGTCAGGGTCTGTTGCAGAGTCTGAGCGCCCCCATTGAGGAACTCCTTGGCCTGCGTCACCAGGTTACGGTATTCCGGCGTGGAGATCCGTCCCACACACGGCGCAGAACAACGCTTGATCTGATAAAGAAGACAGGGACGGGTCCGCGAGGAAAAGACCGCGTCCGTGCAGGAGCGCAGCAGAAATGAGCGTTCCAGCACCTGCTGGGTCTGCATGACCGCACGTGAGGTGGCAAAGGGGCCCCAGTAAGCAGCTCCCTTCTGCGGTTTGCCACGATGGCGCATAAGGCGCGGGAACTCGTCGCGGGTAATGGCCAACCAGGGATAACTTTTGTCGTCCTTCAACAGGATGTTGAAGTGCGGCTGCATTTTCCGGATGTAATTGGCTTCCAGCAGAAGCGCTTCGGCCTCCGTGCGCGTCACGACGATCTCCATCTCGACCGTCCGTGAAACCATGGTCTTGAGTCGATTGGGGAGTCGCTGCAGATGCGTGTACGAGGTGACGCGCTTTTTCAGATTCAGCGCCTTGCCTACGTAAAGCACTTCCCCTTTCTGCCCGATCATGCGGTAGACACCAGGATTCGACGGAATGGTCCTGAGCGCTTCCTTGATAGCTCTGACCCCGCGAAATACCGGTTTCCCGTCGTTTTCCAATCTCATTTTCTCTTCAGTCATAGATGTATTTCCCTGGGCCGGGACTCATCCACCGTTCCTGTGGATAAAGCTGTGAATATATTCAGGGTAGATGGTTGCAGCAAAGGGAATGCCTATGCTGGTTATAGATTGCCCGTTTTTTAGGCATTTTCCCGAAAGCCTAGGAAAACTGCGGTTTTTTGATATTCGTTTAAGAGATCCGGAAAAAATTATTCCCTCGCTCACCCAGAAAAGCTGTCAATCCCCTCCTCAGGAAAAATAGTGGACAAAATTTCTCTCTTTCTCCGATTCTTCCCGGTCAAGTGGCTTGACAGGCCGCAAGCTCAGGCGTCAGCAGCCTTCCGTTCAGCCAGCGCCAGCAAACGCATCATATTTCCGCCCCAAAGAGCCTCAATCTCACTGGCATCAAACCCAGCTGCCTTCAGAGCCTGTGTGACATTTCGGCATTGCGCTACATTCTGCCAACCGGCCACGCCGCCACCCCCGTCGAAATCCGATGAGATACCGACATGCTCAATCCCCAGCCGGTCGACCGCATAACGGATATGGCGCACCAGATCAGTCAGATCCCCACCCCCACCACGACGCAGGAAAGGCGGCATGGCCGTGACCTGTAACACCCCGCCACTTTCCTTCAACGCATCCAACTGTTCATCATCGAGGTTGCGCGGATGGTCGCAGAGACTGCGCACACAGGAATGACTGGCAAAAACGGGTACAGATGAGTGGGCCACAGCCTGCATCATGGTGCTCTTGGCCGCATGCGACACATCAACCAGGACACCGTGCCGGTTCATTGTCTCAATCATCGCGCGTCCCAGTGCCGACAGGCCGCCATGGCTTTCAGCCGGCCCGCTTCGCACGACAGCTGAATCGGCCAGGAGATTGTGCCCGTTATGCGTCAGCGTCATGTAGCGCACCCCGAAGCGGCGAACGAGGGCTTCCAGGCGCGCCGGGTCCTCGCCAACCGCGTACCCGTTTTCAATCACAGGCACCAGGGCCACCTGCCCTGCCCCCACAGCTCCCTGCACATCAGCGGCCTTTTTCACAGTCCGGGCATGGGGTGCGCCCGGAGCGCCAAGCACATGGATGACCTCCAGCATCGCCTGCACCCGTTTCCAGGCCGCCTCATGCCCGGCAGCACTCAGAGGGCCCTGCGGCACATAGGCTACCAGACAGGCCGCACTCAGCCCCCCTTCCCGCGCCTGGGGAAGACTGAAACAGGTCTGCGCTTCAGGCGTGCTTTCCTCTCTTTCCCAGGCCGGCAGTCCCTCAGAGGTAAGCTCGGGCCAGGAAATGTCGATATGGGTATCAAATGTCAGCATTTTTTCTGCACACACTTTCTGAAAAATCCTGTCCGGTAGAGAATGCACTTTATGGAAATGGTTGGTACACGCTTATCCGCTCTACCCTTTGGCTACTTTTCCCGAGCTCTCCCATACAGATGGGAAAGAAAAACGAATTATCAAAGTTATAAAAAGAAATACGCGTGATTTCCTTTTTTCTTTCATCTCAGGCACAGCCGCTCCAGAAGTATTCCCTCTTTTTCCGCCACCTCTCAGGCCCCTGATGACAGATGACATGACAGACACCGTTTCCAACTCCCAGGCCCTGCAGCTGATGACCTGGAACATCAATTCACTCCGTCTGCGTCTGCCATTGTTGGCACGCCTTACGGCTGAGCGGCGTCCGCATGTCATCTGTCTTCAGGAGACAAAGGTCCCCGATCCCCTCTTCCCCCATGAAGAGGTCAGGAAGCTGGGATACGCTCACCTGCATTACCAGGGCATGAAGGGTTATAATGGGGTGGCCATTCTCTCACGGCTGCCGCTGAGGGCTGTAGAGGATCTGCCCCTCTGGTGCGGGCGCAGCGATTGCCGCCATGTGGCTGCTGACGTGGAAACAGGGTCGGGGGCCGTGCGGGTGCATAATTTTTATGTGCCTGCGGGCGGAGATGTGCCCGATCCGCTCCAGAACGAAAAATTTGCCCATAAGCTGGCCTTCATTGAAGAAACAGCTGCCTGGTTCAGAAAACATCCGCCCAGACGGTGCGTTCTGGTAGGCGATCTCAACATCGCCCCACTTGCGCATGATGTCTGGAGCCACAAGCAGCTTCTCAAGATCGTCAGCCATACCCCGCCTGAAACCGAGCGTCTCCTGGCTTGGATGGAAGCAGGATTTCAGGATGCCATGCGTCACTTCATCCCTGAGCCGACCGCTCTGTTCACCTGGTGGTCCTATCGCAACCGGGACTGGCGCAAGTCCAATCGCGGGCGACGGCTGGATCATATCTGGCTGACCCCAGACCTGTTACCAGCCCTTACCGATATCAGCGTTCTCAAAGACGTGCGCGACTGGGAACGTCCGTCCGATCACGTTCCGGTCTGTGCAACCCTGGCACTGTAAAAATATTCTGCGCAGTCTCTTCCAGCAGTGCGCCGCAGCACGCGGATCAGTTGGAAGTGTTTTTGTGGAAAACGTGTTTCCTGAGATAATCGACGATAAAGAAACCGCCCCCCAGAACTACCGGCACCAGCAGCACCGTCGCATGCACGAGAAACGCATAAGCTGTTGAAGCGTTATGGGAATTTCCCAGAAGCCGCATGGTACGGGCTGCAAAGAAGTCGAAGGTGCCTACCGAGCCAGGCGTGCCGGGCAAAGCGGTGGAAAGGGTCGCGACCGGCATGGCGACCCAGGCGGCTGAAGGGTCAGCCAGTACCGGCATAGCACGCGCCACTTCCCAGAAAGCGCAGCCTTCCAAACCCCATGACACTACCGACCATCCCAGCAGGACGGGGAGCATCTTCGGATGCGCCACCATATCAAGCGCATCAAAAGCCTCGCCGGCCAGAGCACTAATACGCGCACGGGGACCGGGAGCGGCGCGCAGGATCACTTCCACCATCCAGATCACGATGGCACGGACGTATTTCATGAAAAACAGCGACAGAACCAGCCCCAGACCGACCATCAGAACGATGCCGCCGCCCACGCCATGAAATTCCGCCGTCGCTTTCTTAGGCAGCGCCATAAGGGCGATGCCGCCGGCGAGAATGATGGTGAGCAGATCAATAATCTTTTCCACCAGGATAGTCACCAGCGCACCCGAGGCATTGACCCCCAGGCGCCGATTGAACATCGTGCCCCGCATGAAATCTCCCAGCCGGAAAGGGAGAATGCAGTTGGCGGCAATGCCCATCATGAAAATGCCGGTCGTGCCCATTCGGGCCAGGGAGGAATTGACCGCCCGCAGGGTCAGATACCAGCGCTCAGCCCGGACCAAGTAAGCCAGCAGCAGGAAAAGACAGGCCAGTAACAGTGGCCCGGGATGGGCCCGCAGCATTTCATGCCAGACCTTGCGAACATCAACATGATGCAGAACAAGGGCCAGAAACACCGCGCCAACCAGACACCCGATCAGCAATTTGACAACACGGCGAGAAATCCGACCACTCCTCCAGTCTTGTTCACAATCCCAAGGGCTCCGCCGCAAGCGGCACCTAGGTAAGCTGTCTGACTGGCAGAGCCTCTTCAGCAGCCACGCGCCTGTTCATCTTCTCCGGCGCTGCATTTCTGCCATAAATTTTTCTGCGCGCCTATCAGATTCTCCACCCGGTTTTCCGCTTGCAGGCGCTCAGCTTTGCCGCTCGCGCGGCAGGGCCAGGCAATATCCGCCCCCCGAAGTCACCAGGAGCTTGGCGCCTTCCAGATCGCGCTCAATTTTCTGGCGCAGGCGATAGACATGGGTCTCCAATGTGTGGGTCGTAACAGCAGAGTTGTAACCCCACACTTCATTGAGCAGAACCTGCCGGGCGACGGGCGCGCCTTCAGCACGATAGAGAAATTTCAGGATGGCCGTTTCTTTTTCAGTGAGATGAATGCGTTGTCCGTTGGTCCGGTCCAGAAGCTGTTTCTTGGCCGGCCGGAATTCATAAGGGCCGATTTCGAAAACGACATCCTCACTGTTTTCAAACAAGCGGAGCTGGGCCCGCAGACGGGCCTGGAGTTCGCCCATGCGGAAAGGTTTGACAACGTAATCATTGGCCCCGGCATCCAATCCCCGAACGATGTCATGTTCATCATCCGACCCTGTCAGCATGATGATCGGCATCCGGTGACCTGTCTTTCGCAATTCGGCACAGAAATCCCGCCCATCACCATCCGGCAGGGTGACATCCAGGAGAATGGCATCAAAGCGCGCATCAGGCGCATTCAGAAGCTGACGTGCTTCCTCAATGGTCCTCGCCTCCTGCACGGCCATTCCGCCGCCTGAACGGAACTGTGCTGCCAGCAGGGGACGCAGGGCATCATCATCATCGACTACCAGAATGGGGCGCCAGGCGGTCATAAGGCTTCCTGTTTGCTGTTGATCAGTTTCCTGAGCAGTCCTGCCAACTGCCTTTGAGGCAAGCTGAAGGGAGATTGGCAGATCATACGGTCCCGAAAGGTATAGCGGCAAATTATGTCAGAGCCTTGCACGCTTGGCCACAGACGCAGACCGATCTGCCCGACCCCGACCAGTTCAGCTGACGCGTTGGGCCGCTTCCGTTTGCTCGACCATCTCTTTGGGCATCATGCAGACCAGCAGATCTCCCGGTTGAGGGGTCAGGGAAGGAGGATCTTCCTCTGAGCAGATGGACATATCACCGCGCCGGGTCATCAGAATATCCATGCAGTGATCGCAGTTGCTCAAGCTCGCCTGATTTTCCTCAGTGACGCGTTTGCTCACAAAACGCCACCCCTTCTGGAAGCGGGTTTCAAACAGGCTCCAGCTCCAGCTTGGCAGGCCCAGGACCTTGCCGCGCGCATCACGGGAGAGGCCGTGATAGAAATCAAGCCGCGCCACGCCGGGACTGACCTGATAAACGCGCTGGCGGCCCAGATGCGGAGCCAGGTGCGCACAGACCACGCCGTTATAGAAACAGTCCCGCGTCACCGCGACCAGATAATCCACCGGTCGTTCTTCAAGGGATTCCTGGCCATATTCTGAAAGAAGCTCCGCCTTCAGGACCGGAATGCCTTTCTGGAGAGCGGGAAACAGGGCATGGGCGCGATTGTCCACCAGCAGCACAGGCACCCCTTCCCGGTTGAGGCAGGCCGCCAGATCGATCGACCAGGGATTGGCCCCCACGATCGCCAGCGCATGCTCGGTTGATTGCGACAGGTGCAGCAGGCGCGCCAGCGGCCCCAGCGTGAAGCCATTGCAGATCATCGTGGCGGCAATCAACGCGAACACAGCCGGCATGATCATGTCAGCTGAGGGATAGCCAACAGCTGAAAGCTTCAGCCCGGCCGCACCGGCAACAGCGGCGGCCACGATGCCGCGCGGCGCGATCCAGCCGACAAACACCCGCTCCTGCCAGGTCATGTTGGTCCCGATCGTGGTCAGGAAAATACCCAATGGCCGCACGACGAACATCAGGCTCAGGGTGAGAAAGAGCACCGGAATGGAAAGGCGTTCCAGAACGCTCCGGTGCAGATCAGCCGTCAGCAGAATGAACAGTACGGAGACAATCAGCACCACCAGGGATTCCTTGGTGCGCCGCAGCTCGTTCATGCCGGCGATATGCAGATTGGACAGGGTCATGCCGAAAATCGTCACGGCGATAAGTCCCGCCCCTTCCAGCTCGATCGTGCAAAGCTGAAACACGATAAGGGCCAGGGTAAGGATGACCGGCACCTTTAGAATCTCGGGCATCAGGTCATGCCGGAACAGGTAGCGGATCAGATAAGCGGGAAGAATGCCGGCCGCAATGGCTTCAAGCCCTGCAAGAGCCATGTCGGGCAGCGTATGGTGCAGCACGATCCGGCCGGCATGGGGCCCGCCTTCCAGAAGCAGAACCTGCAGAACCACCGCTGCCAGAATGGCGCCCAGAGGATCATTGACGATCGCTTCCCAGCGCAGCAGTGAGGCCACGCGCGGCTTGAGCTTGGCGGCCCGCAGCAGGGGCAGCACGACAGTGGGGCCGGTCACGACGATGATGGCGCCGAAAAGGAAAGCGGTGCCCCAGGCGAAATGCCCGACGTAATGAGCGGCCAACGACCCCAGAATCCAGTTGACCGGCAGGGCCAGCATTGTCAGGCGCGCAACTCCCTGCCCGGCTTCGCGCAGTTGGCGGATATCAAGGGCCATGCCGCCTTCAAACACGACAATGGCCACGAGCAGCGAGACCAGCGGATGGAACAGGTCTCCCAACGTGACGGAGGGATGCAGCAATCCCAGGGCCGGACCGAAGAGCAGGCCCAGACCGAACAGAAGAACGATCGCCGGCAGGCGAGCACGCCAGGCGACCCATTGCGCCGCCATGCCGGCGCCGAACGTCATGAGAATACCGAGAAGGATCTGGAAAGCCGTCATGCTGTCATTTTCATCACATATTCATATTTTTACGTATTTCACGCGTGGAATTCTAACCGCCAGCTTCCCCAGGCCTTCTTTGCCCGCCCGGTCTTTTAAACCTGGCTGTTTCCTGAAAGCTCAGAAAAAGGTGTGCGGTGTAAGCTTTCAGGCCTGTGCCGCAAGCCAGCGCCTGAGCTGAAATCAGGCCTCTTCCCGGCGTTTCATGACGCCCACGAAAAAGCCATCTGTGCCGTCACTGCGTGGGGTAAGCGAAAAGCTCCCCTGCCCCTGAAGCTTTGGCGGCAGCAATTTGGAGGCCTCTTGGGGAGAGACAAGGGAAAACTCCGGATGCGCTTTCAGAAAGTTCTTG
Organism: Oecophyllibacter saccharovorans; assembly: GCF_006542375.1. GTDB lineage: Bacteria > Pseudomonadota > Alphaproteobacteria > Acetobacterales > Acetobacteraceae > Oecophyllibacter > Oecophyllibacter saccharovorans. The sequence continues at coordinate 1,802,783 of NZ_CP038143.1, read as the reverse complement.
AGCTGCAACGAGTTTTCAACGTCCAGCAATGAACAGGTAGCATAAACAAGCTTGCCCCCTGGTCTGACCATACGCGCGGCGGTGGCCAGAATCTCAGCCTGTTTGGGCACAAGCTCTTCAATATCCTGCTCGGTCAGGCGCAGGCGCGCATCCGGATTGCGCCGCCAGGTGCCTGTGCCTGAACAGGGCGCATCCACGAGAACGGTATCAAAGCTGCCCGCACGCCGTTTGGCCCATTTGTCCCCTTCAACCAGGAGATGACGTGAGACGTTGTGGACATCGGCACGACGCAACCGCTTGACGGCCCCTTCAAGACGCACCTGCGAGACGTCACAGGCGGTGATCTGGCCACGGTTTTCCATCAGCATGGCAAGCGCCAGGGTTTTGCCGGCGGCGCCTGCACAATAATCGAGCAGCCGCTCACCCGGTTTCGGGTCCGTTGCCGCGGCAACCAGCTGGCTGCCTTCATCCTGGATTTCAACCAACCCTTCCTGGAAGACAGGCGATGAAGTCACCGGCTGACGCCCGCCCATGCGCAACCCCCAGGGGGAGAGCTCGGTCTCCTCCACCTCAAACCCCTCACGTCGCAGCTCACGCAGCGCTTCGGAACGCGTGCCGCGCAGCAGGTTGACCCGCAGGTCCAAGCTTGGCTGCGTCAGCATGGCCTCCATTTCCGGCGCCACCTGATCACCGAAGGACTGCTCGAGATAGGGCGTCAGCCAGTCGGGATATTCCAGCTGAACAGCCTGAGACTGCTTGGCTTCCGTCAGCGTATGGCCCTGGAGCTCATCGAGCATGAGGCGTTCGCGCTCAGTCAGGCGGGAAGGCGCGTAACGCTCACCGCTGAAAAGCGCCTGGACCTGCGCCAGGGGCGTGCCGGAGAAAAACAGCATGGCTGCGCACAGCAAACGCGGCGAAATATCATGGCCGCGTGCTTCAGGCGCGGCACGCAGATGCCAATGCAGCCGGCGCCAGGCGCGAAGAACATCCCAGACCAGGGAGGAAATGGCGCGACGATCCCCGCCGCCGATGAAACGCCGCTCCCGGAAAAAGGCATTAGCCGTGGCATCGGCCGGACGGCGGGGGGCACTCTGAATGGCGCATACCAGTTCAATAGCGGCTGAGAGTCTGGCTTCTGGGGTCATGTCCGCTACCGTACCTTTCTGATCTGCTTCCGCTCTGCATCTCTGCACACAATGGTTTCCGCCGCACCATGCGCACGGGGTTTCCTCAATTCAGCCGGTAGTTCGGCGCCTCACGCGTGATGGTCACATCATGCACGTGGCTTTCACGCAGCCCGGCATTGGTGATCCGACGGAACTGGGCCCGCCGCTGCAGCTCGGCAATTGTTGCCGAACCCGTATATCCCATTCCCGCACGCAATCCACCGACCATCTGGTGCACCACTGCAGCCATGTTGCCTTTATAAGGCACCTGACCTTCAATCCCTTCGGGCACCAGTTTGAGCTTGTCACTGACTTCCGCCTGGAAGTAGCGGTCCGCCGAACCACGGGCCATGGCCCCGATGGAGCCCATGCCGCGGTAAGCTTTGTAGGAACGTCCCTGATACAGGAAAGTCTCGCCCGGGCTTTCCTCGGTGCCGGCCAGCAATGAGCCCATCATCACCACATCCGCCCCGGCCCCGATGGCCTTGACGATATCGCCCGAAGTGCGGATGCCCCCGTCAGCAATAACGGGCGTGTTCAGTTCATGGCAGGCCGCCGCCGTCTCCAATACCGCAGAAAATTGTGGCACGCCCACCCCGGCCACGACGCGCGTGGTGCAGATCGAGCCGGGACCGATACCGATCTTGACACAGTCCGCGCCCGCTTCAATCAGGCTGCGGCCTGCTTCAGGGGTGGCAACATTGCCGGCGATGATCTGCATGCTGCCGTAGCGGTCACGCAGCTTGGCAACGGTGTCCAGCACCCCCTGGGAATGGCCGTGAGCAGTGTCGACAACCAGCACGTCAATCCCGGCCTCGACCAGATGAGCGGCACGTTCAAGCCCGTCCTCCCCCACCCCGATGGCGGCCGCACACAACAGACGCCCCTTTTCATCCTTGATTGCCAAGGGATGGGCGATGGCCTTGTCCATGTCCTTGACGGTGATCAACCCGATGCAGCGATCGGCCTCATCCACCACAAGCAGTTTTTCAATCCGGTGCCTGTGCAGCAGCTCACGGGCTTTTTCAGGATCGGCCCCGTTACGGACGGTGACCAGATTATCGCGTGTCATGAGGTCTCGGACGCGCAGGTTCGGGTCAGTGGCAAACCGCATGTCGCGATTGGTGAGAATCCCCACCAGTCGCCCGTCTTTCTCCACCACCGGCAAACCGGAAATGCCCTGGCGCGCCATCAGCGCATGGACTTCAGCCAGAGTCTGGTCGGGCCCGACAGTGACGGGATTGACTACCATTCCCGATTCAAACCGCTTGACCCGGCGCACGTGTTCAGCCTGCTCGGAGGGGCTGAGATTCTTATGAATGACCCCCAAGCCACCCTGCTGGGCCATGGCGATTGCCATGCCTTCTTCAGTCACCGTGTCCATGGCTGAGGACAGGAAGGGAATGTTCAGCGAGATTTTGCGCGTCAGCTGCGTTGTGGTTGAAACCTGGGCAGGCAGGACTTCGGAAGCGGCCGGTTCAAGCAGAACATCATCAAAAGCCAGAGCGTCACGGATGCGTGCGTAAAGTGGATTGGTCTCGAAATATGCGCTCATGCCGTCGTCCCCGCTCAATGCGTCATGATCACCACGTCCTCATGGTACCCTGGCGATCGTCCGTGTAGCCACTCACCCCTGAGGCGCCGGGCCATTGGCAGGATTTCATAACGCTTTGCAACCGTCCTGACCAGAACCATAATGGTCCTGATCGGTCAGGAAACAATGCGACCGTCATCGTCTCTCACTCAGCCTTCTGCAGACCGTCACTCGTTACCCGCTCGACGATGACAGGTCGGATGCCGCGCCGGAAACGCTGGATATCGGCCTTGACACCATGCGCCTTGAGCCGGATCACATTTCTGCCCTGTTCAATGGCCGTGGGCAGCGCTTCTTCAATCGCCTTGCCGATTTCCTCGTAAGCCCCGAAATTAGCCGCAATCAGGCGTATTTCAGTGCAACCCGGTGAAACCCTGGAGGGAAAGCGGTCGCCATTGCCGAATACCACCCAGATCTTGCCTCTGTAACATCCGGCCAGCTTATGCTCGAGGTGCACGATGAGCGAAGCCCGCACGATATCCTCTTCGGGCCTCAGACCGTAAACTTCCACCATATTGCCATCAGACTGAAAGATCAGTTCAGGCAGCGTTCCAAAATGCAGGGTCCAATTGCCGATCAGTGTGGCTTCCGGTTTCCTGCCTTCATAGGCCCTTGGAACGATCTTGATCGTTTCAGGGGTGTCTGGAACCGTCACGCCAGGCACGGATGTCGTATCAGCCACACTCCAGGCCTTTCGCAGCCCCTCTCCTGTAAGGAGGAGAGCTGAACAGGCCAGTGCAAGGACCGAAACCGGGCGTTTCATAAGCAGCCTCGAGAGAAATAAACCGTTTCTTTTCTCTTCAATAGGCCCAGAAAACCCTGAGATAAACCTGCTGCCCACCAGCCGCCCTTCTCTTCAACAGCACTGTGGCCGCGAAGACGCAGTTACCTTTTGAAACCTTGCAACTACCACCCAAGAAGCAGGAGCGGCCAGTGATTTGGAGACAGGGTTTATAAAAGCTCAATGGCGCAGAGTACACAGAGGACAGAGCGCAAAAAAAGCTTCGGTTATGACCGAAGCTTTAGGATCTCTAACTCATATCAATTGGCGCTTAAGCATTAAACTGGCTGGGAGACCTGGATTCGAACCAGGGCTGACCGGGTCAGAGCCGGTAGTTCTACCGCTAAACTATCTCCCAAGCGGCGACATTCGCGTCGTTGAGTGGTTTCTAGACTCCTCCAGAAAAGAGCGCAAGCTGTTTTTGGGATCTTTCCTGAGATTTTCTGTGCTTGTCTTGCGCAACCCCCAGATAATCTTCCGCTCCAGCGGATGCCCCTTGCCCTTCTCTGGCCTGGGAGACAATAATTCCCCCACCTGGTTTCATTCCTGCCCCTCGCTCAAGCAGCGCGGGCTCTGCCATCTTCCTGGAGGACCTCTCATGGATAACACCCCTGATTCCGCAGAGGGCCCGACAGACCAGCCGGAAAAAGCAGCGTCCGCCCCAGCAGTGCCGACTGCCAGAACAGGCTCCTCGAAACGCATTCCGGGCAAGCCTCTGCGCTCCCGCCGCATTCCGGGCATGCGCGATCCGCACCAGGATACCAGCGCTTCCCGCACCCTGCGCAACAAGGTGGTCAAGGTCAAATCAGCACGCGGCCGCACAACAGCGCAGGTCCGCTGGCTACAGCGCCAGCTCAATGATCCTTACGTCAATGCGGCCCGCCAGCAGGGCTGGCGCTCACGCGCAGCCTTCAAACTGATGGAAATGGATGACCGATTCCATTTTTTCCAGCCTGACATGAAAATCGTCGATCTGGGAGCGGCGCCAGGCGGTTGGGCACAGGTTGCAGCCAAACGCGCCCCGCGTTCAAAAATTGTCGGCGTGGATCTTCTTCCCGTTGATCCCGTACCAGGGGCAGAAATCATCGAAGGGGATTTCATGGCTGACGACATGCCCGAGCGCCTGGAGAAGATGCTGGGCGGACGCGCTGATCTGGTCATGTCGGACATGGCGCCCAATACCACCGGCCATCCAAGCACTGATCATCTCCGCATCATGGGCCTAACCGACAACGCCCTCCACTTCGCCCTGCAGATCACTGCCCCTGGCGGGGCCTTTATCGCCAAAGTCTTTCAGGGCGGCGCTGAAAAGCAGATGCTCGATACGCTGAAAAAGAACTACGCCACTGTCCGCCATGTGAAACCGCCAGCTTCCCGCAAGGAATCGCGAGAGCTTTACGTCATTGCCATGGGATTTCGCGGTCAGCCCGAGACGCAAACGCAGGGCTGAACGTGATAGAGAACAGCCTAAATGAAGTAGTAAGTACCGGAAAAGTTTCAGCGGCGCTTAAGCAGCCGAAGGCACGTCAGGAGGCATTCCGGAGCTCTTCCTGCCGCCGGGCGAGAAGGCGACGCTCATGAGGCGTGATTACATCGGCAAGGGTCTTGCCTGAAAAGGTTTTCAGAAAAGCCAGTCGCGCCTTGTTGAGAACGTTCTTCATCGCACAGCCGCATTCAAGCAGACACTCGAACTCTTTGTTGGAGGCCTTGGACGTCCCTTCGCGCATGCAGCCTAGCAGCACCAGATCGCCTTCCGTATGGCTGATCACATCAAGCAGGCTGATCTCTTCGGGGGGGCGCGCCAGCCGGATTCCGCCTGAACGACCCCGTATGGTCTGGATGAAGCCTTCCTGCCCCAGACCGTGAATGACCTTCACGAGATGATTGACCGATATTCCGTAAACGCGCGCCACTTCCGCCAGGGGAATCAAGCGGTCACTGTTGACCCCCAGATAGATCAGGGTCCTGAACGCATAATCTGTATGTAATGTCAGGCGCATAGCACTCCCCAATCATTTTCAAAGTTATTTAAAGGGCGTTTCCTCAGAAAACGGTTAAAAATTGGTTAAACAGCTCTCTATAGGCCTTCACGGAACAATAGCAGAAGCGTTAACCTGTTTCTTAACTTTTTCGCCCCTGTTGTATTTCTGCGCCGAATCGTTCCGCCCAGGAAAGGGGTGAAAGTTCCTTTCTACCCTGCCGGCGACAGCAGAAGGCGCATTGGGATTCGGGGAAAATTTCTAAAAAATATACTTTACATGTATCTTTATATTATGAAATTCTGAACGTGGAAAGTTAATAATACACTAAAACGATCCAAAACGACATAGCTTCTGCAAGGATTCATATTTCATGGCCCCCAAACCTCTCTCCCCGGAAACCAAAGCCATCGTCAAAGCCTGTGTTCCGGCGCTGGAAGCCAAAGGCGTCGACATTACGCAGGAAATGTACAAACGCCTCCTGGCCAATCCAGAAATCCGCGATCTTTTCAACATGTCGCACCAGAAGGATGGAGAGCAGCAAAGAGCTTTGGCCTTTTCAGTGCTGGCCTATGCCAAGCACATTGATAACCCCGCCCCTCTCGGGCCGATGATCGAACGCATTGCTGAAAAACATGTCGGCCTCAACATCCTGCCCGAGCATTATCCTTACGTGGGTAAAGCCCTTCTGGAAGCCATCGCCCACGTGCTGGGAGACGCTGCCACGCCAGAAATCATGGCTGCCTGGACAGAAGCCTACTGGTTCCTGGCCGACGTCCTGATCGGTCGCGAACACCAGATCTATGAGGATCATGCCCACCAGCCAGGCGGCTGGGTCGGATGGCGTCGCTTCCGTGTGGCTGAGCGCCGGCCAGAAGCGGAAGACATCGTCTCCTTCAAGCTGGTGCCTGCTGACGGCAAGGAAGTCATGCTGCACAAGCCTGGGCAGTATCTGAGCTTCCGCCTGGATGTGCCCGAGCATGGCTCGCAGCGGCGCAATTACAGCATTTCCTCAGCCCCTTCCCATGACCATTACCGCCTGACCATCAAACGCCAGCCGGAAGGTGTGGTCTCCAACTGGTTTTATGACAATGTCCGCGAAGGCCAGGAGCTGGATGTCTCAGCGCCGGCCGGTGACTTCCAGCTCCCTGCTGAGCCGCAGAAGCCCGTCGTTTTCCTGAGTGGTGGCGTGGGTGTCACGCCCATGATCTCCATGATTGAAACGCTGGCTGAAAACGCCAACGCCCCGAAGATGCATTACGTGCACAGCACTCACAGCCCCAAGACAGAAGCTTTCGGAGATCTCATCCGCAAGCTCACTGCCGAGAAGAAAATGACGGCTGACCTGTTCTTCAGCCGTGATAAGGCAGGCGCGCCCGCCACAACCCCCGGAATGGCGGTGCATGAAGGCCGCATCCCCTTTGAGTGGGTCACGACCAATCTGGACCGGACAGCCGATTATTACATCTGCGGGCCGGTCGATTTCCTGGTGCTGATGGTCCAGACCCTCAAGGAAGCTGGATTGCCGACCGAGCAGATCCATTATGAAATGTTCGGGTCTGCTTCCAATCCTTATCTGGCGCTCGACGCTGACGCCTAAGGCCTGAAAAGACCGCGCGCAAAAAGACCGGGGACACTGACAAAGCAGCCCCGGTCTTCAGTTCCCCGGTCTCCAGTTGTTGTAGTGTTTCTTCGCTGTTTTCAGCCCGCCTTCGCCGTATCAGACCCGGCACTCTCCTGCCCCTCGACCTGCCGGACCATCTTCTGAAGGACGCCCAGCACTTTCCGGGCCAGCTTTATACGTACGGAATTCGTCATTTCGCGCACGATCGCCAGTTTCTGGTCGGGCCTGACTTTAGCACCAGCCTTCTGGTTGCGCGCCACCCAGCGCATCAGCCCTTCCGGGTCGGCAAAGCGATTCTGGCGGAACTGGATCACCATACCTTTCGGACCGGTTTCCAGACGCTCCACGCCTGTCTCGCGGCAGAGTTTCTTGATGAGCACCACTTCGAGAAGCGTTTCCACTTCCGGCGGTAGCGTGCCGAAGCGGTCCACCAGCTCCACACGCATCGCTTCCACTTCAGCCTCATTCTGCAGGCTAGCAATACGGCGATAGAGCCCCAGGCGGACCGACAGGTCAGGCACATAGGCTTCAGGCAGCAGCACCGGCAAGCCCAGGATGATGGTGGGAGTCCAGCCCCTCTCCTCTTCCATCTCACGCCCGCGCTCGCGGCGCAGGTCACTCACTGCTTCCTGCAGCATCTGCTGGTAGAGCTCGATGCCGACTTCACGGATATGGCCTGACTGCTCTTCGCCCAGCAGGTTACCCGCCCCGCGCATGTCCAGATCATGTGAAGCGAGGGTAAAGCCGGCCCCCAGTGAATCAAGCGTCTGCATCACTTCCAGCCGCTTCAGCGAAGAAGCCGAGAGAGGGCGCGTCTGCGGCCAGGTCAGATAGGCATATCCCCGCTGTTTGCCGCGCCCGACCCGACCCCTGAGCTGGTAAAGCTGCCCCAGCCCGAACATATCCGCCCGGTGGATGATGATGGTGTTGACGCCGGGCATATCCAACCCGCTTTCGACGATATTGGTGGAAAGCAGAATATCGTATTTCCCCTCCGAAAAAGCGCTCATCACGGATTCGAGCTCGGTCGGGCTCAGGCGTCCGTGCGCTTCGGCAATACGCGCGTCAGGTACGATCTCCTTCAGCCGTTCCGCCATCCGGCCCATATCGGCCAGGCGCGGCACGACGCAGAACACCTGTCCACCCCTGAAACGTTCTCTCTGGATGGCTTCGCGAATCATCACCCGGTCAAAGGGCGTAATGAAGGTGCGCACTGACAGGCGATCCGTCGGCGGGGTTGCGATCAGGCTCATTTCACGCACCCCTGACAGGGAAAGCTGCAGGGTGCGCGGCAAGGGTGTGGCGGAAAGGGTGAGGACATGCACATCCTCGCGCATTGCCTTGAGCTTCTCCTTGTGGCTGACGCCGAAATGCTGCTCCTCATCGATGATCAGCAGTCCCAGCCGGTCGAAAGAGACGTGTTTCGACAGCAGGGCATGGGTGCCGATCACGATGTCGATGGAGCCGTCTGCCAGGCCGGCGCGTACGTTTTCAGCTTCTTTAGGCGTCACCATGCGTGAAAGCTGGGCCACCTTGACCGGCAGGCCTTCAAAGCGTTCCGAAAAACCCCTGAAATGCTGGCGCGCCAGCAGGGTGGTCGGCACCACCACGGCCACCTGCCGCCCTGACATGGCAGCCACGAAGGCGGCCCGAAGCGCCACTTCCGTCTTGCCGAACCCCACGTCACCGCAGACAAGGCGATCCATGGGCACGCCGCTGTTCATGTCCTCAAGGACTTCCGCGATGGCGCGCATCTGGTCCTCGGTCTCCACGAAGGGAAAGCGCGCGCAGAACTCGTCCCACGCCCCTTCCGCCGGCGCCATCAGGGGGGCCTTTTTCATGGCCCGCGCTGCAGCGGTACGGATGAGTTCGCCTGCCATCTCCCGCAGGCGGGTCTTCATCTTCGCCTTGCGCGCCTGCCACGCGGTTCCGCCCAGGCGATCGAGCTGCAGCCCTTCCTGCTCGGCGCCGAAACGGCTGAGGAGATCTATGTTCTCCACCGGCAGCAGCAGACGCTGCTCACCGTCATAGAGAATGGAGAGGTAATCATGCGCCACCCGCCCCTCGGTCACCGTTTCAAGACCAACGTAGCGCCCGATACCGTATTCCTCATGCACCACCAGGTCCCCGGCAGTGATCTCGCCGATCTGCGTGATGAACTCGCTGCTCTTGCGCCGCCGCCTGGGGGGGCGGGCAAGGCGTTCCCCCAGGAGGTCCTGCTCGGAAACAAAAACCTGCCGGTCGCTTACAAAGCCGCGCTCCATCCCCAGCACGACCAGCCCGACCGTCTTGCGGCCCATCGCCGCTGCCTGGGGCCATGAATCGTAGGAAACGGTTTCAATGCCGTGCTCTGCCAGAAGATGGGCGATCCGCTCGCGCGAGCCGCGGCTCCAGGCCGTGACATAAGTGCGCCTGCCTTCCTTGGCCCAGGCTTTCACCTGGGCGCCGAACGCCTCAAACACCCCTTCACGCGCCTTTCCGCCCAGCCCGGCGAACAGGGGTGTCGGGCGGTAGCCCGCATCAATGCCGGACACGAGCTCGGAGCTTCCCGGCGCCCCTCCCTCATAACCGAAGGGAGAAAGCAGGATGGCGGGATGGCGGGCCACCATGGCCTTCCACCCCTCACGGTCGAGATAAAGCCGGTAGGGCGGCAGCGGCCGGTAAGGCGTTTCCCCTTCCTTCACGGCCGCCAGGCGCGCCTGGTAGTGATCAGCGATCATCTCCAGGCGCGCTTCCAGGATGGCAGGCGTATCGCGCTCGAAACTCAGCGCGGCACCCGGCACGTAATCCAGCAGGGTGGCCATTCCGCTTTGAGCGCCGCTTGCGGAGGACGAGGCTTCAGACCCCGCGAAACTTTCATGAAACAGCGGCAGGTAGTGCTCGGCCCCTGCGGCACGCCGTCCTTCAATCACCTGCTGATACAACGTGTCATTGAGCGCACCAGTGCCGAAACTGTCGCGCCAGCCGGCCCTGAAACGCCCGATGCTCTCCCGGTCCAGCGCATATTCAGAGACAGGTCCCAACGCAAAAGCCTCAAGACTGTCGGTTGAACGCTGCGTGGCCGGGTCGAAGTGACGGATTTTCTCCACTTCATCGCCGAAGAACTCCAGCCGGATCGGCTCCTCACCGTCGGCGGGGAAAAGATCGAAAATGCCGCCGCGCGAAGCGAATTCTCCGCGTTCCATCACGGTATCGACCCGCGTGTACCCGGTATCGACCAGCAGCTCGGCCAGCTGCGGTGCGTCCAGCTCTTCACCGACCGTCACCCTGATCGTCTGGCCGGCAAAAACATGTTGCGGCGGCACGCGCTGCAGCAGGGCATGCACGGTTGTCAGAACGATCCGCCCTGCGCGCGGAGCAGGCTCCAGAAGATGGCTCAGCGTCGCCGCCCGCTCCGCCACCAGGGCGGGATTGGGCGAGGCACGGTCATAAGGCAGGCAGTCCCAGGCCGGAAAGCGCAGCACCTCGACTTCGGGCATCAGCCATTCCAGCATTTCCCCCAATGCCGCCATGGAGGCATCATCGCGCGCCACATGCACCAGCGGCGCTTCCTGCTCAGCCAGCCTCTGGCGCAACAGAAAGGCAATGCTGCTGTCAGGCACGGCACGGACAGGCACTCCGAAGCCCTCGGTGTCACTAACGTCACTATCCCCTGCCAGCGCAGGAGAAACAGCAGAAGGGGAAGAATGGTTTTCGGCAGACGGGAAATCAGGCATGATCGAGGCATTCTATAACCTTCAGCCAGATCCCGCGCCAGATCTCGCGGAACGGATTTCCTGTCCCGCACAGGCTTGCCTGAGCCCGGGCAGACTGTCTGTTTCATCCAGGCTGTTTCACCCTGGCTCTTCCAGCTCTTGCGGACACCCCGGTTCTCACCATGCCGCTTTCCCCGCCCCCGGACATTCTGGCCCCCCTGCTGGCCCCGCTCGACTCCCTGCCGGGAATCGGCCCCCACCATGCAGGTCTGCTGGAAAAGATATGTGGCGGGCGGCGCGTCATCGATCTGCTTTTCACGCTTCCCGAGCGCATCGAAGATCGGCGTCAGCTTCTCTCTCTGGACCAGGCGCGCCTGCTGCCCGCCGGCACCCTGCTGACCGCGCGCGCGCGCGTTGAAGCCATCCGCGCACCGTCACGCCCCGGCCTGCCGACCGTCGTGACCCTGAGCGAGGAAACATCACTGACCACGCTTGAGCTGGTCTTTTTCCAGAAAGGGCGGCTGAGTTTACCGAGCATCGGCAGTGACCTGATCGTTTCCGGCAAGACGAGCTTTTACCAGGACCGCCTAACCATTAACGGGCCCGATCACCTCCTGCCCTGGGAAAAACGTCATCTTTTCCCGAAACTGGAGCCTGTGTGGCCCCTTACGGCCGGCCTGTTCAACGGAACGGTCCGGCGCGCCATGCAGGCCGCACTGGCAAAGCTCCCTGACCTGCCTGAATGGCATGTGCCGTCACTGGTCGCACAACGGAACTGGCCGAGGTTTACCCAAGCGTTACGGGGCCTGCAGGATCCTTCCGCCCACCAGGAGATGGAGGATCCCTTTGAATTCTTTGCCCGCGCCCGCGCCCGCCTGGCAGCTGATGAGCTGCTGGCCGACCAGCTGTGCCTGTCACTGGCGCGCCGCCAGGCCCACGAGCGCCCGGGGCGTTCCCTGCCCGGTACCGGCGAGCTGCAGACGGAGATGCTGAACCGCTTCGGCCACACGCCCACTGCCGCACAGCAGCAGGCCTTCAGCGAGATCTCGGCCGATATGAGAGCCCCGGCCCCCATGACACGCCTGCTGCAGGGCGATGTCGGTTCGGGAAAGACCCTGGTCGCCATGATGGCCATGCTGCAGGCAGTTGAATCCGGCGCGCAGGCGGCTCTGATGAGCCCCACAGAGTTGCTGGCCCAGCAGCATTTTGAAACTCTTTCCCAATTCTGTCCGGTTCCACCCGTCTTTCTGAGCGGGCGCATCAAGGGACGCGCACGCCAGGAAGCGCTGGAGCAGATTGCCAGCGGGACCGCCCGGCTGGTCGTGGGCACCCACGCCCTTTTTCAGGACAAGGTTCAATTCGCTGATCTGGGCCTGGCCATCGTGGATGAACAGCACCGCTTCGGCGTGGAGCAGCGCATGCGCCTGGGCGCCAAAGGCACGGCCACGGACCTGCTGGTCATGACCGCAACTCCCATTCCACGCACTGTGCAGCTGGCGGAATGGGGGGAAATGGGCGTCAGCCGGATTGAAGGCAAACCGGCCGGGCGACTGCCGGTGCAGACAAGCGTTCATGACATGGCCCAGATGGATTCCCTGCTGGAGGGCGTGCAGCGGGCGCTGGACAGCGGGCAGCAGATCTTCTGGGTCTGTCCGATGATTGAAAACAGCGAAAGCCAGAGTGCGGCAGCCGCCGAAGAGCGCTGGGCGGAACTGACCCGGCGCTTCGGCCCGCTGACAGGCCTGGCGCACGGTCGCCAGGATCCCGGCGAGCGCCAGCAGGCACTTGAAGATTTCCGCACGGGCAAAACCCGGCTTCTGGTTGCCACGACCGTGATCGAAGTCGGCGTGGACATTCCCGATGCCACCATCATGATCATTGAGGAAGCCGAAAGATTCGGGCTTGCTCAGCTCCACCAGCTCCGCGGGCGCGTGGGGCGCGGGCGGGAGAAATCCTACTGCCTCCTGCTTCACCACTCGGATGCCAGCCCCACAGCCCGCGCCCGACTGGCCCTGCTGCGGGAGACCGAGGACGGTTTCCGGATTGCCGATGAGGATTTTCGCCTGCGCGGTGGCGGGGACCTGGCCGGCAACCGGCAGTCCGGCCTGCCGGGCTTTCGCCTGGCCACTGTAGAGAACGGCCTTTCGCATCTGCTCAGCACCATGGAGCAGGAAGCACGCCTCCTGCTGCACCAGACCCCGCTTCTTTCCCCCGGGCCCGGTACCGCCTCCGGCGCGCCTGATTCCAAGGCTGCTTCCCTGCACCAGCTCCTGCATCTCTTTGACCGGGCGCGCCCCGAGCGTCTGCTCATTTCCGGCTGAAACTGAAAGAGAGGGGAAATAACTGAAAAGAGAGCATTTCAGTCTTGAATTTCAACTTGTTAAGATGACAGGAAGTTTTCAAGTAACGGGCGGTTATCTGCCGTTTTCATGCGCCTCTTGAGCCGGGGCTACGAATGCCGGTCCTTTTCTTGCTTCACGAGGGAGTGACGAGGGGAAAAACCGTGCTAGGCTCTTTTATAGCCCGTGGCTCAGGCATCCAGACCGTTCCACGTGCTTTTGCAAGTTCCCCAGCACAGGGGTCTGGACCCGGCCGGAAGCCGGGCCCAGTACAGTAATTACAGTATTTCGGAACAAGATTCGTGAGAAACAATAGACCCGACCGCAGCTCCTCCTCTTCACGCCGCGGCGGATTTGACCGCGACTTCATGAGCCAGCCCTCTTATTTCGATGATCGGAGCGGCGGTTTCGACAACGGCGGCGGCTTCGGCGCTCCGCGCGGCGGTGCAGGCGGCGGTTTTCGCCGCGGCGGTGGCGGGCGCGGCCCGCAGGTCGTGGCGAGCGGTCCTGAAGTGGGGGCCACCGTCAAATGGTTCAATACCGAGCGCGGCTTCGGCTTCGTCGGGCTGAGCGATGGCAGCGGGGATGTCTTCCTCCATGCCAATACCCTTACAGATCTCGGCCACACCGCGCCTGAACCCGGCACGACGCTGGTGGTGCGCATCGGTCAGGGCCCCAAGGGACGCCAGGTCGCTGAAGTCCTGTCCATCGACCCCAGCACGGCTGAGCCCGCTGCAGCTCCCCGCCAGAGCGCCCCACGCCCCCGCTTTGCAGCGCCTGACATGTCGCAGGCCCAGGAAATGCCCGGCACGGTCAAATGGTACAATGCCACCAAGGGCTTCGGCTTCATCACGCCTGAAGCAGGCAGCAAGGATGTCTTCGTGCACGCCTCGGCCCTGGGGCGCTCCGGGCTGAGCAACCTGCTGGAAGGCCAGATCGTCCATATGAAGGTCGTCGAAGGCCAGAAGGGTCCTGAAGCGGTCGAACTTTCCCTGGCCTGAAACGCACAGGCGCCGCTTCCAGCACGTCTCAGCTCAACCGGTCATCTGCCGGCTGAGTCGCAAACCCCCGGCACCTGATGGAACCGGGGGTTTCTGCTGCCGGAATTTTCCCGAACCTGCAGGCAGAAAGCTGGGCCGGCGCGGTCAGTAATCCCCCTTGCCCTTGTTGCGCAGCAGGCGCGCCTTGCTGCGCTGCCAGTCCCGCTCAGCAATGGCGTGGCGCTTGTCCTCCTTCTTGCGCCCGGTCCCCACGCCGAGCGTGACCTTGGCGCGGCCGCGATCGTTGAAATGGACATTCAACGGCACCAGCGTCGCCCCCTCACGCGTGATGGCGCCCAGAAGCTGCCTGATCTGGCGTTTATGCAGCAGCAGCTTGCGGGGTGCACGCGGCTCGAACCGTGACAGGACACCGCCCTGATATTCAGGGATATAGGCGTTAAAAAGCCACAGCTCTCCGTCCCGTTCCCCCGCCCAGGCCTCAGTCAGGGTCGCGCGGCCATGGCGCAGGCTTTTGACTTCCGGCCCCTTGAGCACCAGCCCCGCCTCCACCGTCTCGCCGATCGCGTAATCGTGGCGCGCCTTGCGGTTCTGGGCCGCGATGCCGTGGGAAATCATCGTGTTTTTCGGTTTCTTCGCAGCCATTGCGCTCTTCCGCTCGTCAACTCAAACCTGTTCCGGGCCTTATTCCATCAGCTCCAGCGCCTGCAGGGCCGCATCAATGCGCTGTCGGGTTTCGGGGCGCGGTTCCACCAGCGGCAGGCGCAGCTCAGGGCGGCAGAGCCCGAGACGTGACAGGGCGTATTTGACAGGGCCCGGGCTGGTTTCAGCAAACAGCGCGTCATGGAGCGGGCTCAGCCGGTCCTGAAGGGCAATCGCTTCTTCGGTCTTCCCGCTCTCCCAGAGCTCATGGAGCTGACTGCAGAGCGCAGGCGCGACGTTGGATGTCACGCTGATGCAGCCATGGCCGCCTGCTGCGCGAAAGGAGAGAATCGATCCATCCTCACCCGAAAGCTGGTTGAAGTCCGCCCCCGCCACCCGGCGAACGGCGATCGGGCGCGTCATGTCAGCTGTAGCGTCCTTGGTGCCGACGATGTTGGGGTGGGTTGCCAGGCGCCCCATGGTTTCAATGGAAAGATTCACCACGGAACGACCGGGGATGCAGTACAGCCAAAGCGGCAGGTCAGTCGCATCGGCAATGCTCATGAAATGCCGGTAAAGCCCTTCCTGCGTCGGCTTGTTGTAATAAGGCACCACGACCAGCAGGGCGTCAGCGCCGATCCGGGCAGCTTGCCTGGCCATGTCCACCGCCTCGCGCGTGCAGTTGGAGCCCGCACCGGCCATGACAGGAACCCGCCCTGCCGTGACTGTCACGCAGGTTTCAATGATCCCCAAATGCTCCTCATGGGTAAGCGTGGGGCTCTCGCCGGTGGTGCCCATGGGAACCAGGCCACGGGTGCCGCCGGCAATCTGG
Source organism: Oecophyllibacter saccharovorans (assembly GCF_006542375.1). Classification (GTDB taxonomy): domain Bacteria; phylum Pseudomonadota; class Alphaproteobacteria; order Acetobacterales; family Acetobacteraceae; genus Oecophyllibacter; species Oecophyllibacter saccharovorans. The sequence continues at coordinate 1,787,133 of NZ_CP038143.1, read as the reverse complement.
CGTTCGACCAGCCCCGCAAACCCTCTGCGGTCCACATCGCCATTTTCCAGAAAAGGCGTTACCAGGGCGGTCAGTGATCCGTGATAGAGCCGGTTGAGAGCCTGCCGTTCCTGCGTCCTGCCCGCGGTCATCGTGCCAGTCATTCTGTCTTCCCTTCCTCTCACTCCCCGGAAAGCAGGGAAGCCTGTTCGTTCTGCAGCCCCTGCGCCCCCTGCCGGTCCCGCCACTCAGTGCTGCGGGGATAAACACCGAGGATACGCTGCGCCTCACTGACTTCTGCCAGCTCCGCCAGGGCCTGCGCCAAGGCCGCTTCATCAGGGGCACCTTCGACATCCATCAGAAAGCGCGTCGCTGTGAAGCTGCCATCCAGCATATAGCTTTCAATGCGCGTCATGTTGACTCCATGGCGCACAAAACATCCCAGAATCCGGTAAAGCGCGCCAGGACTGTTCCGCCCGCGCACAAGCAGGGTGGTCATAAAACCCACGCTCTGCTGCCCCTTGGCGTGACCTGCGGGGAGATCAGTCGCTCTGGCGGCACGGGCCACGCGATAAAAACGGGTGGTGTTGTGGGACGCATCCTCGACATTGCGTTCCAACACCGTCAGGCCGTTCAGGGTGCCGGCCAGTGCAGAGGCAATGGCGCCCTGCGTCCGATCGCCCCGCTGCGCCACTTCTTCCGCCGCCCCAGCCGTATCGAAAGCCGCCACCCCTTCCAGCTCTGTACGCGCCAGGAAATCCCGGACCTGGGCCAGGGCAACCGGGTGAGTGTGCACGCAGCGCAGCTCCTCCAACCGGGTGCCGGGCAGAACCAGAAGACAGTGTTCGATCCGCTGAAAGTGTTCCCCCACGATGACCAGCCCTGATTCCGGCAACAGCGCATGGATTTCGGGCACGCGCCCCGCCAGTGAATTCTCGCAGGGCAGCAGGGCTTCATCAGCCTCTCCCCGCGCAACGGCCTGAATGGTCTCGGCAAAGCTGCGGCAGGGCAGCGTCTGCCATCCCGGACGGGCCTCCCGGCAGGCCAAGTCTGAATAGGCGCCCGGACGGCCCTGGAAGGCTATGACGGCCACCCCACCTCCTCCGCTTCTGCCAAGTTCCCTTCCTGCACCAGTTTACGGACACGCGCCAGATCACCGGGCGTATCAACCCCCGGAAAGGAACGTGCGATCCGCGCGCAGCCGATGGTCATGCCGGCTTCCAGCGCCCGCAGCTGCTCCAAGCTTTCGCGCTGCTCCAGCAGGCCAGGGGGCAGCTGCACGAATTTCTCCAGCGCCTGCCTGCGCCAGGCGTAGATGCCGACATGATGCCAGAGCGGTCCGGGACCCCAGGGCACCGGCTGGCGGGAAAAATAAAGCGCGCGCGCCGTCTGCCGGTCTTCCTGGGGCCCCGCCTCCCCCTCAGCGGGAAAGGCGCACACCGCCTTGACCACCGAATCGGTCTGCGCTTCAGCAGGGGAACGGACCTGCGTCACCAGCGTGCCCAGATCAACCCCGGGGTCCTGCAAAGGCAGCAGGGCGCGGGCCACACTGTCAGCCTCAACCAGCGGCAGGTCCCCCTGGAGATTGACCACGACATCATGAACGCCTGCCGGATCAAAGTGCTTCAATGCTGCGGCCACGCGGTCTGACCCACTCTGCAGGTCAGGGGGGGTCAATACGCCCGTCACGCCCTGCAGAGCCTCTATGGCGGCCAGAATTTCCACGCTGTCAGCAGCCACGACAACCGGCCCCAGCCCTGCGGCCCGTGCGCGCCGGGCCACATGCGCAATCATGGGCTGCCCGCCGATGTCAGCCAGCGGCTTGCGCGGCAGACGCGTGGAAGCAAGACGGGCTGGGATGACGACAACCGGACGCATGAAGGCACTGTTGCAGCGCCTCCTGCAGGCGTCAATGAGCGCCCGGGCGGCGGCAGAAATGGAGAACGGGAAATCCGCGTCTGTTCACGTGCTTGCCACAGTGCTCGCTCCCGGGCGAGACTGCGCCCTCTCTCCTGATCCTGTCCTCTCCGGAGCACTTTCATGGCCCCTGTTCAACCCGCTGCCCGATCTTCTGAAGTGCCGGCGGATCTTGCAGCCGAGCTGGCTCTTGCAGAACGCTGCGCTGAGCTGGCGCGTGAAACGGTCTACCCCCATTTCAGGCAGGTCCTGCAGGTAAACACCAAGGCCGATGCAAGCCCCGTTACAGTTGCCGACCGGCTGGCAGAACAGGAAATGCGCCGCCTGATCAGCCGGTCCTTCCCCCATCACGGCATTCTGGGCGAAGAGGAAGGCCCGACCGGGCGCACAGAGGCCGAGCTGACTGCAACAGAATGGCTCTGGGTCCTTGATCCCATTGACGGCACGCGCGCCTTCGTGACAGGGCGACCGACCTTCTGCACACTTATTTCCCTGTTTCACCGGGGTGTGCCGGTTCTGGGGGTGATCGATCAGCCTATCACCCGTGAACGCTGGATCGGTGTCAGGGGCCAGCCGACCCGCTACGTTGCCGAGCTGCCGGGCCGTCCCGGCACCCGGCAGTCTGTCACCCTGGAGATGGCAGAACTGTCCTGCACCGCGCCTGAGATCATCCGTCCTGAAAGACAGGCGGATTTCAGGCGGCTTGCCGGCCGGGTGAACCGTGTTTCCTGGGGCGGGGATGCCTATGCTTACGGGCTGCTGGCCCTGGGACAGATTGATCTCATCGCCGAAGACACGCTCAAGCCCTGGGACTGGGGAGCGCTGGTCCCTGTCATAGAAGGGGCAGGCGGCACCATCACCGACTGGCAAGGCAGGCCTCTGAGCCTGCAGAGCGACGGCAGCGTGCTTGCCAGCGCCAACAGCCCCCTCGCCTGTGAGGCGCGGGCCCTGCTGAACATTTCCCGGAGCTGAAAGGCAGCCGGACACACTTGCACTGTAAACCACTGTAAACGGCCCGGCCTTACCGGCTATGACTGTTCCTTCAGCCCCTTCGGAGACCGGCTCTTTCATGTCCGCCCTACCCCGTCTGTCCCTGTCCAAGAACAAGATCCGAATCCTGCTTCTGGAAGGCATTCACGATTCAGCCGCAGAATGGTTCAGCCAGCAGGGCTACGTGGAAGTGACGACTTATAAAGGCGCGCTGGAGGGGCCGGCTCTGGTCGAAGCCCTGCAGGGCGTGCACATGGTAGGCATCCGCAGCCGCACCCAACTGACAGAAGAGGTGCTGGCTCAGGCCGACCGGTTGATGGCCATCGGCTGTTTCTGCATCGGCACGAACCAGGTGGATCTCGATGCGGCCAGAAGACGGGGCATTCCCGTCTTCAACGCGCCCTTCAGCAATACGCGTTCGGTCGCCGAGCTGGTGATCGGGGAGATCATCATGCTCCTGCGGCGCATTCCCAGCCGCTCGGAGGCCTGCCACCGGGGAGCATGGGAAAAATCAGCCCGCAATTCCCGGGAAGTCCGCGGCAAAACACTGGGCATCGTCGGTTACGGTTCCATCGGCTCACAGCTCTCCGTCCTGGCAGAAGCCATGGGCATGCGGGTCCTTTATCATGACATTGCCCCCCGCCTGCCCCACGGCAATGCAAAGGCCGTGGAAAGCCTGGACGCGCTTCTGGAGCAGGCAGATGTGGTCACGCTCCATGTGCCCCAGACGCCCGCGACCAGAAACCTGATCAGTGAAGCCGAGCTGCGCGCCATGAAACCGGGCAGCGTGCTGATCAACAACGCCCGGGGCGAAGTCGTCGATCTCGAGGCACTGGCGCGTGCTCTTGCGGATGGTCACCTGATGGGGGCGGCGGTGGATGTCTTTCCCGCAGAGCCCCCAAGCGCCGAGGAGCGTTTCAGCACGCCTCTGCAGGGGCTGGAGAATGTTGTGCTCACCCCCCATATCGGCGGCTCTACCATGGAAGCGCAGGAACGCATCGGTGTGGAAGTGGCCCGCAAGCTGGTGGAATACTCCGATATCGGCTCAACGGTGGGCGCGGTCAATTTCCCTGCAGTCCAGCTGCCTGAACGACCGGGCGGCATGCGCTTCATGCATGTTCATGCCAACCGGCCCGGACTCATGGGACAGATCAACCGGATCTTCGCCCAGACCGGCTGCAACCTGACCGCCCAGTCCCTGCAGACCGATGGTGAGATCGGCTACGTGGTCGTGGAAGCCGAACCGCCTGAAATGCCGGAAGCTGAAACCGTCGCTCTGGAGCACGACATCCTTCAGGGCCTCCGCGCCCTGGAAGGCACGCTGCGTACACGCCTCATCCGGCCGCGTTGAGTGGGTCTTCCCAAGGATTTTCAGCCCCCCGGTCTTTTCACTGAGGGTTGAGACTTGGCGGGACTGTTTGCACGCCTCTACAATGCCCCGTCCCGTCATCTGACGGCTTGTGCGCTTTTTTCCCAAACAGTCTCCAGCCTCAAGAGGCCTCATGACCACCCCGCCACAGCCAGCCACTGGTCCTGCCCTCGCACGTATCCAGAGCTTTGCCTTTGCCGGCATTGAGGCCGTCCCGGTGACGGTGGAAGTGCAGGTTGCAAGCGGACTGCCCTCTTTTCTGGTGGTCGGCATGGCCGACAAGGCGGTGGGGGAAGCGCGCGAGCGGGTGCGCGCTGCTCTGGGTGCCATGGGCCTGGCCCTGCCGCCAAAGCGTATCCTGGTCAATCTCACGCCTGCCGATCTCCCCAAGGAAGGCGCGCATTTCGACCTGGCGATTGCGCTCGGGCTGCTCGTGGCCATGAATGTCGTGCCTGCCGAAGCCGCTGCTGCTTACGCTGCGATCGGCGAAGTCTCGCTGGATGGTCGCATTAATCCGGTTAACGGCGTTCTGTGCGCAGCTCTCGGCGCGGCTGCCCAGGAAATCGGTTTGATCTGTCCCGCAAGCCAGGGACCAGAAGCGCGCTGGGGCCATCCCGACCTGGATATTCTCGCAGCCCCTTCCCTGCTGGCCCTGATTGCCCATTTCCGCGGCGACCAGGTTCTCACACCCGTTGCCATGCCGGAACTGCAGGAACCCGATTACGGCCCTGACCTTGCGGACGTCAAAGGCATGGAAGTGGGGCGGCGGGTGCTGGAGATCGTGGCGGCAGGCGGTCATTCCCTGCTGATGACAGGCCCGCCTGGAGCCGGCAAATCCATGCTGGCAAGCCGCCTGCCCGGGATCCTGCCTGATCTGACGCGTGAAGAGATTCTTGAAACCAGCCAGATCCACAGCATCAGCGGGCAGCTGCCGCCAGGCCAGCTGGTCGTGCGCCCGCCTTACCGTGCGCCCCATCACAACGCCAGCCTGGCCTCCCTCGTCGGCGGGGGAAGCAAGGCAAGACCGGGAGAAGTCAGCCTCGCCCATAACGGTGTCCTGTTTCTCGATGAGCTGCCGGAGTTTGCCCGCAGCGCCCTGGAATCCCTGCGCCAGCCCCTGGAGAGCGGAACCGTCTCCATCGCCCGCGCTGCCAGCCACAGGACCTATCCTGCCCGCTTTCAGTTCATCGCCGCGATGAACCCCTGCCGCTGCGGTTATCTGGGCGACCCGGAACGCGCCTGCCGCAAGGCGCCCCGATGCGCTGAGGACTATTCTTCCCGCATCTCAGGGCCCATGCTGGACCGGATCGACCTGCGCGTTGAGATCCGCCCCCTTTCCCCGCTCGAGATCAGCCGGGCCCCCAAAGGCGAGGCAAGCGCCAGCGTGCGCAGGCGGGCGGAAAAAGCGCGACTGCGCCAGATCGAGCGCCAGGGTGTGGCCAATGCCCAGGCCTCTCCCGACAGCTTCAGCATGGAGGAAGACGCACAGCTCCTGGCTGAAAAGGCCGCTGAGCGACTGCGGCTTTCCAACCGGGGCATCACACGCCTGCTGCGTGTGGCGCGCACGATCGCCGATCTGGCAGAAAGTGAGGCCATCCAGCGCGCCCATGTGGCCGAAGCGCTGAGTTACCGCCTACGGGATTTTTAGAGCTCCGAAAGGTTCCAGGCATTGAAGGGACCATCCGTTTCCTTGTGTTCCTGAGCGTGTTCAGAGACCCACCTTAGCTAAATTTAAGGTTTGAAAAGCCGTTCTTTTCAATTGACCTCAGGCGGTTTCTGGCACCTTGTTATACTCTTCCGCGGCGGTTTCTCCGCAATCTGTCTCACGCAACCTACACGGACCCTGGCTCTTTCCTGCCATGACGCTTTCAGCTCCCTCTGTCTCTGCTGCCCAGCCCCGCCTGCGCGTGATCAGCTGGAACCTGCTGCATGCAGGCGGGGCAAGCCTGGAAGAAGTGAAACTGCTGATCGAGACCATGCAGCCCGATATTCTGCTCATGCAGGAGGTCCGCTCTTTCATGGACGCGCTGCCGCAGGAGATACCGGGCAGCTACGCCAGGGCCACCCTGCCGGGTCGTGCGCATGGCACGGCATGCTGGAGCCGGCTGCCTCTGGCCTGCACCCCCCACCTGGCCCCTCTGCCGCCCGGCCTCTTCGTGCGTCGCAATGCCCAGGTCCTGCGATTTGACGACCCCCGGTTCGGCGTTTTTTCCATTGCGAACGTACATCTGTCGCACGGCCAGCTGCTCAATCGCCGCCAGCTCCGCACCATCCGGGATTCACTGACGGACCAGGCCATCATCATGGGGGACTTCAACCAGGTGGGGCCTGTGTGGCTGCGGCATTTCCGCGATGTCGGCCCACGCGCCAAAACGCATCGCCTGCTCAATCGCGTCCCGCTCCGCCTCGACCGCTGCCTGGTCAGGGGCTTCAGGCCCGTCAGCTGCCGGGTGCTGCCCCGCTTCGGCTCCGACCATCGCGCCATCGCGGTGACGCTTGTGCCAAATGCCCAGCCCCTGTCCGCGTCGTCCTTTCAGGAGACAGACCCTCAGGACAGTACGCCGATCGCCGATTTTACAGATAAGGCAGCAACAGACGCACAGCTGCGTTACGCAGCCGCTCGGCCAGTGACCACTCCCTGAGTTCCTGAAGCGTCAGCTCGTGGCCGCGGTGGCTCGCCATGAAGGCTTCCAGCCCCTCGGCCAGTGGCACATCATACAGGGCCATGTTGATCTCGAAATTGAGCCGCAGCGAACGCCTGTCGAGGTTGGCACTGCCGACGAAACTCCAGCTGCCGTCCACCACCATCAGCTTGGAATGATTGAAAGGCGGTGGCGCCAGCCAGATATGGCAACCCACTTCCACCAAAGGTTCAAGGCACCCATTGCGGGCCCAGTCGATGATAGGATGGTTGCTGTGATGCGGCACCACGATATCCACCCGCACCCCCCGCAGCGCCGCCAGGCCCAGCTCGGTGGCAAAGCGGCCGTCAGGAATGAAATACGGCGTCATGAAACACACGTTCCTGCGGGCCAGGATGATGGCCTGCAGCATGGTGTATTCGATCTTCTCCATATCGGCATCCGGCGCCGAGGTCACGATGCGCGCAGGTATCTCTCCCCGGATTTCCGTGGGAGGAAAGAACTTCTTTCCCTGCAGTTCCTCGCCGGTCGTAAAGGCCCAGTCCCGCGTGAAAGCATCGGCCAGCTGCTCCACAACCGGCCCTTCCAGCTGGAAATGCGTGTCTGCCACCGGATGGGCACTCGGTTGGGAGAGGACATTCTGGGCGGCGATGTTGAGCCCCCCCATGAAGCCTGTATGGCCGTCCACGACCAGGATCTTGCGATGGTTGCGCAGATTGATGAAGGCCATGCGCCAGGGCCAGAAGGAGTGCATGAAACGGGCGCAAGGCACGCCGGCCCGTTTCAGGGCGCGTTGCGTGGGACAATAGAAATAGCCGCTGCCGATGCCGTCCACCAGCACCCGGACCTCGACACCGCGCCTGTGGGCCTCAGCCAGGGCCCCGATGAAAGCCTGCCCCACCCTGTCATCGCGGAAAATATAGGAACTCAGCAGGACCGAATGCTGGGCCTGGGCAATGGCTGCGAGCATGGCGGGATAGGCTTGGTCGCCATTGTGCAGGCAGCGGATGCTGTTGCCGCGCAGCAGCTGGCGGTCAGTCAGGCGGTCGAGCATGTGCCCCAGGGGCTGCATGGGCCCGGGCGGCTCACAGCGCAGCGCTTCCAGCTCAGGGTTGAGGGGCAGCGTGTCGGCAGCCAGCATCTTCTGCCCGCGCCGCTGCACGCGGTTGATGCCGAACATGAGATATAGCAGCGACCCGAAAACCGGCAGCAGCCAGCAGATGCCGATCCAGCCTGTCGCGGCTGAAGTATCGCGCTTTGTCAGAAGCACGTGCCCTGTAACACACACAGCCAGGACGATCTGCACGATCACGAACAGAAAAGCCGACTGGGACCAGTTCATGGACAGCATGGTGTGCCTCCTCCACGCGTTCTTCGCCCTGCAAGGGCGCTATTTGCGGAGCATCCACTGCGGCGCCATTCTGCCTGCCGCCCCGCGGCGCCCCAGAAGCGGCTCAAGGTCCCGCGCCGGGCGGAGGCGCTGGCCTTCCCGCCACTGCAGGCCTTCCTCAAAGGTCAGCGTCCTGACCTCCCTGAGGGCACTTTCCCCCAGCTTCTGAAACGCCACGCCAGCACCGCGGGTCATTTCGGGGATCTGCTCGCTCGGAAATATCAGGGCTTTCTTGTTTTCTCCCAGGCACAGCACATGCGTGCCGGCAGCAGGCAGGCAGCTCAGCAGCGCATCGCCGGGCTTGAGATTGAAGATCTGCCGCCCGGTTCTCTTTTCTGCCCCCAGATTCGCGGCTGTCACCTGAAACCCCCGCCCCTGCCGGGAGGTCAGAATCCATTTCCCGTCCTCCTGCAGCCCGAACAGACTGACCACCGTTTCTTCAACCGGGAGGTCAGCCAGGGTGCGCACCGGCTGGCCGAAACCACGCCCGCGCGGCAGGTCAGCCGCCTTGAGCGTGAAAGCGCGCCCGCCGCTTCCCATTAGGCACAGACGTTCCGTGCTCTGGCATTCCACGGCAAAGGCAGGCCCGTCGCCTTCCTTGAAACGATGCGAGGCTGCCTCCAGCCCGTGCCCCTTGACGGCCCTGATCCAGCCTTCGCGCGACAGGAGAACCGTCAGGGGCTCGCGGTCCACCTCCAGAGCTGCAGAGGTATCAATCTCTTTGGGCGCTTCGGTGATCTGGGTCAGCCGCTCACCACCCGGCAAGGCTGCAAAGCGTTTTTCAAACGCCGCCAGATCATCACTCACCCGCTTCCAGCGCCTTTTGTCGGAGCCCAGCAGGCGCACCAGACCGTCCTCTTCACGCCCCAGTGCCGCACGTTCCTTGCGCAGGGCTTCCTCTTCCAGCCGCCGCAGGGAACGCAGGCGCATGTTCAGCACGTATTCCGCCTGCAGCTCGGTCAGGCCGAACGTCTTCTGCATGGCCGGCTTTGGCTCATCCTCCTCGCGGATGATGCGGATGACTTCATCCAGGTTGAGATAGACCAGCAGGAAGCCGTCGAGGATTTCCAGCCTTTTGCGCACTGCCTCCAGACGATGCTCGGACCGGCGCACCAGCACGTCATGCACATGCACAAGCCACGCCTGCAGCACCTGCTTGAGCGACATGACCGCCGGCACCCCGTCAGCCCCGAGCACATTCATGTTCAGGCTGAACCTGTTTTCCAGCGCTGTCTGGCGGAACAGCGTTTCCATCAGGACTTCAGGATCCGTGCTGCGGCTGCGGGGTTCGAGAACGAGGCGGATATCGGTGGTGCTTTCATCGCGCACGTCGGCCAGCAGAGGCAGCTTGCGCTTCTCCATCTCCGCGGCGATCTGCTCAATCAGACGGGATTTCTGGAGCTGATAGGGAATTTCCGTCACGATGATCTGCCAGGCCCCGCCCTTGAGGCGCTCCACATGCCAGCGCGCCCTCAGCCGGAAACTGCCGCGACCGGTCTCGTAAGCCTCAACCACCGTCGCCTGGTCTTCAACGAGCTGACCGCCCGTCGGAAAGTCAGGCCCGGGCAGCAGGGCCACCAGCTCGGCCGTCGTGGCGTCCGGCCTGTCGATCAGCAGACGGGCCGCACGGTAAAGCTCCACCGCGTTATGGGGGGGAATGTTCGTTGCCATGCCGACAGCGATCCCCGCCGCCCCATTGGCCAGCAGGTTGGGAAACAGGCCCGGCAGAACCACGGGTTCCTGGTCTTCATTGTCATAGGTCGGGCGGAAATCAACGCCATTGTCTTCAAGACCCGCCAGCATGACGCTGGCCGTTTCCGTCAGGCGGCTTTCCGTATACCGCATGGCGGCAGCGCCATCGCCGTCCACCGAGCCGAAATTGCCCTGCCCTTCCACCAGCGGATAGCGGGCGGCGAAGATCTGGGCCAGACGCACCAGGGCTTCATAAACCGACACGTCGCCATGCGGATGGAACTTGCCGATGACGTCGCCCACAACGCGCGCGCATTTCTTGAAGCCGGAATTCGGGTCAAGCTTGAGCTGCTGCATGGCATAAAGCAGCCGCCGGTGCACCGGTTTGAGACCGTCGCGCACGTCCGGCAGGGAGCGCGACATGATCGTGGACATGGCATAGGCCATGTACCGCTCGCTCAGCGCATCAACGAGGCGCGTGTCTTCAATCAGACCGGCAGGCAGGCCCCCGGCTGGCTCGGCAGCAGTCATTGTCTTGTTTCTTTCACTCATGAAGCTGGAAAGTTAGCCACACTCCCTTCGCTTTTGTCCAGCATTGCACGGCCTCTGAAGCGCTGACCCTTCAGGAAACCTGCGCCAGGCGCACCAGGCGCTGTTCCAGCAGGGCGCGGGCTGCAGGCAGGGGGCGGTGGAAAGTGTCAAAAACGGCGCGCTGCAGAAAATGGCCCGTCAGCTGCAGACCCTCAAGCCAGGCCTGCGCCGACCCTTCTGCCTGTCGGGGCTCATTTTCCTGACCGTCAGTTTCCAGACTTCCCGCCTCAGCTGTGAGAAAACCCGGCAGCGGCAGCAGGCGCGCGCGCCAGGGACCGGCGCCCTCATCGGTCACCGCGCATCCGCTTTTGGGTGAAACATAGGCCAGCCCCGCCTGCGCGCCTGTGACCGCACAGGCCCCAAGCGACAGACCGTAGCCCAGCGTCTGCAGCAAGATCAGCTCCCAGCGCAGGTAATCGGCCACAGGCGGCGACTGGGGATTGACTGTCAACGCACCCAGCAGACCGACCAATCCCTCAAAGACCTCCGGGCACGGCTCCTTTTCAGGCAGGGTCTCAGCAGCCAGGGTGCACGCACTCCTGAGCAGGGCCAGAGAAAGCGGCTGAGACAGCAGAGAGGCTGCCGGAAAGCGGACCGGTTCAGCAGACAGCCGGCCCAGCTGGTCCGGCAGGCGCGCCTGCCAGCGCGCCACCACGATCGTGCCCAGCTCCCAGCAGCCACGCTGGCGGCGCGACTGCCCGCCATAGACCAACCCGCGCCGCAGGCCCTGCCCGCCTGTCAGAACCGTGGCCAGGAGACTGCCCTCTCCCTGCAGCGCCGTGTTCACAACGACAGCCGGTGCTTCCCATTCGATCATGTCGCTTTCTCCACCCTGCTTCCACGCACCGTGCTGGCAGACAGCAGGCTGCTCCTTTTCTGCTTTGCCTGACAGACAAAAAGGCTCCCACCACCAGGATGGGAGCCTTGAAAACGGATCGCAAGAGCAGGGAATCCTCAACGCTTTCCAGCTGGAAAAACGCTTTTCTCCTCCCTCAGACCGTCACTTCAGTGGCCGGCAGCTTTCGCCACTTCAGCCGCGAAGTCGTTCTCTTCCTTCTCGACCCCTTCACCAAGCTGGAAGCGCTCGAAACCGGTCATCTCCACACCGGCTTTCTTGAGGATGTCTTCCACCTTGCTCTCATTGTCATGCACCCAGAGCTGCTCCAGGAGAACGACTTCCTCATAGAACTTGCGGATACGGCCATCGATCATCTTCTCGACGATGTTCTCGGGCTTGCCGGACGCCTTGGCCTGCTCGCGCAGCACAGAACGCTCGCGCTCGATCGCATCAGGGGCCACATCGCTGCGCTTGAGGGCCTGCGGACGGGTAGCGGCAATGTGCATGCCCACCTGGCGGCCGAGATTGGTGATCGCTTCGCTCTCATCAGGCGCCTTGAGGGCAGCGAGCACGCCGATGCGTCCCACACCGTCACGCAGGGCACCATGCACGTAGCTGGCCACCACGCCAGAGGGAACGCTCAGCACGGCCGCACGGCGCAGGGTCATGTTCTCGCCGATGGTGGCGATCAGATGGGTCAGCTCATCAGCCACGGTCCGGCCGGACGGCAGCACGGCCGCATTGATCTTCTCGAGCGTGGGTTCGCCCACCTGCAGCGCGGCACGGGCGATCTGCTGCACCGCTTCCTGGAAGGCTTCGTTACGGGCCACGAAATCGGTCTCGGCATTCACTTCGACCATGGCGGCGCGGTTCTTGTCAGCCGCCACGCCGACCAGGCCTTCAGCTGCCACGCGACCGGACTTCTTGGCAGCGGCGGAAAGGCCCTTCTTGCGCAGCCAGTCGATGGCGTCCTGCATCTTCCCGTCATTTTCAGTCAGGGCCTTTTTGCAATCCATCATGCCTGCGCCTGTCGCTTCGCGCAGCTCACGCACCTGTACGGCTGTGATATGTGCCATTCTGTCACCTTCCTGCAAAACGCCTGCGGCCGGGATGATTACCGCAGCCGCAGAGCCGTGTTCTTCAAAATTTCCGTCAGAGCCAGGTCAGGGCCTGGCTGGGGCGATCAGCCATCAATCCGCGCAGGAGATTCCCTGTTTCTGAGGGCTGGGCGCCTGACAGACCCCCAGCCCAAAAACGCGGACTGAAACCAAAGAACCTTGTAAGGCTTCAGGCCCCTGCCGTATTGGCAGCGATCTCAGCTGCATTTTCCGCCTTGGCTTCCGCCACCAGCGCTTCAGCGCCGAGTTCCTCAGCGGCGCCCAGGTCCTGGCCCGATGCGGCCAGTTCGGCGGAGATGCCGTCAAGCACGGCGCCGGCCACGAGGTCGCAATACAGCGCGATGGCGCGGAGAGCGTCGTCATTGCCCGGAATGGGGAAGTCCACGCCTTTGGGGTCGGAGTTGCTGTCGAGCACGGCAACCACGGGAATGCCCAGCTTGTTGGCTTCCTCAACGGCCAGTTTTTCCTTGTTGGTGTCGATCACGAACAGCAGGTTGGGCAGGCCGCCCATGTCCTTGATGCCGCCCAGGGAACGTTCCAGCTTCTCGCGGTCACGCGTGATGTCGAGAATTTCCTTCTTGGTCAGACCTGCGGTGTCACCGGCCAGCATCTCGTCAATGGCGCGCAGGCGCTTGATGGAGCCCGTGATGGTCTTCCAGTTCGTCAGCATGCCGCCGAGCCAGCGATGGTTGACGTAATACTGCCCGCAGCGCTGGGCCGCATCAGCGATGTGCTCGGCTGCCGCACGCTTGGTGCCCACAAACAGCACGCGCCCGCCAGCCGCAACGGTATCGCGCACCTGCTTGAGCGCCCGGTCCAGCATCGGCACGGTCTGCTGCAGGTCGATGATGTGGACCTGATTGCGCACACCGAACAGGTAAGGCGCCATGGACGGATTCCAGCGGCGCGTGTGGTGACCGAAATGCACACCCGCTTCAAGGAGCTGGCGCATCGTGAATTCTGGCATTGCCATGAAATGAATACCTTGTTCTCTGGTTCAACCTCCGCATGGAACGCCCGGCTGCAGAAGCAGCAGGACACCAGGATAACCGGCCATGCGTGCGAAATGACTGCACGTTCCTCAGCTGAGAACGCGACAGCAACGGTATTCTGTAATCAGATCATGACCGGAATTCAAGCAGAAACAGGCCTGACTCCTGCACGATTGTTCAATGCCGCTTAGCCGGTAATTCAGCCAGGTTTTCAAGATAGGTTTTCATGCTTGCACGCGCCTGCGCCGCGTCCCGCCCCAGTGCCATCAGGGCCCCGATCTGGCCTGGCTGGCGCACAAGCGAGCCCAGCAGGCCCGGCAGATACACCCGCCCTTCCCGCAGGCCTGAAGCGGCTGCCGGCGGCAGGGGACGCGCGGCGTCATCACAGATGACCCGCAATACCGCAAATGGCAGGCCGCTCTGAGCCACCACCCCGCTTTCCATGTCCACCGCCAGCGCTTTTGTGCGGGAATGCAGGGCACGTTTCTCCGCCACCTCCCCGACCATGACCGGGCTGTGAACGATCGCGCCATGCATCACGCCACGGCCCAGATCAAACTGCCTGCTGAGACCCTCGCTGCTGGGCAGGCGTTCTCCTCCCGCCACGACGCTGTCGGCAAGCAGGATGGTGCCCGGTTTCAGCGCGGGATCCAGCCCCCCGGCACAACCGAAAGAGAGCAGCTCCTCCGCTCCCCCCTGGCGCAGCTGCTGCAGGGCGCGCCGCGCACCTGCTTCATGGGCGTGGCTGAGGGCAATGACAGCCTGGGGAAAGAAGCGCTCGATCAGCCGCCCCTCTTCCCGCAGCCCGACCATAATGCCCAGGCGCCCGGTGCCCGCTTTCAGGGAGCTCGGCATCAGAAGCCGTATTCCACCCGCCCGGAATTGCTGGCGCCCAGATTGCGGTAGCGTGAAAGCGCCATGAGCGGGAAGAACTGCTTGTAGCCGTGGTAGCGCAGGTAGAACACCTTGGGGAAACCGACAGCGTTATAGGGTTCTTCATGCCATTCGCCGTGGGCGTCCTGCATCCGCGTCAGTGCGGCGATGCCCCGTTTCACCGCCTCGCTTTCACGCTCCCCGGCAGCCATCAGGGCCAGCACGGCCCAGGCCGTCTGGGTCGGAAGGCTTTCCTTGTAAACGCCCTGGGGCGCGCCCTCATAACTGGCGCAGTCCTCTCCCCAGCCGCCATCTTCGCGCTGCACGGATTTCAGCCACTGCACGGCCTTTACGACCATGGGGTCCCTAGGGTCCACCCCGGCGATGTTGAGCGCGCAGAGAACCGACCAGGTGCCGTAGATGTAATTGGTGCCCCAGCGCCCGAACCAGCTGCCGCTCTCCTCCTGCTCCTGGCGCAGGTACTCAAGGGCGCGGTCGATGACCGGTCTGTCTTCGGGATGCCCCAGCTGGGCCAGGAAGGAGATACAGCGCGCCGAGACATCAGCCGTCGGCGGATCAAGCAACGCGCCGTGATCGGCAAAGGGAATATGGTTCAGGACATCGAGGTCATTGTCGATATCGAACGCGCCCCAACCGCCATTGGTGCTCTGCATGCCGATGATCCACTCCCGTGCGCGTGCGATGGCGGTCGCATTTGTTTCGGGGTCAAGCCGGTGCAGGAGCATGCCGACGACGGCCGTGTCATCCACATCCGGATAGTAATCATTTTCATACTGGAAGGCCCAGCCACCGGGGCGCAGATCAGGCGCGTTGACCGCCCAGTCGCCCTTGACGTCCAGAATCTGCCGCTCCCTCAGCCAGGCAGCGCTTTTTTCAAGCCGTTCCCGCGTTTCGCGGGGCTGGGTGGCGCGCGGCCCGCTTGCTGTCTCGAGCATGGCCAGGCCTGCAAGACCCGTATCCCAGATCGGCGATACGCAGGGCTGGCAGTAGACTTCGCCGTCTTTCTCGATCATCAGGTCCTGGATGGCCTGCCAGGCCTGCACGGCATGCGGGTCCTCATCGGGAACGCCGAGCGCGCGGAACATCATCACCACATTGGCCATGGCGGGATAGATGGCGCCCAGCCCGCCATTGCTCAGCCGCTTTTTGATGAAGGCGAGCGTCGTATCAACTGCCTTGCGGTGCAGCTTCTGCGGGAAAAAGGGCACTACGGGGCGCAGGGCGGTGTCGAGATATTTGAAGACCCGCCCCCACTGCGAGCGATAAGGCCCACGGATCCAGTCGCGGATTTTTCCGGGCGGCGTCCGGAAGAGCTCCTGCACGTCCACCCCTCTGGGGTTACGCGCAACCGGCTTGAGATCGCCGAGGAGAAGCAGGGGCGCGATGACGGTGCGCGACCAGTACGCCATGTTCCAGACAGAAAAAAAGGCCTTGCGCGGCAGCAGCATCAGCTCGACCGGCATGACCGGCACCGCCCGCCAGGGCACCTGGTCGAACAGGGCCAGCTGGATGCGCGTAAACACGTTGGTGCGCTCAGCGCCGCCATGGGCCAGGATGGCTTCACGCGCGCGCTTCATGTGGGGCGCCTGCGGGTCATCACCGATTGCCTTGAGGGCGAAATAGGCTTTCACGCTCGCCGAAAGGTCGAACTTGCCGTCATGGTAGAGGGGCCAGCCGCCATGGGCACCCTGAATGCGCCGCAGGTAAACGCCGATCTTTTTCTGCCGTTCCTCGTCAATGCGGTCGAGAAAATGCTCCAGCAGCACGTATTCAGCGGGGATGGTGGCATCGGCTTCCAGCTCGAAAACCCAGTGCCCGTCCTCATTCTGGCGCTTGCCCAGGGCCGCGTGGGCGCCGGTGATGGCCTGATCAACGGTTTCCGGATCGAGCTTTGTCTCAACCAGCTCTCCCTGCTTACCAGCCGACAGGTTTACTGCGCCCTGCCCTGACAGCATGCCACCCACCAAGGGTACGGAAGTTTCGGAAGGGGGGCGGGACAACGTCTCGCTCACGGGACACTCTCCTTACTAGACAGAACCATCATGCCGCCCCCGCAAGGGCGGACAGGCAGCCAGACATCACTGCGGCCGATCTCAGATCGTTCATTGCGGCCCGATACCGGAACATGCGGGGCCTCTATATGCCCTGTCAGTCTTGTTTTGAATAGCCTGACCTGAAGCCCAGTGCGGCAACGGCCGCCAGGCCGGACTGGATGGCGCCCTCGATGGTGGAAGGCAGGCCCGTATCGGTCCAGTCCCCTGCAAGGGCCAGATTGACCGTGCTGGTGACCGCCCCCGGGCGACGACGCGCCTGCAATGGGGTGGCAGCGAAAGTCGCGCGTTTCTCCCGGATAAGCCGGGCACGCGGGCGGGTCAGAGGCAGAGGCGTGGTGAGGACGGAATTAAGCGCCTGCGATATTTCCTCCCAGATCGTATTGAGCATGACCTCACTGGGAATATCGGCAAAACGGTTGGCCGCACTTACTGTGACCGAAAGCACACGGTCATGCAGAAAAACCCATTCCGCCATGCCGCCGACCAGCCCGACAAACCCTGCCTTGCCCACCACGCCCTTGGCTCTGGTGGAAACAGGAAGCCTGAAATGGGCATTGACGATACTTTCAAAAGCATCCGGCCCTTCAACTTCAGGGAGTAATGTCGACGCGACCACTGGCGGGACTGCCAGGATCACGGCTTCATCCCGACCGATCCTGATCGGCCCACTGGCTGAGTTCAGCGCCGTGACCCGACCTTTCTCGCGCACGATTTCGGTGATGCGCTGGCCGGTATGCACTTCGGCATGGCAGCGCTTCAGCCAGTCCAGGGCCGGGGTGACGAAACTTCTGGAAAGGCCCCTGGCTGCCATCCAGGGCTGGCAGGCAGTGCCGCCCTTGGCCAGGGTGCGGCGCACGATGGTGCCGAGCAGCTGGGCGCTACCGGAATCGATGTCCGTATTCAACGCCGATACAGCGAGGGGCTCCAGGAGGCGCCGGCTGAACTCGCCTGGTACCAGGCAATCCGCCACCACCTCATCGGGCCCGGCGCGCAGAAGGTTTCTCAGCCCGGCCATTTCACGCAGCCGCATGCCGGGCACGCGCGTATGGGGCGACAGCAGCCAGTAGGGAATCCTGCCGCGCCCCAGATTCAGGTGCCAGGCAAGCCCGTCCCGTAGGTCATACCATGGAAAGAGAGGCGCACCCGGTGTGCGCAGGGTATCGCGCGCGCCCAGCAGATCGAGATAACGGAACGTATACGGATTGGCTGAAAGCAGAAGATGGTTGCCGTTGTCGATCTCGGTCTCCAGGGCCCGGTCATAATAGGACCTGGCCCGCCCCCCGCAGGACGGGCCAGCCTCATACAGGCGCACCTGCGTCTGGGGTGCCAGTTCCACAGCCGCTGAAAGCCCAGCCAACCCTCCCCCGATGATGTGAACACGTGCCGGAGGAGGAAGGCTCACAAGGACAGCCCTGCCCAGGCCAGCAGCATCCTGAACTTCTTCCAGCCGTCCCACACATGGAGCGCCGCTGCCGGATTACGCCAGCCGCGGCGCATCAGCGCGCCAAGCACCACTTCATAGGAGGCGGCCATGACGCGGGCGGGGCGGATGGTGGCAGGGGGGCAGCGCCGCATGAGCTCTTCAGCCTTGCGGAAATGGTCCTGGGCCCGCGCGGCCAGAACGCGGCACAGCCCGTCGAGCCCCCGGGCATAAGGCGCTTCTCTGGGGTCGGTCGGCACCCCGAAGCGCTTCAGCAGCTCCCGCGGCAGATAGAGCCGCCCGCGTTCCGCATCTTCTGAAACATCACGCAGGATGTTGGTCAGCTGAAGCGCCCGCCCCAGATGGTGTGCCACCTCGTCGCCCACAGGCTCGGGCGTGCCGAAAATGCGTACGGAAAGCCGACCGACTGCTGAAGCCACCCGGTCGCAGTACAGATCGAGCGTCTCTTCATCAGGGGCGACGATCGGCGCGCCGCAATCCATGAGCATGCCGTCGATGACAGCCAGGAAGTCTTCTTCCCGCAGGTGAAAGCGCTCGATCGCCGCCAGCAGAACGCGGTCAAGCGCATCACGTCCCTCACGGGTGCGGTACAGCGCCGAAATCCGCTCCCGCCAGGCCCCCAGGGCAGCGCGGGGGTCTTCATGGGCACTGTCGCCATCGGCAATGTCATCGACTTCGCGGCAGAAGGCATAGACGGCGAACATCGCATCACGCCGCGCCGGCGGCAGGATACGCATGCCCTTGCCAAAGGAAGTGCCGGAACGCGTGACGATCTCTTCCACCGCTGCGAGATCCGCAGGGGCGCAGACCAGCCCGAGAGACGCATCCTTTTTCATCTTCTGTTCAGTCCCCTGCCCTTTTCGGTTGTTATTTGCAGTTACGCCTCGGTCCTTCAGTCAGGGGCAGGAACTTATCCAGGCCTTTCCCGACCGCCTGCTGCCTTATCTAGCGTTAAATCTCCCGTCAGGCCAAGAGGCGCGTCTTTCAGGCAGGGACGTTCCAGAAACGGAGCGCCCAGGCCAGCGCCCGCAGACCGTCACCGCGTGACAGCGCCACGCGCTCCGCCAGCGGATCCTGCCGGCGCAGCCTGGCTGTCAGGCGGCAACACAGCGCCACCACGACAGCAGCTTCAAGCCGCAGGCGCCGATCAGCGATCACCCCGGGCAGCCTGCGCGCCTGGCGGTTCAGCTCCTCCACATGGTCAAGCATGCGGTTCATGACCCGCCGCACACCGGGCTTGCTGCATCCCAGGGCCAGATCTTCGGTTTTCACCCCTTCCTGCTCCAGCCAGAGCTGGGGGACGTAGCACCGGTTGAGCCTGCGCAGGTCTCCTGAGACATCCTGCAGGTGATTGATAACCTGCAGGGCCGTGCACAGCGCATCGGAAAGGGGAAAAGTCGCCCGGCCCTCGCGGTGGAGGGCCAGCAGAAAACGGCCGACCGGATTGGCTGAATAGCGGCAGTAATGCAGAAGCTCATCCCAGGTTTCGTAGCGGTCTTTCTCCGTATCTTCCCTGAAGGCCACCAGAAGATCTGTGGCGACTGAGAGCGGCACACCGACTTCAAGCAACGCCTGGCGCAGGGTTGCAGCGCTGCGGGCATCAGCGCGCTCGGGCGTCTGGGCCGTGCCTTCGAGAATTCCGTTCAAGGCCGCAAGGCGCGCGCGCTTCTCCTGAGGGGTGAGTTCCGTCGTGTCGGCCACGTCATCGGCAATGCGCGCAAAACGGTAATAAGCATGCACCACCGGGCGCAGCGCAGGGCTGATCAGCAGGGAACCGGTCGGGAAGTTCTCATCGGCGCCGGTCTTGGAAGAAGAGACATCCCTTTTCGCCCAGGCTTCTGCAGTCCGGCCTTCTTGGCGGGCTGTCATTTCCGGGTTCGGCATTTCCGAATTTGGCATTTCAGGCACAGCCATCGTTTCGACCATCGCTTCAGTCACTTGTCTTTCCTCCAGTGTCTTTTCTCCGGGGCAGTCAGGAGGGCGGGTGCAGCTCTTGCGGTGTAACTTCCGCATAGGAGCGCCCCCGCCACTGCACGCCGCGGCCCCGGTAATGGTCTGCTGCCGAGCCCAGCGTGGCCATCAGGTAGAAACAGGCCACCAGCGGCAGGGGCAGCACCCGCCACAGGGAAAGATTGAACCAGCGCAGGGTGGGCACGAAGCTCAGGCAGCTCAGCCCGTAAACCAGCGCGCCCAGCCCCCTTTTCCTCCCACGTCCGAAGAGCAACAGGCTGACCGGCAGCACCCAGACCAGCATCATGGCCAGCAGCACTCCAAACAGCCGCCAGGGAGAGTAATGCAGCTGGACGTAAGCGTTACGGGCGATCATGTGCCAGATCTCTTCCGGCCGCTGATAGGCGCGGATGGACCAGGCCTGCTCGCTGCAGCCAAGGTAAAGCCGCCCACCCGCCTGCTTGACACGCGCCCCAAGCGTGCAGTCATCGATCAGCGCATCCCGCAGCGAGGCGATCCCGCCGATCTTCTCCAGCATCACCCGCCTGAGCAGGACCGTTCCACCGGCCGCCCCGCCCACAGGCGAAGTCGGATCGGCGATCTTGCGGAAGGGATAAAGCATGGCAAAGAAATAGACAAAGGCCGGAACAAGCGCTTTTTCCCAGAAGCCCCCCACATTGAGGCGCACCATTTCTGAAATCAGGTCCAGCCTGTCCTGGCGGGCACGACGCACGAGGGTGGTGAGATGATCAGGCGCATGGACGATGTCGGCATCGGTCAGCAGGACCATGCCTTCATCCGACAGCCACTCAAAAGCTTCCTCCTGCCCCTGCTGCACCGCCCAGAGCTTGCCGCTCCACCCAGCAGGGCGCACCGCCCCGTGCAGAACAGTGAGGCGTTTGTCCGGATCCGGAAGGGTGCGGGCCAGCTTTGCCGTCTCATCAGTGCTTTCATCGTCAACGAGCACTACCCGAAAGGCGCCGGGATAGTCCTGGGCCAGCAGGGAAGCGACACTGGCACTTACTGAAGCAGCTTCATCGCGGGCCGGCACGATCACCACGACATCGGGCCAGCGTGTTTCCTTGGGAGAAGCTTGGAGATTTTCCTTCAGCCACGGCCCTCCGTACCAGAACTTTCCGTTGCAGAACAGCAGAACGAACCAGCTGAGCAGAGAGAGCACGCCGGCTGAAAAAAGCATCTTGTCGCGCCGTGAAACAGGTTTTCGCCTGGACTGGCCTGCCTGCGTCTTTGCCATCTTTCTTCACTCCCTGTCTGCAGGACGGCCCTGCCCTTACTGTGCAGGGCGCCCGACAGGGTGCCTGCAAGACCCGTTCCTCAGCCCCGCTCGCGGAACCCTTCCACCGCCGCTGCCACTGCCTCCTGTGCAGAGCGCGGCGCGTAGCCCAGCTCCCGTTCCGCTTTGGCAGTAGAAAAGAACATGAGCTTGCGCGACATGCTCAGCATCTCACGCGTCACGATGGGCTGAATGCCGAAAACCTTCGCCGCCCCTTCAGCAGCGAGGGCCAGGGGATACAGCGCCTTGCGGCTGACCTGGAAACGTGGCGGACGCCTGCCCGAGCAGGCGCTGATGAGCTCAAACAACTCGCGCAACATCAGGTTTTCGCCACCAAGAATATATTTCTCACCTATGCGCCCGCGCTCGAAAGCCAGCGCGTGTCCTTCGGCCACATCATCGACATGCACGATGTTCAGCCCCGTATCCACATAAGCGGGCATGCGGCCGCGCATGCAGTCGAAAATCATCTTTCCCGTGGGGGTGGGCTTGATGTCGCGCGGGCCGATGGGGGTGGAAGGATTGACGATGACCGCCGGCAGCCCCTCTTCGCGCACCAGGCGCAGCACTTCCTGCTCGGCCAGGTATTTCGACCTCTTATAGGCCCCCACGATCTCCGCCGCGCTGACCGGGCTTGCCTCATCAGCCGGCACGCCATTCTTGGCCGTTGCAAGCGCTGCGACCGACGAACAGTAGACGATACGCTCCACCCCGGCACGCTGGGCTGCCTGCATCAGGCGGCGGGTGCCTGTCACATTGGCCTGCATCATTTCTGCCGGGTCCGGCACCCATAACCGGTAATCCGCTGCCACGTGAAAGAGGTATTTCACCCCGGTGAGCGCTTCCTCAAGACTGGCCGCATCGCTGAGATCACCCACCGCGTATTCCACCGGCAGATCACGGACATTGGAGCGGTCGGATGTCGGGCGCACGAGCAGACGCAGGTTATGCCCGCGCTCCAGCAGGGTCCGCGCCACGGCTGAGCCTACAAACCCTGTTGCCCCGGTAACGAGTGTCCTCTCTTGTGGGCCGCTCATCCATTCTCCCTCTCAAACTTCCAATCCCTCGGCCGGCACCGGCGCCACGACTGCAACCGCGCCTGGCAGGCAGAATCAGCCCCGCAACGATTGCTGCCAGAGATATACCGGCTCTGGCCTGTAGGGCAATGTGACGACAATGTGGAAATGTTCAATACCGGCTCAGCAATCCGTGAGCCGGGGTGCCCACAGCCTTTAGGGTGAACCGGCCACAGACCAGGAACCTGCTGCTCTCAAAGCAGCTGGGAAAGCGGGGGACCCAGGGACATTATCGCCTTTATCCTGTCACAAAGGTTGGCCGAACCCGTTGCCTGACTTATACACACACAACTCCCACAGTCAGCGGCCTCGATCTTGAAAAAGACTCTCACTCTCGCGCTCACCCTGTTCGGCGTCGCTCTCTTCTGCTTCCTGACCCTTCGTGCCGGCATTCACCCCATTGTCGTCACGCTTTCCAAGGTGGGGCTAGGCGGTTTCGGCCTTCTGATCGCAGGCCAGCTGGTGCTGGATGTCGGCCTTGGCTGCGCCTGGAAAGTGGCTGTTCCCGAGATCGCCTTCCTGCGCCTTGTGGCCGCCCGCGCCGTGCGTGACGCAGCCGGGACATGCCTGCCTTTCTCCCAGCTGGGCGGCATGATCCTGGGCGTGCGGGCCACCGTTGCCGGCCATCCCAGGCTCATCCCGAGCGGCGCCCCCCTGACCTGGCCGGAAGCGGTTGCGGCCACCCTGGTCGATATCACCACTGAAGTGCTGGCGATGATCGTCTTTGTCATCCTGGCCATTCTCTGCCTCATCGGTCACCAGGATGCAGGGCGCTTCATCTGGCCGCTCCTGATCGGCATGGGGCTGCTGAGTCTGGGCATGGCAGGCTTTGTCTGGACCCAGCAGCAAGGCGGGACATTGCTGACCAGGGCCGCGCATTTCTTCGCCCGCCACATCTCCGAGGGCTGGCAGGGCTCCCTGATCAAGAACACTCAGGCTTTCCGCAGCTTTCTGGACCGGCTCTGGAGTCGGCCGGGGCGCATTGCAGGCGGGTCGGCTGTCCACCTTCTGTGCTGGTGCGGCAGTGCGGGGCTGGCCTGGCTGGGACTGCTGCTGCTGGGCGCACACCTGACCTATTTCGATGCCGTTTCCATTGAAGGCGTTGTCTGCGGTATCATGGCAGCCGGTTTCATGGTGCCCGCAGCATTGGGCGTGCAGGAAGGGGCTTATGTGGCGCTGGGGCTGGTATTCGGCATCTCGGCTGACATCATGCTGAGCCTTTCGCTGCTGCGGCGCGGGCGCGAGATCGTCGTCGGCATTCCCATCCTCCTGCTCTGGCAGCTTTATGAGATGTACCACCTGCGCCAGCAGAAGCCCCAACCGCCTTCACAGCCCTCACCCTGAAAGCCCCGCTCCATGCCTGCTGGCCCTTCCCCTGCACCGCCGGGCGCGGAGCAGCCCCTTTTCGGCCCCCCTCTTTTCGGTACAATGGCCATCATCGGCCCCGGGCTGATCGGCTCTTCGCTGTTGCGGCGCGCACGCACAAGTGGCGGGCTGGCGGAAAAGCTGGTGGCCATTGACCACGCCCCCCAGGTCCTGGCGCGCGTGCGGGAGCTGGGCCTGGCCGATGTGGTGACCTCTTCCCTGGCTGAAGGAGTGCGTGAAGCTGACCTGGTCATTCTGTGCGTTCCCGTCGGCGCGGTGCGGGAAACGGCGCTTGCAGCCATTGCGCACATGAAACCCGGCGCCGTGCTGAGCGATGTTGCGTCAGTCCGCACCACGCTCGGCCCTGAAATCACCGCCCATCTGCCGCCCGACATCGCTTACGTGCCTGTTCACCCCATGGCAGGGACCGAGCATTCCGGCCCGGATGCGGGGCTGGCGGATCTGTTTGAAAATCGCTGGTGCCTCGTCGTGCCGCCCGAAGGCACGCCTGCCGAAGCCATCCGGAAAATTGAAGCTTTCTGGCAACGCTGCGGGGCCAGAACGCGTGAGGTGACAGACAGCTATCACGACCAGATCTGCGCCATGGTCAGCCATCTGCCGCACTTCCTGGCCTTCACGATCTGTGAGACCGCCGACCGGCTTTCAGGCGAGCTGCGCAGCGACGTGCTGGAATTCGCCGCCTCCGGCTTTCGGGACTTCACGCGCATCGCTGCTTCAGACCCGGTCATGTGGCGCGACATCTTTCTGGCCAACCGCGATATTCTGCTTGCCACCCTGGAACGCTTCCAGACGGAAGTGGACAAGATGGCCACCGCCCTGCGCGAGGAGGATGAACAGGCCATCATGACCCGCCTTGAGCACGGAAGGCACATCCGCAAGTCTCTCATCGCCAACCGGCAGGCCTGACGGTCCCTCTCAGGATGCAGCCGTACATGCAAAAGGCTGCCTCCTGAACTGGAGACAGCCTTTCACATGGAGGCCGCACCCGGTCTTCCCTTCCAGTAAAAGGGAAGACCGATGCACCTAATATACCTGAGAGAAGCTCAGACCAGCACGACCCGCAGCGTGTTGGTAGTGCCGGAGTGACCGAAGGGCAGACCCGCCAGCATGACGATATGGTCACCTTTCTTGGCAAAACCGTTCTGCTCGGCCTGCTGCGCCGCTTCCGGTGCCAGATCTTCAACCGCGTGGGCTTCGCTGGTGCGGTTGACAACCTTGGGGAACACGCCCCAGGCCACCGTCAGGCGGTGGGCGGTCGGGGAATCAGCCAGGGCCAGCAGCGGGTTGTAGGGCCGCTCACGCGAGATGCACAGAGCCCCGCGGCCGCTGCGGGTATAGATCACCATGGAAGGCGCGGAGATGAGATGGCCGACATCCCACGCGGCTTTGGCCAGGGAACCCTGGATGGTGTGCTCTGCGGGCGGACGGTTCTGGTCCATCCGCTTGCGCCATTCCGGATCGGTCTCGATACGGGAAAGGATACGCGCCATCGTTTCCACCGCCACTTCCGGATACTGACCGGCGGCACTTTCAGCCGACAGCATGACTGCATCCGCGCCGTCATAAACGGCATTGGCAACGTCAGACACTTCCGCACGCGTCGGCGCGGGGCTTTCGATCATGCTCTCCAGCATCTGGGTGGCCACGATGACCGGGCGCCCAAGGCGGCGGGCGGTTTCAATGGCCAGCTTCTGCGTGGGCGGCACTTCCTCAGCCGGCAGCTCGACGCCCAGGTCGCCACGCGCCACCATCAGGACGTTGCTGAGACGGATGATCTCTTCCATGCACTCGACGGCCTGGGGCTTTTCCATCTTCGTGACGATCCAGGCGCGGTCCTTGATGATCTCGCGGGCTTCCTTGATGTCCTCGGGACGCTGCACAAAGGAAAGCGCGATGAAATCAACGCCCAGGGACAGGGCGAACTGCAGATCGGCATGATCCTTCTCGGTCAGGGCCGGAATGGGCAGCGCCACGTCGGGAACGTTCACGCCCTTGCGCTCGGAGAGCTTGCCGTCATTCAGCACTTCGGTATCGAGGCCGTTGGCGTCTTTCGCCACAACGCGCATGGCAAGCTTGCCATCATCAAGCAGCAGGCGGTGGCCGACACCGACAGCGGAAATAATCTCAGGATGCGGCAGGTTGACGCGCTTCTGGTCGCCGGGGGTCTTATCCAGATCAAGACGGAAACGATCGCCTTTCTTGAGCTGAATCGGCCCGTTGGCGAATACGCCAACGCGCAGCTTCGGCCCCTGCATGTCAGCCAGGATGCCAAGTGGACGGCCAACCTTCGGCTCCGCAGCACGGATCGCTTTGTAACGGGCGGCGTGTTCCTCGTGAGAACCGTGAGAGAAGTTCAGACGGAAAACGTTCACTCCGGCCTGCGCCAGCTTGAGGATCATCTCAGGCGTGGACGAAGCGGGGCCGATCGTCGCGACAATCCGGGTACGGCGATGGTGGACTTTGTCTGTCATAACATTCCTCGACTTTCTGTTTCAGTCAGGCGGTTTCAGTCAGGCTGAATGATTTCACCGGGTTGCACCCCCCAAAGCAGGCGGCGCTCCACCCATCCGTCATAGCCTTTCACGCTCACATGGCACCATGCTGAATCTGCAGGACAGGCCCGCAACCGCCCGACAGTGCCAGGCTGCAGGGCAGCGGTGACGTGGTGGTCCGGGTCAGGCGAGCTCATAAGGAGCGCGTCATGCCCGTTCTGCAGCCCGTTCAGCGAGGTCGGCGGCACGTAAGCAACGATCCTGGGGTCGGCATGCTGGGCGCTGGTGCCGGGCTTGGGTGCGACTTCCTTCTCCTCCCCCGTCATGGTGGGCGCCCCTGCGATGACGAAGGTGCGCGTCCCCCGCAGGGTCACCTGGTGCACCCAGCCCTTCTGGCCGTCCGGGTCCTCCACCAGGCGCCACACGCCGAATTCACGCTCGATCTTCATCGGCAGGGCACGGCGGTGATAGACCCAGTCGATCGGGTAGCGCTCCCCGGGCCCGCGGCGCATATAGACCCGGTCAGCCCTGAGCGAGGCATAGCGCGGCAGGGGCAGACCCGTTTCCGTTCCCTTGTCTGTCGGCTCGGCAGGCGGCTGGGCCTGCGGCGGTGCCGGAAGGGGCTTGGCGGCCACAGTCGCTGCCCCGCCTGCAGCCCCTGCTGCTGCGGCACCGGCCAGGGCGGCATGGGCCCCTTTATGAGCCCCGTGATGAAGCGCATGGCCGTGGTGGCCCGCGCTGTGGGCATGGGCCATTTTTTTCTTCGCAGCTTCCGCCTCTCCAGGCACTAGAGCGCCCAGCACCACGGCCGACAGAGCCAGAGCACTGCCGGCGCGGAGCAGGCGGCCCGCTTCTGAAGAAAGAGGAAAAGACGGTTTCTTCATATCATGTCCTGTGCCTGCGGGCTGCGGGCTGCGCCAGGGTACGTCCCTGCCCCGTTGTCCCATGCTGTAAAACTGATTTCAGCAGCAAGCCTCAGGCCTTGACGTTGTTGAGGAAATCCTCGGTCGGCACGAAGAACAGGCAACCGGTCTTGGCCGTGCTGAAATCCAGGATGTGATCGTAATTGCCCACCGGCTTGCCGATGAACATGTTGTGCAGCATTTCCTCGGTCGTGGCGGCAGATTTCGCGTAGCCGATATAATACGTCCCGAAATGGGCATCGCCCACTTCGCCGAAGGGCATGTTGTCACGCAGAATGTCGATCTGCTTGCCGTCTTTCACCACCACGTTCAGCACGTTATGGGCATAAGGCGGCTTTTCATCGTCAGGCAGCTCGACATTGGAGAGCTTCTTGCGCCCGATGATCTTCTCCTGCATCTCGACCGGCAGCTCGTTCCAGGTTTTAAGGTCATGCATGTATTTCTGCACGATCACGTAGCTGCCATTGACGAATTCGGGGTCTTCCTCACCGATCATGGTGGCTTCGACCGCGTAAGGCCCTTCAGGGTTAGCGGTGCCGTCCACGAAGCCGAGCAGGTCGCGGTCATCAAAATATTTGAAGCCGTGCACTTCATCCTGCGTCTCGGTCACGGCGCGCAGGCGGTCCATGATCAGCATGGCCATCTCGAAGCACATATACATCTGCGAGGCGCGGATGTGGAACAGCAGATCACCGGGCGTGCTGGGCGCGGTGTATTTGGCGCCTTTCATCTCGATGAAGGGATGCAGCTCCTTGGGGCGCGGCTTGCCCGGGAACAGGCGGTCCCACGCATGGGAGCCGATGCCGGTCACGCAGGTGAAATCAGCATGCAGGTTGCGGAAACGCACCGTCCGCTGCAGGCCGCTCATGTCAGCCAGGACTTCAAGAACCGTTTTTTTCGGCTTCACGGCCCGGCTTGATGGTCAGCACCAGGAACATGGCGCACGGTGTCAGCAGAGCCGCAACTGCTTGCGGGACAGGTTTGGTGGTCATGACGAATCAGCTCCTGGTTTGCGTGCGCGGGCCCGTAACAGCCCCATTCACCAACATAACGCCTCATGCGCCCCGTGAAACCGCGTTCCACGGGACCTGCAATCAAGGTCCAACTCTACAGAAACGCCCGGAAAATTCAACTTCCCCTGCAACCGTTAATTTTTTGTTAAGAGTACAAAGCTGCTTTAAAGCAAAGTGTTTTCACAACTCGTTCTAAGGAGCCTATATAACAAATACGAAAACCGAAACAGAGTTTTTGCCACCTAACCTGACATTTTCTACGCTTGATAATTAATGATATGAATTTAAGATCGACATCATAAGAATTTTAAATATATTTCTATTGATATATCTCCAATTTCCAGGCGTCTAAATAACATTATGTCATATAGAGATATTTCCTACCTCCTCTTATGAACTCTTATGAAAAGGAAATGTATAATTTTTATTAGTTTTAGAGATTAAATCTATAATATTTGGGTCGTCTATATAAAAACTCATTGAGGGGCAATATATGTAAAGGTTTCGATGGTATTTGCATAAATTATCAAATATAAATATAAGTGTTTCATATTCTTTAAGAGCTAAATTTAAATCACTTTCATCAATGAGTTTCTTTAAATCTATAAGTGAGTAAGAGACACTTTTTTCAAAGTGAGCTCCAAATTTATTTCTAACGTCTCGATATGGAGCGACTATATTTTCAATTGAAAATTCTTTCTTAAATTCCTCTAAAGGATTCTCTGGGAAACATTTTTTAAATAGTTTATCAAACCCTTCTAGATATTGAGGGCGTGAGGGATCAATATCACGTGTAACAAGACAATCAATTGAACTTACTACATCAGTAATAATACGAGATTTTATTATACGCACAACATTTGCAAAGCCCTTAAATTTTTCATAAACTTCTTTCTGAATTGTTATCCAGCGATAGAGAAAATATATCTGCTGCGCTCGATTAATGAGTGGAAAATCATAATTACCAATAGATAGTGTGTCAGGACGTGCTCTAGAAAAAGGATCTCTAGCTACTTCAAAACCATTGCTTTTTTCCCCGGACCCCTCCCAATCCAGTAAAGTTTCTTTAAAAACTGGCTCATTAATTTCAGGGAAATCTTTTAAAATTGGGAATCCTACAATTCCTAAATTCTCAAGGGAAGAATATATTTTGGCTGCCAGCTCCACAAAGATGCTTAGTTTTTCCTCATCAATAAAGTACCAAAATACTAGAATTTCTCTTAAATCAAGATCTTGAATATGGGCGCTAAGATGATTGCGAATTTTTTTGGAGTAATCTTCAAATAATTTTACATATTCTTCTTTAATTTTATGATAATGATTCGTATTATATCCAGAAGTGTTCAAAAACTTTTTTAATTGACGTGCATGCTGGATGAAATTTTCTAAGCGAACAAATATATGCCGTGCAATTATCCGAGCCACTTCATCAGTAGGAGCGGCTTGAACTAACCGAAGCACAAGCCGCATTTCCATTACCAAAAAACGGATTTTTTCAAGGCGAATATGAAGCATTTATAAAGAGCTAGCCCATAATTGATTTAATTGGAAAATTTCATGCGGGATTCGGGCAACTGTTTTGTTTATTCATAAAGGAAATTTATAAGCGCCTGTTTTTAAATTCTAAACAATGTCCAAAATACAGCTACCTTTCCCAAGTTGAACTATTTAATTTAAAAGAATTAGCTCTAAATCGTGCTTCTCACTCCCACTCAATCGTCCCAGGCGGCTTGGAGGTGATGTCGTAGGTCACGCGGTTGATGCCCCGCACTTCATTGACGATACGGCCGGCGACGCGGTTCAGGAAGTCGAAGCTGAAGGGGTAGACTTCCGCGGTCATGCCGTCCGTGCTGGTCACGGCCCGCAGGGCGCAGGCCTGGTCGTAGGTGCGGCCGTCGCCCATCACGCCGACCGTGCGCACCGGCAACAGCACGGCGAAGGCCTGCCAGATCTCGTCATACAGACCGGCCTTGCGGATCTCCTCGAGATAGATGCTGTCCACCTTGCGCAGTAGGTCCAGCTTTTCGCGCGTGATGTCGCCTGGAATGCGGATGGCAAGCCCTGGCCCCGGGAAGGGATGGCGGCTGACGATGCGCTCGGGCACGCCGATCTCGCGGCCCAGGGCGCGGACCTCGTCCTTGAACAGCTCACGCAGCGGCTCGACCAGCTTCATGTTCATGCGCTCGGGCAGCCCGCCCACATTGTGGTGGGACTTGATGGTTACCGAAGGGCCGCCGCTGAAGCTGACGCTTTCGATCACATCCGGGTAAAGCGTGCCCTGGGCCAGGAACTGCGCCCCGCCCAGCTTGGCCGCTTCCTCCTCGAACACCTCAATGAACAGGCGGCCGATCGTCTTGCGCTTCACCTCAGGGTCCGTCACCCCGGCCAGGGCGTTGAGGAACAGGTCTGACGCATCGCGGTGCACCAGGCGGATGTTGAACTCATCGCGGAAAGTGCGCACCACCTCTTCAGCCTCGCCTGCACGCAAAATCCCGGGATCGACGAAGATGCAGGTCAGCTGGTCGCCGATCGCGTCATGGATCAGCTTGGCAGCCACGGAGCTGTCCACCCCGCCTGACAGGCCGCAGATCACCCGCCCCTCGCCGACCTGCTCGCGGATGCGCGCCATTTCCAGGTCGCGGAAGCTGGCCATCGTCCAGTTGCCCTTGCAGCCGGCCACGCCATGGGTGAAGTTGCGCAGCAAAGCCGCACCATGGGGCGTGTGCACCACCTCCGGGTGGAACTGCACGCCGTAGAGCTTGCGCGCCTCATCGGCGATGATCGCGTAAGGGGCACCTTCCGAATGGGCAACGGCCCTGAAGCCCGGCGGCAGGGCGGTCACGCGGTCGCCATGGCTCATCCAGACCTGCTCACGCGCGCCCACATGCCAGACACCGTGGAAAAGCGCGCAGGGCTCCGCCACGTCAACATAGGCGCGGCCGAACTCGCGGTGCTCATGGGTCTCCACCTTGCCGCCCAGCAGCTGGCACATCGCCTGCTGGCCGTAGCAGATGCCCAGCACCGGCAGCCCCAGCTCGAAGAGCCCTTCAGGCAGGGCGGGCGCGTTGGCATCATGCACGCTTGCCGGGCTGCCCGAGAGAATGATACCGCGCGGGCCGAAAGCGCGGATCTTTTCAACTGACGCAGTGAAGGGCCAGATCTCGCAATACACCCCGCTTTCCCGCACGCGGCGGGCGATCAGCTGGGTCACCTGGCTGCCGAAATCAAGAATCAGGATGCGGTCTTCATGCAGAACGGCCTCCAGCTGGCCGGCAGCGCCTGGCTGTGAAAGGTCAGGGGAACTTTCGTGAGGGCGGGCGGTCTGGGCGGGAGAGGACTGCGTCAAGGATCTGGTTCCACCTTCGGAAATAAAGCTGTACTCGAATCACAAAACCCGGGAAACGTGCTGTCAGAACCGGTTTCCCCGCCTTATAAGTTGTCTGGGCCG
The DNA here is from genome assembly GCF_006542375.1 of Oecophyllibacter saccharovorans. GTDB lineage: Bacteria > Pseudomonadota > Alphaproteobacteria > Acetobacterales > Acetobacteraceae > Oecophyllibacter > Oecophyllibacter saccharovorans. The sequence continues at coordinate 1,755,644 of NZ_CP038143.1, read as the reverse complement.
GTCCTGCCAGTGGGGGCGGCCGGGCTCTTCCGTTCCCTGCTTTCTTACCCTGAGGTCTGCATGCGCCTTTCCGTCTTTTCCCGCTCCGCTGGCCCTGTTGCGCATGGGGTCTTTCATGGTGCCGTGCTTTGCGGCCTGATGGGGCTCACCGCTGCGCTGAGCGGCTGCAGCACGCCTGATGCCAGCAGCTCGCCTTACGGCCAGTGGCGCGGGAAACTGGTCACTGATGACGGGGCGTGTCCGACAAGCGATGAGTCCATTCTGCGAATCCGCGGCAAGGAAATCGTTTTCTCGCCTGCCAATGGCGCGCAGGTTCTGCACGGCACCTACAATCCCAAATCCGCCCGCCAGCATTACCAGGCCACGCTGGATGAAAAGGGCATGAACGGCCAGCCCTACCATATGGTGTTCAACGGCTATCCTGTCGGCATGACGATCGGCGGCACCTACCTCTCCCCCCGCTGCCGCGCGCATGTCACGCTTGTCAGGGACTGAAGGGCTTTCAGGGGCGGGTATAAAAAAGCCCTGGAAAAAGCCTTGGCGGGCCTTGGCGGGGGTTGCGCGGTCGGGCAGGAGCGGCTAAAAACCGGCCCACGAACGCACTCGTAGCTCAACTGGATAGAGCACCAGACTACGAATCTGGGGGTTAGAGGTTCGAGTCCTCTCGAGTGCACCAAATGTTCGCAGCACGGCACCTGGACTGCTCTGAAGTGAGACCAGTCTCGTATAAGTGCCTTCAAGTGCCCTTGTCCTGTGGCAGACGCACTCGTAGCTCAACTGGATAGAGCACCAGACTACGAATCTGGGGGTTAGAGGTTCGAGTCCTCTCGAGTGCACCACAAGGACTGTTTTCCCTGCCGACAATCCCGACAGTTCCGCCGCTTGGCAAGCCTTCGGCACAGCCAGGCGCGCGCTTTCCAAATCCCTCCAAGACCGGTAATCTGTCGGCCATGACCCTGCCCCCACCGGCCACACCTGACCCGACGCCTGAAGCCCTTCTGCGCACCCACCCTGCCCTTCATGAAGACCCGCGCCGGGGGCTGATGCTGGAGGGGGTGGCGCTGGCTGAAATCGCCGCCCAGGCAGGCACCCCCTGCTGGGTGATCGGCGCGCAGACCCTCCGCCAGCGCGCCCGGGCGCTGAAGGCGGCTTTTGGGGACGCGGGGTTGAAGCCCAGCTTTCATTTCGCGGTCAAGGCACAGGACCACCAGGCCACCCTGACCCTGCTGCGCCAGGAAGGCTTCGGCGGTGACGTGGTCAGCGGCGGGGAGCTGCAGCGCTGCCTGCGCGCGGGCATGGAGCCGCAGGGCTTGGTCTACTCAGGCGTCGGCAAGACCGATGAGGAGCTCCGCCTGGCCCTGCGTGAAGGCATCGGCCAGATCAATGTTGAAAGCCCTGAGGAACTGGTGCGCCTCAATGCGCTGGCGCTTGAGCTGGGCTTGCGCGCGCCTGTTGCCCTGCGCGTCAATCCGGATGTGGACGCCGGCACGCATGACAAGATCACCACCGGCCGCGCTGAAGACAAGTTCGGTATCGCGGCTCCTGAAATCATCGCCCTTTACAGGCAGGCCTGCGAAACCATGCCAGGGATCGAGATGCGCGGTCTGGCCGTGCATCTGGGTAGCCAGATCCTCACGGAGACCCCCTACCGCCAGGGCTATCAGCGCCTGGCCGAGCTGGTGACACAGCTGCGCGCTGAAGGGCTGGCAGTGCACACGCTTGATTGCGGCGGCGGCCTCGGGATCGCCTACCGCGATGAGCAAGCACCTGAGCCCGCCATGCTGGCACGTGTCATTGCCGATATCCTGGGGCCGCTGGAGGTCGAGCTCAAGATCGAACCCGGGCGCTGGCTGGTCGGTCCCGCGGGCGTTCTGGTCAGCCGGGTGATCGGCACCAGGGCGGCTTCAGAAGCGGCGCAGGCCCTGGGCAGCCCGGATTTCGTCATTCTCGACGCCGGCATGAATGATCTGCTGCGTCCGGCTCTTTATGAAGCCTGGCACGGCCTTCTGCCCGTGGCCCCTGCCCGCAGGCCTGAGCGCGACTGGCGGGAAGTGGATGTGGTGGGCCCCATCTGCGAAAGCAGTGACGTCTTTGCGCGCAACCGCCGGCTGCCGCCGCTGGAGCAGGGCGATCTGGTCGCACTGCTGGATGCCGGGGCCTATGGTTCGGTCATGAGCTCCACCTACAATACGCGCCCCTTCTGCGCCCAGGTCATGGTCGATGGCGATCAGTGGCGCGTCATCCGGCCGCGCCAGACGCTTGAAGAGCTGCTGGCGGTGGAATCAGTGCCTGAATGGTTGGCAGAACAGGCGTGAGCGCGACTTCCCTTCCCCAAGGCCTCCCGACCCCCCGGGCAGCTGCCTCGCCGCAGCCCGCTGACCTGCCAGGCGGACGGCTGCCGCTGCGGCTGAGGCTCAGCCGGCGCCGGGCACGCAGGGTGCTGACGATCGAGCGGCTCTGGCGCGCCCTGCGCCTGCCTCTCGTCCTGCTGCTGGCCTGGGGGCTGCTGGGGCTCGTGCGGCTGCCGCAGAGCCTGCCTGACCTGCTGCATAGCATTCTTGAAGGCACTTTGCTGTTTGGGGTCTTCTACCTCGCTTACCGCCGCCTGCACGCCTGCCAGCCCCTGACTGAGCGGGAGATCGACCAGCGGATCGAGCATGATTCCGCCCTGGCCAACCAGCCGCTTTCCACCCTGACCGACCAGGCCGCCACTTCCGGCCCCGTTCCAGGCGCAACCCAGCGCGCCATCTGGGCCCAGCACCGCGCCAGGACCCTGCTTGCCCTGAGAAACCTCAAGGTGCGCGGCCCTTATCTTTTCCCGGACTGGGGCAGCCGCCTTGGCCTGCTGGCGTGCCTGCTCCTGGTGACGGGCGGGGTTTTCCATGCAGCCCCCCATACTTTCTCGCGCCTGCGGGCGGCCCTGCTGCCCGGCACGGATGATGACACCGTTCCCCTGCCCCATGTTCAGGCCTGGATCGACCTGCCCGGCTGGGCCAGGGGCGCGCCGATCTTTCTTTCAGAATCCGGTGGCCCGAAAGCCCCGCTTCCCCAGGGGGCGCGTCTGCACGTGGTGGTCAGCGGCAGCACGGGATGGCCCATCCTGCGCGGCACCGGTGCGCCCACCCTACGCGCGCTTTCTCCCACCAGCTGGGAGGCGACCGCGCCGCTCATGCGCAGCGGCACCGTCACCCTGACCGTCCGTGGGCGCCAGCTGGCCCGCTGGCCTCTCAAGGTCCTGCCTGACCTGCCGCCCCAGGTGACCTGGACAGCCCGCCCCAAGGCAGAGGGATGGCGCACGGCTTTCGCCTGGCAGGCCGCACAGCCCTCAGGGCTGAAATCCGTTACCGTCGTGCTCAGCTGGCCGCCGGGCCGCGCCCATCCGCGCCAGGTCAGCCGCCTTTCGCTGCCTTTCAAGGGCCATCCGCAGACTGAAAAGACCGTCAGTGTTATCGATACGTCCGAAAACATCCTGGCAGGCCTGAAAGTCGAAGGGCGGCTTGAAGCCACCAGTCTTTCGGGCCAGACGGCCGTAAGCGCGCCGGTGGTCTTCCGCCTCGGCAGCCGCAGCTTCAGCGATCCCCTGGCACGCGCGCTCATCGAGACCCGCCAGCGCCTGGGCCTGCGGGACGAAACGCTGCACGAAGCCGAGCAAGACCTCTCTCTGCTGGCCGCGCTGCCTCTGCCGGCCAGCCTCCAGCTGCCGCTGGCCACCCTGCTGGTCCATCTCCAGACCACGCGGCGCAAGGACGGCTCCCTCCAGCCCATTCTGGCCGATCTCTGGTATCTCGCCCTGTATGCCGAAGACCGCGCGACCCTGGGGCCACAGATGGCGGCCCTCATGGCACGGCTGCGGGCGGAGCAGCGGGCAGCCGAGCTTGCGCTTCGCAGCATGGCCGGTCACCAACCGGTGCCGCTGGACCAGCAGACAGCCCTGCATGAGGACCTGGCCGGCATGGAGACCGCGCTGGACCACCGCATGGCGCTGATGCGCCAGCTGGCCGGGCAGAACGGGCTGCTGATCCCCATGCCCCAGGGCAAGGGCACACCCTGGCACCGGCTGGCCGGCAAGATCCAGACTGAGGCGCTGGATGGGCAGACCGAAGCCGCACTGATGCACCTAGCGGAAATGAGCGAGATGGCCGAGCAGATGCGCCAGGCAGGCACGCCTGACCTCCAGGAGCTTGCGCGGCAGATGCAGGCCCGTGCTGAAGCGCGCCTGCAGCGCCGGGCCCTGCAGGACCTCATCCGGCGCGAGACCGCCCTGCTCAACCATGGGCAGGCGCGGCTGGCGGTCGTCCAGCACAAGAATGACGTGGTGGCGCAGTCTCGCGACATCTCCCAGATGTCCACCGCCGAGCTGCTGCGTCAGCTGGGCATGCAGCCCCCTGCAGAACTTGAAGCGCAGGCCCCTGCCCCGGAAGTGACCCTCGACCCCGCCACCGAACAGCAGCAGGCCCAGCAGCGCCAGGAGGACCACGCAACCCAGAAGGCCCTGCAGACCCTGGACCGCATCCTGGAAAACCGTGGCAAGACCCTCACCGGCAAGCAGACACAGGGCCTGCTCAAGGCCGACCAGGACATGCAGACCGCCCTGCAGGCGCTGGCCCGGCGGGATGATCCCCAAGCTGTCAGCGCTGAAGAAAAAGTGCTGCAGGACCTCTCACAAGCCCGCAACCAGATGCGCCAGAACCAGAAGGCGGCGCAAGGCAAAAGCCAGGGGCGGCTCGGCTTCATCCCGCCCCAGGGCCAGGCGCGCCCGCAATCGCAGGACCAGGGCGGCCAGGGTGAGGAACAGGACCCCGATGAGGACGGCCAGGACCCCGATGATGACAGCGACACGCCTGCCAGCCAGGCCAACCGCGATCCCCTGGGGCGCAAGCTCGACAACAGCCCTGAATCGGACGCCCATATTCCCGATCGCCATGACGATGCGGCCCAGGCCATCGAAAAAGAGCTGCGCAGGCGCGCTTCCGACCGCACGCGTCCCCAGAGCGAGCTTGACTACCTCAACCGCCTGCTGGCCCCTTTCCGCGCCCAGAGCGGGACGGGCGCTGGTTCCGACACGACGGACAGTCAGCCCTGAGCGAAAGCCGTCCGCCTAGCCCGCGATTGGTGCCTGAAAGAAACGTTCACTCAACGGAATAAAACGGATTGGGCAGCAGAAAGCCCCGCTGCGCGTGGCCGCCTGAAAGGTCGCTGGGCTGGTCGCCGATCGTTTCCAGAATGTGGTAGCCCTGCGCCTCGATCCGGGCACGCACTTCCGGCTTGAAGCTGGCTGCGGGGCGATGTTCCCCGTCAGGGCGCATGTAGAAGGCTGTCCAGCCCGTCACGCCCTGCTGATGCAGGTTGCGCACCACATCGGCCCGGTGTCTTTCATGGCGGCCGGTCAGCAGGAACACCGCGACATGTTCGGCTTCCGCCTGTCTGATCAGCTGGCGCGTGGCCGGAAAGACGGGGGCCTGGGCCAGCCTGACCCAGGCATGTTCCCCGCACGGCCCTGCAGGCAGGCGGCTGCAGTCCCCATGGTCGAAATCGCCGTAATGATTGGCATGGATCTGCGGCCAGTTAGAGAGAACCGTTTCATCGACGTCCAGCACGATGGCCGGATGGCTGACCTTCGGCGCCTGGTCAGTCAGATATTGCGAGGCCCGCGCGATGACAGCGTCAAAATCCTTCTGGTAGGCCCCGCTGTCATGATAGGCGTCCGCCGCCCGCATCGCCGCTGAAACATTTGGCGGCGGGGCGGCAAAACCGGCTGCCGGAACGCTGCCCCAGACTGTTAATGTCACGGCAGCCATGAGGGTTGAGAGAAGACCTGCCTGGAGGGTGGGACGCAGTGCTGTCATTTCCATGTCTTCCTTTTCAGCCGGCGTTCTGAAAAACCGGGGAAAGCAGAAATGTGCTTTCCGTCACGGCCTTCGGATCAGTCTTCACAGATCCGCCCTGGCATGTGCAAGGCTTCAGCCAGTTTTTCAAAACGCCGCCTGAGCGCACTGCCAGCCATGCGCAGGCCATTGGCGCGGATTTTCAGCACCAGCGTGCCGTCCTCGATCGCCAGATGGCTGTCCCGCAGCAGGGCCTCATTGCCGCCGCACAGCGTATAGGCCAGCCTCAGCGCGAGCCCGAGCTGAACAGCGCGTTCGAACATCTCAGGGCTCAGCAGCTTGCGGGAAGGCTTGAGGACCGGGTCATTGAGGCCCATTTCATAGCGTACCGCCAGAACGAGCGCCAGAAAGGCGCGCGCCCGGTGCTCGAAACCCACGCCGTGGCAGTAGAGCAGGCGGCGGTAGGTCTGCTCGGCCCGGTACTGGGGATGATCGTAAGAGCCGATATCGGAAACCAGGCACGCCAGGCCACGCAGCTCGCTTTGCTCCGGGCTCTCATGGGCGGCAAAAAGCGGGGCGGTCCAGGCGACCAGCTCGGCAGGAAGGTTCGTGTTGCGCCCCAGGCGTGCAGCCATTTCCCGGGCCAAAGCCTGCATGGGATCAAGGTGCTGCACCTCAGCGGCCACATGGCGCATGTACCAGCCTTCCCGCAGGCCTTCAGCACTGAAGACGACCTCATCAGGCTCCTGCAGCATCAGCAGCGCTTCCAGCACAGCAGCGGCATAAGGCACCTGCTCAACGCGCTTGCGCGGCACGTTGCCCAGCTTTTCAAGCGTCTTCGCATCCGCGTCCAGGCACCAGCGCGCCATCTCCCAGGCCTGTGCGCGCGTCAGCCGGAAGAGATGAACCATGTTGAGCGGGTAGCGCAACCGGCTGATCTCCGCCCGCGCCAGCGCACGGAAGCCACCCCCCACCAGGTAGAGCGGCCGCCCTCGGGCTGAAGGCAGCCAGCTGATGTCAGCCAGCACTTTTTCAGCCAGGTCACGGGCGCGCAGGACATTATCATCGGCCCGCTCAGCCAGCCTGATCACACCCAAGGGGGTTGTCACCGCATTGGTGTAGGTGCCGCCGCTGATGCGGATCAGCTCCATGGAGCCGCCGCCGATATCCGCGGCCAGACCGTCTGCCTCAGGCAGGGCGCACAGCACGCCTGCGGCTGCATAATCCGCCTCTTCCTCACCGCGGAGAATGCGGAAGCTGGCCTGCGGCAGGTGTCTGGACGCCGCCTCGATGAACTGCGGGCCGTTGCGGGCGTCGCGCACCGCAGCGGTCGCCACCACCACGAAGGGGTCCGCGCCCATGGCCGTGGCGATCCTGCCGAAACGGCCCAGCACCTCCATGGCCTTGTGCATCCCCGGCTCGCTCAGGCACCCCGTCTTTTCCAGCCCCTTGCCCAGCTGGAGGGTCGCTTTCTCATTGAAGATGGGCACGGGATTGCGCGCCACCCCCTCGAACACCACCATACGCACCGAGTTGGAGCCGAGATCGATGATGGCGGCCCGTTGCGCCGGCGGCAGCGGAGAGGCGAGCGGAGGCAGGGCCATAACAGGATCAGTCCTCTTCGCCGCTCAGGTCGCGCCGGTGGCGGAAAGGCGCGTAAGGCTCAGCGATCAGCTCGGCCGCCCCCGCAGTGCCGCGGCCTGAAAGGGAGGGATGGGCCATGAAATACTCATGGGCGGAAAACTGGCGCCGCTCGGTCGGGACATGATGCCATTCCCCTTGTGCATTCAGCTCCCAGCTCTGAAGCGTGTCGCGCATGTCAGCCACCATGATCTGACCGAGAACCTGCGCATGAACCACCGGATCGGTCAGCGGTACCATGACTTCAACGCGTCGGTCCATGTTGCGGGGCATCCAGTCGGCTGAAGACATGTAAACCCGGGCCTGGCGCGATGGCAGGCGGCGACCGTTGCCAAAGGCGAAAATGCGGGAATGCTCCAGAAAGCGCCCGACCAGGGAGCGGATCCGGATATTTTCCGACAGCCCCGGCACGCCCGGGCGCAGGCAGCATATGCCGCGCACCAGCCCGTCGATTCTCACCCCCGCCTGGGAGGCTTCGTAAAGCAGGTCGATCAGCTGGGGGTCCACCAGGCTGTTCATCTTGAGCCAGATATGGGCCGGCCTGCCTTCGCGCGCATGGCGCATTTCCGCCCGCACCAGTTCTTCAAGGTCAGCCCGCAGCGTGACCGGCGCATAGGAGAGCGCTTCCATCTGCTCGGGCCGCGCCCAGCCGGTGACATAGTTGAACAGCCGACCAGAATCCTTCACTAGCTTCTCATCACAGGTGAAAAAGGAGAGATCGGTATAGATACGCGCGGTAACGGGGTGGTAGTTCCCGGTTCCGAAATGCGCATAGGAGCGCAGGGCCTTCCCCTCCCGCCGCACGACCAGGCTCAGCTTGGCATGGGTCTTGTAGGCGGCAAGCCCGTACACCACCTGCACGCCTGCCGCCTCCAGTGCGCGCGAGAAGCGGATGTTGGCTTCCTCATCGAAACGCGCCCGCAGCTCCACCACCGCCGTGACGGACTTCCCCGCTTCCGCCGCCTCGATCAGCGCCTGCACGATGGGGCTGTCGCTCGAAGTGCGGTAAAGCGTCTGCTTGATCGCCACCACATTGGGGTCACGCGCCGCCTGGCGCAGGAACTGCACCACCACGTCGAAGCTTTCGAACGGATGGTGGATGATCATGTCCTTGGCCCGGATGGCGGCAAAGCAGTCGCCGTCAAAATCCAGCACGCGCTGCGGGAAAAGCGGCGTGTAGGGCGCAAACAGGAGATCAGACCGATCCGTGGCCCGCACCAGCTGCTCCAGGTCCACCAGCCCGATCATCTCCGGCAGCACGAGCAGGTCCCCCGTGCTGACCCCCATGTCCTCGCCGATCTCGCGCCCCAGCGTGACCGGCAGCGTGCTTTCCATCTCCAGGTGGATCCCGGTGCCGCGCCGGCGCTGCTTCAGGGCCGTCTCATAGGCATTGACCAGGTCTTCGGCCTCATCTTCAAATTCCACGTCCGTGTCGCGCACGAGCCGCAGCAGGCCGGCGCTGGTGATGGTCAGGCCGGGGAAAAGCCGGCCGGCAAAAAGCGTGATGACGTCTTCCAGCAGCACGAACCGTGCTTCCCGGTCCCGTTCCGGCCCGTTGCCCGGCAGGCGGATGAAACGGGGAATACGCGCCGGCAGCAGGACGATGCCGTCCATGACGTGGTCCCCGCTGGCCGGGTTCTTGAGGCACAAGACCAGGGCCAGCCCCATATTAGGCACGAACGGCAGCGGCTGGGCCCGGTCCACGGCCAGGGGGGTGAGCACGGGGAAAACCTGCTCGTTGAAAAACTCTTCCAGCCAGTCGCGATCGGGCTTTTCCAGGTCACGGCTGCCGAGCAGGACGATTCCCTCCTCGCGCAATGCGCCGCGGAGATCGCGCCAGACGCGCTGCTGCGCCTGCTTGAGCGCGCGGCCCTTGAGGCGCACGGCTTCAAGCTGCTGGGCAGGCGTCGCGCCATCAGGGCTGCGACCGGCCCGCTCTTCGCGCACCTGGCCGACCAGCCCTGCGACACGGACGGAATAGAATTCATCCAGGTTGCGGGCACTGATGGAAAGAAATCTGACCCGCTCCAGCAGGGGATGGCGCGGATTTCTGGCTTCTTCTAGAACGCGCTCGTTGAAATCCAGCCAGGAGAGCTCCCGGTTGAGGAACCGCTCCGGCATGGTCGCGGTGATCACGGACTTTTTCTCCTCCCCCTTGCTTTCAGAGCGGAGGGTTTCTTCCTCGGCCCGCGCTTTTCCAGGCAGGGCAGCAGGCAGGGCAGCGGGATGGGGGGAATGGGTCATGATCTGTTGCAGGATAAAGGCGCCGCATCATTGGTCAAGCAAGCGTGGGGCCAAGCAAACGTAGGGTCAAGCAAGCGTGGCCCGTACAGCTCATGTTGTTTTCCCCTCTTCATCTGCAACCGCCGGCTCTTCAACCGCTGTCAGCAGGTCAGCCAGCCCCTCAGCCGCCAGGGCGCGGGTTACAGGCGCCCCACGCGCCAGGGCCAGCGCATCCAGACGATCGACAGAAGTGATGAGGGCTTGCGCCGTACGGGGCAGGTGGCGCTCCAGCCACTCGATGACCGTGGGGGCCACCACCAGCTGCCGTGCCGCCAGAAGCGACAGCAGCAGCGAGCTCCGCAACCGGTCATCAGGCTCCTGCACCTCAACGGCCGGTATGGCGCGCAGGCGACTGGCCAGGTCTGCCAAGGTGAAAACCTGGCGAGCAGGTGGAAGGCGGGCCGCCAGCAGGAGATGATGACCGGGTGGAGCCAGGCCCGCGTTGAGATGCTGCACATGGTTCAGGAGATGCAGCAGCGCGGCTTCATCGGCCAGAGTCTCAATATTGTCGATCACGATATCCAGCCCGGGCGCCATCAGGGGGGCGTGCTCGCCTTCCCAGGGCACGCCTGCCACACAGATCTGCCCCAGGCTGTCGAGGGTCAGGCCGCCCGCCTGAAGCCATTGCACCTTGCGTCCGCGCGTTTCCTGCTCGCGCGCCCAGGCGTGCATCAGATGCGTTTTACCGACCCCCGCATTTCCCCAGAGCCACAGCCGCTCCGCCGGCCAGCGTGGGCGCGCAAGCCAGGAGCGCGCCTGAGCATTGGCCTGCGCCGCAATGAAAGGACGTTCCCTCGTGCCCCGCTCAGCTGCCAGCGCCAGCGCCATCTGAGCCCCGGATTTTTCCGGCTGTTTCTGCCCGGCCTGAGAGGGACCTTTGCGTCCGTGCGTTCGTGTTTCTGCCATTCCCCTTCCCTCCACGCCGGGCCCGGTTCGACCGGCCCGCTCTTTCGGCCCTACTCCAGCCACGTTCCTCTTGCCACACTCCCTGTGCGGATTATAACGCCCTTGTAACAGCAAGCAGGATTTCCCCTGTTCTGCACGCGCGCTCCTGGTCCATGTCCGGAAAGAATTTCGCTGCAATGCCCCAAATTCCTGCCCCCCCGCCTCATGCCAGCCGCACCCCTGCCAGCTATGCCGGTGCTGGCGTGGACATCGAGGCCGGCGATGCCCTGGTGGAGGCCATCAAACCGGCTGCCAGCGCCACCAAACGCCCCGGGGTCATGGGAGGACTCGGCGGCTTCGGCGCGCTTTTCGATCTCAAGGCGGCGGGCTTTACCGATCCGGTTCTGGTCAGCTGCACGGATGGGGTGGGCACGAAACTGCTGCTGGCCATCGAAAGCGGACTGCATGAGGATATCGGCACCGATCTGGTGGCGATGTGCGTCAATGACCTGGTCGTCCAAGGCGCCCAGCCCCTCTTCTTTCTCGACTACCTCGCCACTGGCAAGCTCACCTTGCCTGTGGCGCGCCAGATCGTGGACGGCATTGCCCGCGCCTGCGCTGAAAGCGGCTGCGCGCTTGTGGGTGGGGAAACAGCCGAGATGCCCGGGCTTTATGCCAGCGGTCATTACGATCTGGGCGGCTTCAGCGTGGGAGCGGCTGAGCGCGGGCAGATGCTGCCGCGCAATTGCCAGGCCGGCGACAGCCTTATCGGCCTGCCCTCCTCAGGGGTGCACTCCAACGGCTTTTCGCTGGTCAGAAACATCGTGGGGGCAAGCGGTCTGGGCTGGAACGACCCGGCCCCCTTCGCGCCTGGCAGAACCGTCGCCCAGGCCCTGCTGACCCCTACCCGGCTTTACGTGAAGTCTGTGCTGGGTCTGCATGAGGCGGGTCTGCTGCATGCCTGCGCCCATATCACCGGCGGTGGCCTGCCCGGCAACCTGCCCCGGGTACTGCCCCAGACGCTGGCGGTCGAGGTGGATGGCAGCGCCTGGAAGGTGCCGGAAGTGTTCAGGTGGCTGGCCCAGGCCGGACCGGTAACGCCTGAAGAAATGCTCAAGGTCTTCAACTGCGGCATCGGCATGGTGCTGGTCACCGATCAGCCGGACGCCGTCATGGCGCGCCTCCGCAGCGAAGGCGAAGAGCCGGTCCTCATGGGCCAGGTTGTCCGGCGCGCAGCAGGAGAGCCGGCTTTCAGGCTGACCGCGCCCCTGGGCCTGCAGGCCTGAAACATCCACCAGGAGCAACCTCAACCAGGAGCGCTGCCGTGCCCCCCACTTCTCAGCCTGACGAGCCTCACTCCGGCAGAAAAGTTCCGATCGCTGTTCTGATCAGTGGTCGCGGCAGCAATATGGAAGCGCTGATCCAGGCCTGTGCCCGAGAGGATTTCCCCGCCCGAATCGTCCTGGTTCTGAGCAATGTACCCACAGCCCCGGGGCTGGAGGTGGCCCGGAAAGCCGGTTTGGCCACCTGCGCTGTTGACCACCGCCTTTACGGGGGTGACCGACGCGCCCACGAGCAGGCCGTGCAGGCAGAGCTGAGCCGCTCAGGCGCGCAGCTCGTCTGCCTGGCCGGTTACATGCGCGTGCTCACGCCCTGGCTGGTCAACCGGTGGGCAGGGCGCATGCTCAACATCCATCCCAGCCTGCTGCCCAAGTTTGCCGGGCTGAACACGCATGAGCGCGCGCTGCAGGCAGGCGTTCAGGACCATGGCTGTACGGTCCACCTCGTCACAGACGGCGTGGATGAAGGCCCTGTTCTGGGGCAGGCGCGCGTACCTGTCCTGGCAGGCGACACCCCCCAAAGCCTGGGCGCGCGCGTCCTGCAGGCCGAACACAGGCTCTATCCCGAGACCTTGCGCCGCTTTCTGCAAAGTGGCGGGCTCAGAAACGCGGCACCTGCAGGGATCTGAGCCTCTCTCCTCAGGCGCAGGGCAGGATTTCAAGCTCTGAAAAGAAGAAACCGATCTCGCGGCGCGCGCTTTCAGGGCTGTCGGAACCGTGGACCGAGTTCTCACCCATGCTCAGGGCGAACTGCTTGCGCACCGTGCCTTCATCAGCCTTTTCAGGATTGGTGGCGCCCATCAGCTCGCGGTGGCGGGCAATGGCGTTCTCACCCTGCAGAACCTGCACCACCACCGGCTCGGAGATCATGAACGCCACCAGCTCGCCGAAGAACGGGCGGTCCTTGTGCTCAGCGTAAAAGGCTTCAGCCTGCGGGCGGGTCAGGCGGATGCGCCGCTGCCCGACGATCTGCAGCCCGGCCCCTTCGTATACCGCATTGATCTTGCCAGTCAGGTTACGGCGGGTTGCGTCAGGCTTGATGATGGACAATGTCCGTTCGACGGCCATGGGTCTTTCCTCCTCAGATCAGATTATGGAAAACCTGTAGCGAATTCCTGCGCGCGGGGCCACCTGTCCGCGTCTCTTTCCCTGCTCTTCAGCAAAATCCCCTTCCGGAGGGAGCGCTTCCCTCCCCTGGAGGAAAAACCCTTTTTCTGGTAGGATCTTTTTCAGCGCATCCGTGCTTCTCCGCATTCCCTCTTCCCTTCACGCCCTGCAGCGCGTCCGGCTTTCAGGGGCCAGTCACTCCCGAGGCCTGCTTGAGTCTTCTCACCCTCACCGATCTTACGCTCCGTATCGCCGGGCGCACATTGCTGGACCACGCTTCCCTGACAATCGAGCCAGGCCGCAAGATCGGTCTCATCGGGCGCAACGGAGCTGGAAAATCCACCCTTCTGGCAGCCATTGCCGGTGATATCGCTCCTGACGGCGGCAGCATCACCCTCTCAGCCCGTGCCACCATGGGCCGTGTCCGCCAGGAAGCGCCGTCCGGCTCCGCCTCCCTGCTTGACACCGTGCTGGCCAGCCATGAGGAGCGGGCGCGCCTGCTGCGCACTGTGGAGGAGGAAACGGCGCCTGAGCGCCTGGCTGATGCCCATGAACGGCTCCTGGCGATCGATGCCTACAGTGCACCGGCGCGGGCCAGCACCATTCTGGCAGGCCTGGGCTTCAGCCAGGAAGATCAGCAGAAGCCCGTTTCCGACTTCTCGGGCGGCTGGCGCATGCGCGTCGCGCTGGCGAGCGCGCTTTTTCTGGCGCCAGACCTGCTCATTCTGGACGAACCCACCAACCATCTCGACCTGGAGGCTGCCCTCTGGCTTGAAGACTGGCTGGCGCGCTTTTCAGGCGCCGTGCTGATCGTCAGCCACGACCGGGCCCTGCTCGACAAGGCTGTCGACGCTATCGCCCATCTGGACCACAGGAAGCTTTCCCTGACGCCGGGCGGGTTCGAGCGCTTTGTGCAGATCAGGACGGAACAGGCGCTGCAGCAGAACCGCGCTGCCCAGAAGGTCTCTGAGCAGCGCGAAAAGATGGAAGCCTTCGTGGCGCGTTTCCGGGCCCAGGCCACCAAGGCGCGCCAGGCGCAGGCCCGCCTCAAGGCCTTGGCACGCCTGCCGCAGATCGAAAGCGTGGTTGAAGCGGCCCCGACTGTTTTCTCCTTCCCTGACCCCGGCCAGCTGCCGCCGCCCATGCTGCGGCTCAACAAGGTCGATCTCGGCTACGGCAAGGGGGATGGGCAGAAGACCGTGCTCGGAAATCTCAATCTGCGCTTTGACATGGAAGACCGGGTGGCCCTGCTGGGACGCAACGGGCAGGGCAAATCCACCTTTGCCAAACTCCTGGCCGGTCAGCTGACACCTCTGCGCGGGGAAATGGCTGCCAATCCGAAGCTGCGCGTCGGCTATTTCGCCCAGCATCAGAATGAAGCGCTGGTGCTGGAGGAAACCCCGATCGACCATATGAGCCGCGCCCTGCCCAAAGCCACGCCGCCTGAAGTCCGGGCCCAGCTTGCCCGTTTCGGGCTGGATGCGGAACGGGCGGACACCAGCGTCGGCAGCCTCTCGGGCGGCGAAAAAGCACGCCTGCTTCTGGCTCTGGCCACGCGCGAGGCCCCGCACCTGCTCATTTTGGACGAACCGACCAATCACCTTGACCTTGATGCCCGTGATGCGCTCATCCGCGCCCTGAGTGATTTTGAAGGGGCCATTCTGCTTATCAGCCATGACAGCCACCTGGTCGAAGCGGTTGCCGACCGGCTCTGGATCGCCGACCGGGGCAGTGTGACGCCCTTTGACGGCGATATGCAGGACTACCGCCGCTGGCTCGATGAGCGCGCCCGCCAGGCCCAGGCAGAGGCTGGAAAGGCCAGCCCCTCCCCGGGTGGCACGCCAGCTCCGTCAAACGCTGCGGCGCGTGAAAACCGCAAGGAGCTGACGCGCCGCCTGGCCCCGCTGCGGCGTGAAATCAGGGATTATGAAGCCCGGTTGGAAAAACTCGGCAAAAAGTGTCAACTGATTGAAGAGAAGCTGGCCGATCCGGCTCTGTACCAGCCCTCTTCGGGCACAGGCGCTGAAGAGATCGCAGCCCTCAATTCAGCTCTCAGCGGGCTGAGGAACGAACAGGAAGAGGTGGAGCTCCAGTGGCTGGAAGCGCAGACCCAACTTGAAACCGAACTGGGATAACGTCCCTGCTTTTTCTGGCGCCGGCTTTCCCGGCTGAAAGTATTGCTGAATGGCTCTTTTCTTCAACCGCACGCCCAGTTCGACCTCTGCCAATCCTGACCAGGAAGCGGGCGTGGCCATCGTCAAGCTGGCCAAAATGGCCCGTTTCACCATTTTCACCGCCCTGACCCTTCTGGCGATCTGGCTGATCGGCGATGTGCTGATGGTGCTGTTCGCCTCAGCCCTGGTCGCGGTCGTGCTGAACGGGCTGGCGCGGATGCTGCGCAGGCACCTGCCCTTCATTCCCTACCAGCTTGCCGTGGGCCTGGTCGCGCTGGCCATCCTTCTCATCCTGACGGCCCTTTTCTGGCCCAGCGGTCCGGGCATCTGGGAACAGTTCCTGACCCTCAAAGCCGCGCTGATCTCGCAGCTTACCGATCTCAGGCTTCACCTGTCACAGTCTTCGGTGGGCAAGACCATCCTCGATCACGTGCCGACCGCCCTTGGCGGCAATGACCGCATCGGGCTTGGCAGCAATATCGGCTTCGGGGGCCTGGCAGGCTCGCTGACCGGCCTTCTCAGCAGCGCTTTCGGCCTGATCGCCACCCTGCTGGTCATCCTTATCGCCGCCTTCTATTTCGCCCTTTCCCCATCCCTTTACATCAACGGCTTCCTGCGCCTCGTCCCGCCTGCCTACCGCAAGAACGCACGCATGCTGCTCTGCACCGCAGGGTCCACCCTGTGGGCGTGGACGGCAGGCCAGGCGCTGGACATGCTGGTGGTGGGACTGCTGTCGGGGATCGGGCTGGGTCTGCTGGGGGTGCCGCTTGCCTTCGCTCTGGGCGCGGTGGCCGGGCTCTGCAACTTCATTCCCTATATCGGCGCTTTTCTCGGCGCAGTACCCGCCCTGATCATCGCGCTGTCGGTCAGCACGCAGGAAGTGCTGTTCGTTGCCATTCTCTATTGCGTGATCCAGTTCTGCGAAGGAAACATCTTCGGCCCCCTCATTCAGCGGCGTGCCGTGCACATGCCTCCGGCTTTGGCCATCCTGTCGCAGACCGTCTGCAGTTCCATCCTCGGCGTGCCGGGGCTGGTGCTGGCCTCCCCGCTGACCGCAGCCCTGCTGGCCGTGTTCGGCAAGGCGCTCCCGCCCCTGGCCGACCCGCAGACCACATTGGTGGAAACAGCTGAAATGCGCCCCGAAGAGCTCGCAGCTGCCACAGCGAAAAAGGGGGCTGCAAAGCCTGCTTCCAAATCCGCTGTCCGTGCGGCCTCTGAAAGCGACGGCGCTGACAGCGGAAAACCGGTCTGAAGCTCAAAAGCCGGGCCAGGTTCAGGCAGACCAGCCCTCAGGCGCTGGCCTGCCGGTCCCATTGCCCGATAGCCTCAAGCACACGGGCCTGATCTTCAGCTGTGAGGTCAGGGTGCATGGGCAGCGCCAGCACCCGATCCCCAAGCCCTTCTGAAACCGGCAGCAACGTGCCGTCATGGCATTTTTCATAAGCCGGCTGGTGGTGCAGGGGGCGCGGATAATAGATGGCACTCGGCACGCCTGCCTCCCGCAGGAAATGCTGCAGGGAATCCCGCTCCGCGCGGCATGGCAGGGTCACGCAGTAAACCGCCCAGGCACTCTCGCTGTGAGGAACGTGCGGCGGCGGGCGGACGCGAGCGGGCAGCCCCGCATCGTAAAGCCGCGCCACTTCGCGGCGGCGCGCCAGATCCTCTTCAAAAAGTTCCATTTTCGCCAGCAGAACAGCGGCCTGCAGCGTATCAAGCCGCGCATTGAGCCCAATGCGCTGCACGTCATAACGCTGCTGCCCTTCCCCGTGACTGCGCAGGGAGCGGTAGAGAGCCGCCCGTTCGTCATCGTCAGTGAGGATGGCACCTCCGTCCCCGTAAGCGCCCAGGGGCTTGGCGGGAAAGAAGGAGAGTGTCGTGGCCAGCCCCTGGGTGCCCAGCCTGCGGCCATTCAGAGAAGCGCCGAAAGCCTGCGCACAGTCTGCGATGAGGACCAGATTGTGAGAGGCGGCAAAAGCCTGAAGGCGTACCCAGGGCGCGGGTTGACCGAAGAGATCAACCCCGATCACGGCCTTCGGCGTGAGTTCCCCATTCGTGCGCACGTCCTGCAGGCGACGCGCAAGCGAGTGAGGATCGATCTGGAAGGTGTCAGGGTCCACATCCACAAAGACCGGCGTGGCCCCCAGCAGCAGCACGACTTCAGCAGTGGCGGTATAGGTGAAGGCTGGCAGGAAAACCGCGTCGCCGGGGCCGATGCCCTCTCCCATCATGACCGCCAGCAGGGCATCGGTACCTGAAGAGACCCCGATAGCATGGCGCGCCCCGCTGAAGCGGGCCAGTTCCCGCTCCAGCTCCTCCACCTCCGGTCCCATCACGAAGCGGCAATGGGAAAGAACTTTCTCCAGCCGCTGCCGCAGGACCGGTTCCAGCCTTTTCTGCTGGGCCGCAAGGTCAAGGAAGGGGACAGGCGGTCGGGAAGAGGCTGGGATGGTCTCTCTCCCGCCCTCAGCGCGCGCCGCCGAAGCTCACCATGCGCACGGAAGGCGTCTCGGCCATCGGCGCGCTGCGGCCGGCAAGCTCGGCACCGTTCATGACAGTACGCAGCTCGCGCAGATAGGCCGCCCCACGCAGCGTGCGCTGCACGAGCACCGAGCGCCGGTCCAGCGGATCCACCTTGCGGCGTGCCAGGTCCAGCTCACCCAGCCGGTCGAGCGCGCGGGTGATGGCAGGCTTGGAGACATTCAGCGCCTGGGCCAGCCCGCGGACGGTATGGGCGCCATCCTGAAGGTAGCAGGTCAGGAACACGCCCAGCTGACGGGCCGAGAGATCAGCCCCGTCGCCACGGACAATGGCCGTGATGGTGTCGCGCAGCAGACAAAGCAGACGATCATTGGAGGACATCGGAAAACTCCTTTGCGGTCCCCTGGCACAGACGCTTCATGCGCTTGTCGCCCCACTCCCTCCCCAACGGAGAGAAGAAAGCCAGGCAGCCCCGGCCTTGGGGGTGCCGCATGACGGGCTTGGAGGAAGCGGCTGGAAACAGGCCCACGTCCTGCCCCGACAAGCTGCCTCTGCAAGAGAACCTTTCTCATTGATTAAGGGCACAATGGGTGCCGTAGTGCTTCATCAGGTGGGACATTTGGAACGGAAGCGCAAGTATTTATCGAAGGGTGCTGCGGCCTTCTGGAAGAATGAACATATTACCTATGCACAATATGCATATCACCTGTCTTGATATCTTGAAAAAGCCTTAAACAGCGCGCGCAACGCCAGGATTTCTGCCCCTTTCGGGCGCCCGGGGCGCGCAGTGTCACTCCAGGAATAAGTATCGATATGCACCCATTTCTGACCGGGAGGGACGAATTTCTGCAGGAAAAGCGCCGCCGTAATGGCCCCGGCCATCGGCTGGGAGGAGAGATTGCAGCAATCAGCGATATCGCTATCCAGCCATGACTCATACTCATCCCAGAGAGGCAGGCGCCACATGGGATCATGCACTTCCCGCCCGGCCTGGATAAGCCGGTCCGCAGTGGTGTCATCATTGGCAAACAGGGCAGGCAGGTCAGGGCCGAGGGCCACGCGCGCAGCGCCGGTCAGGGTCGAAGCGTCAAGCAGAATGTCAGGCTCGCTCTCCGCCGCTTCGGTCAGCAGGTCACACAGCACCAACCGCCCCTCGGCATCCGTATTGCCGATTTCCACCGTCAGGCCCTTGCGGGTCTGCACCACATCGCTCGGGCGCATGGCATGGCCTGAAACGCTGTTCTCTATGCAGCCGAGACGGATCTCGAGCACCAGCTCGGCCCCGGCTTCGATCAAGGCGCAGGCCAGGGCCAGCACGAGGGCTGCACCACCCATGTCCTTTTTCATCCGCAGCATGGCCGAGGCAGGCTTGAGATCGTACCCGCCCGTATCGAAGCACACCCCCTTGCCCACCAGCGACAGCTTGGGCCGCCTGCCGTCATCCACCCCCCATTTCCCCACGATCACCACGGGCGCACGGTCCGAGCCTGCACCTGCCGCCGCCAGGCAGGGATAGGCAACCGCAAGCGCGTCACCAGTCACCCATTCCACTTCGGCGCCCCGCGCTTTCAGCGCCAGGGCTGCTGCTTCAGCCAGTTCTGCCGGGCCGAGAAGATTGGCGGGCATGTTGACCAGGTCACGGCCGAACCAGATGGCGCGCGCCAGGATTTCGGTCTCGGCCGGCAGGTTCTGCGGCCTGACCAGGCGCGGCCCTGGCGCAGGCGAAGAGCCCTCCCCTTCCAGCCGGTAGCGGTAACGGCCCAGGCAGAAACCCAGCACCGCGTCAGCCTGCAGGACCGCCTGCTCAGGGCCCGCTGCGCCCGGCCCTTCCAGACGCCACAGACCGGACGGGAGCAACTGCGCCAGGCTGCCGAAAGGATAAGGGCCGCCTTTTGCAGGCAGACAGAAAAGCGCGCCGCGCAAGCCCTCTTCTTTGCAGTCCTGCGCCTGCGCGGATTTCTGGCCCGCAAGACTGGAAAGTTCCGGCAGCAGGGTGAAATCGCCCGCTTTGCCTTCAAACCCCTGGGCCTTAAGGAAAGGCAATGCCGCCCCGCACAGGCGCTCAACCGCCGCCTTGTCCCCAGGTGCGACGAGATAGAGCGGCAGAACGCTGTCAGCGGCCTGGCCGGACGCTGGAGGGGCCACAAGCGGCAGGACGGCCCCAGGGGCAGGATCGGAAACAGGGTTGGACATTGCCGGATGGCTCCAGAAAATCACGGCGCCCTCACCGTGGCGTGCGTGCAAGGAGGCAAGACGACTGCACAGTAAGTCCAGGACGCGCCGTGCAAGGAAAGCGGGATACAGAAACCTACGTATGAAACAGCGGGGGCGAAACCCCGGGCCTGAGCTTTCGGTGCCAACTTCCGGGGTATTTTCTGACCTGCATGCCTTGCTTTTGCGCTGCGGGCCGCCGACCTTTCCCTCATGACGACCCCCTCTCTGCCTTCAATGTCTTCATTAGCGCCTTCATTTGCAACCAGGCCTGGGGAAGTGCACGCCCTGCTGGGGCCGACCAATACAGGCAAGACCCACTATGCCCTGACCCGCATGATGGCCCATGGCAGCGGCATGATGGGCTTTCCCCTGCGACTGCTGGCGCGTGAGAACTATGAGCGCCTGGTCAGGGCCAAGGGACGGCACAATGTGGCGTTGCTCACGGGCGAAGAGAAGATCGTTCCCCCCAATGCGCGCTGGTTTTCCTGCACGGTCGAAGCCATGCCGCTGGACCGGAGAATGGACTTTGTCGGGATCGACGAGATCCAGCTCGCAGCCGACCCGGAGCGGGGCCATGTGTTCACCGAACGCCTGCTCCATGCACGCGGCCGCAGCGAAACGCTGTTTCTGGGTGCTGAGACCATGCGTGGCCTGCTGAGCCGTCTCGTGCCCGGCATCACCATCGACACGCGGCCCCGCCTCTCCCAGCTGAGCGATGCAGGCCCGCTCAGCCTCAACCGCCTCCCGCCCCGCTCGGCCATCGTCGCCTTCTCGGCAACCGAGGTCTACGCCCTGGCCGAAGCCATCCGCCAGCGGCGCGGCGGCTGCGCCATCATCATGGGCCGTCTCAGCCCGCGCACGCGCAACGCCCAGATCGCGCTCTACCAGAACCGGGAAGTCGATTACCTGGTTGCCACTGACGCGATCGGCATGGGGCTGAACATGGATGTCGACCACGTGGCCCTGGCGGGGCTGCACAAGTTCGACGGGCGCATGACGCGGCCTCTGCAGGTGCAGGAGATCGCGCAGATCACCGGTCGTGCGGGCCGGGGCATGCGCGACGGAACCTTCGGCACCACCGGCAGCTGCCCACCCATGAGCACGGCCATGGTGGAAGCCATTGAAGGCCACCATTTCGAGCCTGTCAGGCAGATCTGCTGGCGCCAGAGCCAGCTTGACTACAGCGGGCCTGAAGCCCTGCTCCACAGCCTCCAGCGCAGCCCTCCGCGCCCCGAGCTCATCGCAGGGCGTATCTCTTCAGACGTCGAAGTGCTCAACGCCCTGATCCGTGACGATAAAATCCGCCCCCTGGCGCAGGGGCGCAAAGCCACCTCGCTGCTGTGGGATGTGTGTCAGATCCCCGATTTCCGCAAGATAGGCGACGGCAGCCATGCCCGGCTCTGCGGCCGGCTTTTCCAGGAACTGCTCCGCAATGGCCAGGTTCCGGCCCAGTGGCTGGACGGTCAGTTGCGCGGCCTTGACCGCACGGAAGGCGATATCGACACGCTCATGCACCGCCTGTCAGGCGTGCGGATCTGTGCCTATGTGGCCGCACGCCAGGGGTGGATGCGCAACGGGCGGCACTGGCAGCAGCGCAGCCGCGAAGTTGAGGAACGGCTCTCTGACGCGCTGCACGAACGCCTGACAGCCCGCTTCGTCAACAAGCGCGCCACCGCCCTTCTGCGCCGCGCCCCGACGGGCGAAGAACCTGAGCTCCTCCATGCGGTCAGACGCGACGGGCGGATTCTCGTGGAAGGCCATGAAGTCGGGCAGATCAGAGGCTTCAGCCTCGAAGCCGACATGCCGGCTGACGGGGCTGAGGCCGCCCTGCTCATGCGCACGGCCCGCAAAGCGCTGCGCCAGGAATTCCCCCAGCGCGTCAGGCGCTTCCTGCAGAGCTCTGCTGAAGCCCTTGAATGGGCGGGAAACGGTGTCCTGTCCTGGCAAGGCGCACCGATCGCCCGGCTTGAAAAGGGGGAGAGTTTCTTCCAGCCCGCCCTGCGACTTCTGCCAGGCGAGTTCCAGGACGCAGCCCAGCAGCAAAGCGTGGAGGCCCATGCGACCCGTCTGGTCACGCAGCATCTGCAAGTCCGGCTGCAGCCCTTCCTGAGCCTGGGTCAGAAAGTCGCTGGCCAGCCTGGCCTGCGCGGCCTCATACACCGCCTGACTGAAGACGGCGGCACCACCCCAACCCTCGCCGCTGACCGGCAGCTGCCCCGCTCTGACAGAGAGAGCCTGCGCCGCCTCGGCGTGGTGATCGGGCCGCGCCACATCTATCACCGCCCCCTGCTCAAAGCCCCCCTTATGGAAACCATGGTGCTTCTGGCAGGGCTCTGGCAGGGGGCCACGCTCACCGCGCCGCAGGGCGGTCGCGTTTCCCTGCCTGCCAGTGAAGGGGCCGGGCTGCCAGGATGGATTGAGGCCGGGCCTGTTTGGGTGAGAATCGACATTGCCGAAACCGTTCTCGGCCAGCTCCTACCCAGGCGGGGCGCCAGTCAGCGCCAGGCCCCGCCTGACCTGGCCAGCCGGCTGAACGTGACCCCGGCCCAGCTGCCCGCTCTGCTGAAAGGCCTGCTGCTGCGCCCTGTGCCCCCTACCTCCCTGCCTGCAGACCAGTTCGGGCCGCCCGCGCCGCTCATGGTGCAGGCAGGCCGTGGGAGCACCAGAAAAACTGCTGGC
Source organism: Oecophyllibacter saccharovorans (assembly GCF_006542375.1). Taxonomy (GTDB): domain Bacteria; phylum Pseudomonadota; class Alphaproteobacteria; order Acetobacterales; family Acetobacteraceae; genus Oecophyllibacter; species Oecophyllibacter saccharovorans. The sequence continues at coordinate 1,733,018 of NZ_CP038143.1, read as the reverse complement.
AGACGGGAAGCTGTGCCAGATAGGGGTGCACCAAAAGGACAACCCAAGGGAAGAAAGCCGCTTGCTGATTCGCCCTTTGCAGGGCTCGCCGCGTGGTCGGAGGCACAGTCTGGAAAGCTGCCCACTCCTTCAGGCACGCGCAGAACGCGGAACAAAAAGAAATGAGCCCAAACCAGGCCACGCGTCGTCCACAAGGCCTCTCACGATGAATGGGTCTCCCGAAGCAGAGCCGGACTCAGCGCAGCGACTCGACCTCTGGCTTTATTATGCGCGCCTGGCCAAAACACGGGCCCTGTGTGCGCGTTTCATAGAAAGCGGCAAGGTGCGGCTCAACGGCCAGCGGCTCCGCAAAGCCCATACCCGGGTCCGGCCGGGAGATGTCCTGGTCTTTCCCGCCCCCCACGGCCGGCCGGGTGAGCGGGCCGTTCATGTCTGGCGGGTCTGCGCGCTGACCACGCGCCGTGGCCCGGCTGCTGAAGCGCGGCTGACTTATGAAGTTGTGGAGGAGAATGAAGGAGAAAGCCTCGAAAAAAGGGCGTAAATATGTCTGAAACGTCGCTGGCCTCTTGCCAGTCGCCACATATTTTCGGCATATCTTTCCCCTGAACCCATGCCCTGGGCGCGACAGGCTGCCCTGAATGACACCCGGAGAGTGCAATGACCTATGTGGTCACGGAAAACTGCATCAACTGCAAGTTCATGGATTGTGTGGAAGTCTGCCCCGTCGATTGCTTTTACGCAGGGGAGAATTTCCTCGTCATCAATCCGGAGGAATGCATTGACTGCGGCGTGTGTGAGCCGGAATGCCCGGCTGAAGCGATCCTGCCCGACAGCGATGAACGCGCAACGCCCTGGCTGGAGATCAACGCCAAGTTTGCAGCCACCTGGCCCAATATCAGCGTGAAGGGCACCCCGCCTGCCGATGCGAAGGAATGGGACGGACGGCCCGACAAGCTGCCCCTGCTTTCTCCCGAGCCCCAAAAGGACTGAAACTTTCTCCCCGCCGGTCAGGCGGGGTTTTTCATGGTTGGCAGCTGCCGGACCTGAAGCAGATATAAAAAAGGCCCCTCAATCAAGAGGGGCCCTTTTGCCGTTCAGTTCCCCGGTTCTGTCACCGGAAGGTCAGTTGCTGTTGGAACGGTTGCCGGTGAACTGCAGCAGGTACTGGAACAGGTTGATGAAATCCAGATACAGGTCCAGCGCATCATAGACGCTGTTCTTGTTGATCTCTTCAGGCGGCATGTAGGCCAGGGCCTGCTGGTAGGAAAGCTTGATGCGCTGGGTGTCATGGGCCGTGAACGCGGTGAACAGGAGCACGCCGATGATCGAGATCACCGTTGCCATGGCCGAGCTGTGCAGGAAGATGTTGACCAGGGAGGCGATCAGCAGGCCCAGCAAGCCCATCATGAGGAAGGAGCCCCAGCTGACCAGCGAGCGCTTCGTCACGTATCCCCACAGCGCCATGGCGGCAAACACGCTGGCCGTGATGAAGAAAGTCTGCATTACCGAAGTGCCGGTATAGAACAGCAGCAGCGTGGAAAGGCTGACGCCCGTCACGATGCTGAAGAGCAGAAACAGCCCCTGCGCCATCTGGCGCGACAGCCGGTTGACCCCGAAAGACAGCACCAGCACGAAAGCTAACGGAGACAGGGCTGCGATCCAGCCCAGCGCGGTCATGCCCGTAACGGCAGTGCCGGTCGGCGTGGCAACGATATGATAGAACACGCCCAGCAGGGAGCTGTGAGCCACGACGTAGGCGGTGAGGCCACTCAGGACCAGACCCAGCGTCATCCAGCCGAAAACACGGATCATGTAAGCGCGCAGTCCGGCATCCATGACGCCGAAAGCCTGCTGATCCGCTGACTGATAATTATAAGGATTAGACATGTTATTTCCCGAGAAATGCGAGGAAGTTCCTAAGAACGAAGGGACCACCGGGCACGCCGGCATGTCCGTCAGGACAACGGCGCTTGCGCGCCTTTAAGTTTGCTTAAATGTGGGGCTTGTTTGCTGAGAGTCAAGTCACCCCCCTATACGCCCATATCAGAACCCATGCCTTTGCCGAAGCCGCCTGCCCGCTGGCCCTGCAGGGCTGGAAGCTGTAAATCTGGCAGGTGATGAAACTCTCCCTTTCCCTGCCCCTCCCGCCAGCACTGGCCGCTGACCTGAGCCTGTTGCGCGGCACGCTGCCCGGCGTTGACTGGACCCCCCAGCAGCAGCTCTTTCTCTGCCTGCGCCCGCTGGGCCAGATAACGGATGGCCGCCTTCTTGAAGAGCTGGATTTCGGACTGAGCCGCCTGCGCTGGAGCCCTTTTTCTCTCAGCCTGAAGGAGCTCCTGCTGCTGGAAGCGCCAGCGCGGGAAAACAGGAATGACCGGCTGGCCTGCGCCGTGGTCCCTCAGGAGCCGCTGCTGCAGTTAAGGCAGCGCATCGACCGCCAGTTCCGCCAGAGCATCCTGCCGCAGTCCCGCCACCGCTTCCGCCCCCATGTCACCATCGGGCAGCTGGAACCCGGACGGCGCGCTGAAGCGGCAGGCTGGATCCAGAAGAACAACCTGTTTCGCAGCCGGGAGTTTGTCGTGGACCGGCTGCATCTGCTGGAGCATTTCCAGAGCGGGGGCGAGCCGGGCTTCACCTCTCTTGCCGCTTACGGGCATGACGGCAGTTTCCACGACACGCTCAAAGAAAGCCGGGACAGCTTCTTCAGTGAGCCTCACTCAGGCCTGGACCCGGACTGAACTCAAGCTGTCTGAACCTCAACTGAGCCCAGCCTGTTGCGGCGCCTCAGTCGTCCTGGCGGGGCACGACGGAGAACTGGGCCAGAATCTGCATCAGCCTTTCATAGCCATCAACGCTGCAGAAAACCCAACCGCCTTCGATCGGCCGACCGACATTCAGCCCCAGATCGGCATAGACCTCACGGTAGCTCTCATCGGCCTGGAGAATGGCCAGCTTACGGCCCAGCTGCTCGGCATAGTCACGCAGCTGCCAGATGGCAGCGACCCGGTAACGCTCACTGCCCACCGGCGTGCCGAGGCCGAGCACGAAGATATCGGTCGGGACAAAGGCAATCGCGGCCTGATGGGTTTCATCCTGAATAATCCCTGACGGGGCCAGAGCCGTGCGTGCAGGAAAGTGCTGAGAAGCCAGGTCATCAGAGAGACAGGCATAGGAAGCTGCGTTGCTCATCAGCCAGGGCAGTGGCTGCACCCGCGAGCGCCGCAGCGCACACCAGAGAGCCAGCAGGCAGAACAGCCCGGAAATCGCCAAAAACCAGCGTCCGTTGACCGCTGGGGCATCATGCAGCAGCCCCTGCCACCACAGCAGGCCGACGTGATGCTGGTGGGCAATCCACCCCATGGCCGCCAGAGCCATCAGCCAGAGAGACAGCGGGGCCAGGATGGAAGGCGATAGCGGTGCGACGCGCCACTGGGCCTCGCGGTAATAGCAGCCCCTGAAGGGCGCCAGCACCAGCAGCAGTACCAGGAGGGGCACATAGGTCCACCAAGCAGCGCCCCCCAGCAGGAGGAGCAGCGTGGTGGTCAGCAGCACGGCCATCGAAAGCCGCCACGCCAGGGACACACGCTGCAGCAGCCCGGGCGCCAGACCGATCATCACCACCCCGTTGACCGCCAGCAGGAAGGCATCCACCTGGATCAGCGCCTCATGCCACCAGGAGGGATAACGCGGCAGGCGGACCAGGAGCGCGTAAAGCAGCAGCCCGACGCCGAACAGCGCTTCCAGCCCCGCGGCCACGCCCACGGAGAAATCCGCTTCCGAATCCCGCTGGGCGACATCAGGGCGGAAGATATAGCCCCGCCGTGCCAGAAGCGGCGCAACCCGGATGGAGATTTCATGGCCTGCAAACATCAGTCCCGCCAGCACCAGGGGAATGATGTAATAAAACAGGCGGAATACCAGCACCGCGCCCATGATGTGCGAGGCCCCGAACCAGGGAGACAGCGCCAGCAGCATGGAGCTATCAAAGACGCCCAGCCCGCCCGGCACGCTGGCGACCAGCCCAGCCGTGTAGGACATGAGGTAGATTGCCAGGAACCCGCCGAAGGTCAGCGTGCAATGCGGGGGGAAAGGGGCCAGGACGCACCAGGCGATCAGAGCGGTGGCTGAAACATCCGCCATGCTGACCAGGATCTGCAGCAGACCGATCTTCCAGTCAGGCAGCTCGATGCTGAAACGGCCCCAGCGGATCTCGCGCCGCCGGGTGGCCAGGACCAGATACGCGCCCAGAGCGGCAAAACAGGCCCCTCCTGCCAGGCGCGGCACCCAGGGCGGCAGATGATTGACCAATGGGATGGTCTGGGGCTGCCACAGCAGGATCAGCCCGACCAGTCCCAGCGTTCCCAGCAGGTAGGTCAGCGAGCAGAAGGCGATGATGGAGGCGATCTTCGGCCCCGGCACGCCCCAGCTCTTGTAGAGCCTGTAGCGCACCGCAGCGCCGGAAATGGCCGAGCAGCCCAGGTTGTGCGACAGAACGTAGGAGCAGAAGGCGGCAAATGCCGTGCGCCGCCACGGCACGTGCACCCCGACACAGCGGCAGGCCAGGGTGTCGTAGAAGGAGAGGATGAAATAGGAAAGGAACGTTGCTGCCGCCCCCTCCCAGAGAGCGCTGGCCGGAATGGCCCGCAGGCTGGCAAGAATGTCATGCACCGAAAGGTGCTTGAGCTCGCGCCAGATCACGAAACTGGCCGCACACAGCAGCAGCAGCCCGAACAGTGCGGGCAGCCGGTGCGCCAGTCGCTTCCACCCTGCAAGCGGCGGCGGTTCCTCCCTTAAGACGGTCTGCACGCGCCCCTGCCCTGCCAGGCCCTTAAGCCGCCGGACTTTCGGCAGGGCGCGCCAGGCCCTCCTCGATCAGGGCGATGGTTTCAGGCAGACCGAAAAGGGCTGCGAAAATGCCGAAACGCGGGCCTTCCTTCTGGCCGAGCAGGACCTCGTAAAGGCAGCCGAACCACGAACGCAGCTCCGCTTTGGGGAAGTAACGCTTGCCGACCTCAAACACCACGTTCTGCACCTCGTCAGGTGTCACGCCCTCAGGCAGCTGCCCGAGCTCGGCGGCCAGATCCCCCAGGGCCTTGCGCTCCCGCTCGCTTGGCGCACGGTAGACCTTGCCGGGGCGGACGCGCTCATTGAAATACACGATCGCATGCTCGACCAGGCGCGCCAGATAAGGGTGCGTCTCGGGATCGAGCGACGCGTCATAGCGCTTGAGGAATTTCCAGAGCGTTTCAGGTGCCTGGGCATTGGCCACCCCGGCCAGGTTCAAAAGGGCCGTGAATGAAACCGGACTGGTGGCTTCAGGCCGCAGAGTGCCTTCATGCACGAACCACGCCGGATTGGCCCGCAGCTCTTCAGGCGTCTGCGTCGCCCCTTTCTGCACCTGGCTCAGGTAATCGTCTGTCGCACGCGGGATGACATCGAAATACAGCCTCTTGGCCCGGCTGGGCTGCTGGAACATGTACTGCGCCAGGCTTTCGGTGGGGCCGTAGCGGAGCCATTCCTCCACGGACAGGCCGTTGCCCTTGGACTTGCTGATTTTCTGCCCCTGCGCATCCAGGAAAAGCTCATAGGTCAGCGTGGCCGGCGGTTCCTTGCCCAGCAGGCGGCAGATGCGCGATGAAAGCTTGACGCTGTCGATCAGGTCCTTGCCCGACATCTCATAATCGACCCCCAGCGCATACCACCGCATCGCCCAGTCGGCCTTCCACTGCATCTTGGCCTGCCCGCCGTAAACCGAGGTCTCGAAACGCTTTCCGCTCTCATCTTCCCACGTAACCGTGCCGGCCTCTGCATCGACTGCGAGAATGGGCACCTGCATCACGCGGCCCGTTTCAGGGTGCAGGGGCAGGACGGGCGAATAGGTGGCACGCCGTTCAGCGCCCAGAGTGGGGGCGATGATCGCGATGATTTCGTCATGGACTTCCAGCACCCGTTTGAGGGCGGCATCAAAGCGGCCACTGGTGTAATAGCGGGTGGCAGAGGCGAATTCATAATCGAAGCCGAAATCGTCCAGGAACTGCTGCAGCAGGGCATTGTTGTGGGCGGCAAAGCTTTCATGCGTGCCGAACGGATCCGGCACGCGCGACAGGGGCAGGCCCAGATGCGCCTGCAGCATTTCCTGCTGGGGCACGTTCGTCGGCACTTTGCGCAGGGCGTCCATGTCATCGGAGAAAGCCAGCAGGCGGGTCGGGCGGCCGGTCATAGCCGTGAAGGCCTGGCGCACCCAGCTTGTGCGTGCCACTTCCCCGAAAGTGCCGATATGCGGCAGGCCGGAGGGGCCGTAGCCCGTCTCCAGCAGGACCGGCTGGCTCGGATCGCGGTCCGCCACCCGCTCGGCCAGTTTTCGCGCCTCTTCAAAGGGCCAGAGTCTGGGAAAGCTGCCGTCCGAAACATCAGGCGTGCCCGGGGCTGCAGGGGAGCGGACAGGAGACATGGGCTGGGTTTTCTGCATAAGGAGGATAAATCTAGTGAAGGGGCTGCACTCTGGTCAAGCTGCCGTGACCCTCAGCGTGCCGAGCAGACTGTGCCTCCTGCGCGCGTGCCCACCCGTTCGTCAATCCTTTTTTCAAGCCCTTTTTCCGCTTCTCTCCTGAGCGGAGAGGCAGGCCTTTCGCCCGCTTGCCCACAGAAGCTATGCTGGGCCATGGTCTTTTCAGCACCACGCCTGCCGCCCCTGCCCGCGCTCATCGCCCGGCACGGCCTTTCCTCCCTCCTCACCGAGGACGGGGAACTGCTTGAGCTCGACGGGGCTGCCACCCGCACGCAGCTGCGCACGCTCCCGCCGCCCCTGCTGGTGCACAGCCCTGCAACCCTGCGCCTGCTGGACCTCCCGCCCGAGCCGCAGCCCGTCCCCTGCCTGGACCTACTGGAGCTGTTCCTGTTCGTCCACCCCGCCCGCCCGGTCACCCCCACCCCACGCGGCCTGGCCCGCGCCCTGACTGAAAAACCGGAAGTTCTGCCCCCGGACCTCCTGCCAGACGACCAGGCGCATGAAGAAGAACCCGGCGACGCGTGGGAAGCGCTGAATGCGCCGCTGCGCCAGGCAGTCGAGGCGGAAGGAATCCAGGCAGACCTGCTGCCGCAGCTGGCTGAACGCCTCCTGGCAGACCTGCAGCTCCAGGCGCGTGCAGGCCAGGGAGAGAGTCTCAGGGGCCTGCTCCGGCCCATGGCACGCGCTGGCTGGGCCTGGGCGCCCATCGTCAGCAGCGTGCTTGAGGAAGCCCTGGATTCTCCGAGCGCTTCCCAGGAGCCCGTGCAGGAAACAGAGCCCGACGCCGCGCCAGGGCACGAAGCCCTGCAGGTCTGGAAGCGCCTGCCCCAATGGGAGGACGCGCCTCCCCGCCCCCTGCCCGGCAGCCAGCCCGTCAGTGCGCGCGCCGCCCGCGAAAGGTTGGCGCGCATGCTGGGCGCGCAGGCCGAGGCCAGGCCGGGCCAGGCTGACTTCGCTTCTGCGGCTACGGAAGCGTTTGCACCGCGGGAGATGCCCGGCATGCCGAATGTGGTCCTGGCTGAAGCGGGTACGGGCACCGGCAAGACGCTCGGCTATATCGCCCCGGCCAGTCTCTGGGCTGAAAACAATGATGGCGCGGTATGGATCAGCACCTATACCCGCCACCTCCAGCGCCAGATCGATCAGGAGCTGACCCGGCTTTATCCGGATCCGCAGACACGCCATCTCAAGGCGGTTGTGCGCAAGGGGCGGGAGAACTATCTCTGCCTGCTCAATTTCGAGGAAGTGACCCAGGCGGCCCTCAACCGCCCCCCGCATCTGGCCCAGGCGCTCATTCCCCTGGCTCTGCTGGCCCGCTGGGCGGAAGCCACGCAGGATGGCGATATTCCGGGCGGCGACCTGCCGGGCTGGTTCGGCGAACTGTTCCCGCCCGGCCTGCTCGCCAGCATTGCCGACCGGCGCGGTGAATGCATTCACGGCGCCTGCCCCCATTACCAGAGCTGCTTTGTCGAGCACAGCATCCGCCGCGCCCGCCAGGCGGACCTGGTCATTGCCAACCATGCCCTCACCCTCTCCCACGCTGCCTGGAACGCCCTGGTGCCCCAGAGCGAGACAGGCGCGAAGATCGGCGATGAAAACGGCATGCCGACGCGCTACGTGTTCGATGAAGGGCACCACATCGCCCAGGCCGCTGACAGCGCCTTCTCCCTCACCTTTTCCGGGCTGGAAGCGGCTGAGCTGCGGCGTTGGATTCTGGGCGCGGAAGGCCGTCGCTCCCGTGCCCGCGGCCTGCGCCGCCGTATGGAGGACGTTCTGGCGCTTGTCCCTACAGCAGCTCCGTTCCTCCAGAACCTGCTGGATGCAACCAGCCAGGCCCTGCCGGCCCCTGGCTGGAGCCTGCGCCTGGAAGAAGCCACACAGGCCGGGGGGCCGACCCACGCGCCCCCGCCTGAGGAAACCGGCACTGACACCGGTTTGGAGACTGAAAGCCTCACGCTGCCTGTGCAGGACACAGAGCTTGTCAATCCGGCTGAAAACATGCTGCGCGCCATGGAACTGCACCTTCAGACACGCATGGAAGACGGGAAAAACCGTCTGGCCACCGGCCGGTTTTCACCCCGCCCGCCTGAACCGCTGGATTCAGAAGAGCTGTCGCCTTCCCGGCCCGCTGCACGTTCAGGCACGCATGAGCAGCAGGAATGCGATCTCTATCCTCTCACCCCCTCTCTGCTTGAAGCGGCCCAGGAACTGACAGGCAGCCTGCAGCGCATGGAAACCGCCCTGCGGCGTCTCATCCAGGCCCTTGGCGAAGCGCTCAAAAACGATCCCGATCTTGAACCTGCCCAGATCGAGCGCGTGGAAGCGGCTATCCGCAGCCTTTACAGGCGCGCGCTGGCTCCCGTTCAGGGCTGGAACGCCATGCTGCGGACCATGATCGCTACCGCAGGCGCTTCTGAAGAACCTGAGGATGCAACGCTCAGCGAAAGCTCAGCCGCTGTTGCAGGCGAGGAGCGAAAGGCGTTTGTCGATTTCATCCGGCAGGTGCCCCTGCCTTTCGCCCGCAACAGCGCAGGCCAGCGCGAAGGCCGCGACATCGCCCTGCACCGGCACTGGATCGACCCGACCATTCCCTTTGCCCGCATCTTCCAGACGACCTCGCACGGTCTTCTGGTGACTTCCGCCACCCTGCGCGACCGCCTGCCCCAGGGCGATGAGAACCTGGAATGGCAGAAGGCCGAACAGCGGGTGGGCGCTGCGCATTTTCTCAAGCCTCCCTACCGCGCCGCCCTGATGAGCCCGTTTGATTACGGGCGGCAGACACGGGCCTATATCATCACGGATGTTTCAGGAGAGATCGCCCCTCTGGCGCGCGCCTTCCAGCAGCTGTTCGAATGCGCGGGCGGCGGGGCACTGGGACTTTTCACGGCCATCCGCCGCCTGCGTGAAGTGTACCGGCGCATTCATGAACCGCTCGGACTCCGTGGGCTGCCGCTCTACGCCCAGCATGTCGACGTCATGAACAACGCAACGCTCGTCGATATCTTCCGCACGGAAGTGCACAGCTGCCTGCTGGGCACCGATGCCATGCGTGACGGGGTGGACGTGCCCGGCGAAGCCCTGCGCATGGTGGTGTTCGAGCGCACGCCGTGGCCGCGGCCTGATATCCTGCACCGTGAAAGGCGCCGCCACCTCCTTAAGGACAGCGGCGAAGCGCCGGGCAGCTATGACGACCAGCTGACGCGCCTGCGCCTGCGCCAGGCCTTCGGGCGGCTCATCCGGCGCGCAGATGATTACGGCGTCTTCGTCATGCTGGACCGGCGCCTGCCTACCCGGCTGCTTTCAGCCTTCCCTGAAGGCGTGCCCGTCCAGCACCTGCCGCTGGCACAGGCGATGGAGGACATCAGCGCTTTTTTGGCCCGGAAAGGCCAGGGTCCGGAGCTTACAGAAGCCAATCTCTCCTGAAGGCCAGGCGGGACTTCCGATAAAAAGACATAAAAAAATCCCGCCCCTGAAAAAGGGAGCAGGATTTTTCTTGTCTCGGCCGCAAGGGAAAGCTGCGGGCAGGCAGGATGGCCGGGAAAACAACGAAGCTTCCCGGCCGGGTCGTCCGGAGGAAGGGGATGGGCTTAGAAGCCCATGCCGCCCATACCTCCCATTCCGCCCATGCCACCCATACCTTCATCAGCACCGGCAGCCGCCTTCTTTTCGGGGCGTTCGGCCACCATGGCTTCGGTGGTGATGAGCAGGCCACCCACGGAAGCCGCATCCTGCAGGGCCGTGCGCACGACCTTGGTCGGATCGATGATGCCTGCTTTCACGAGATCCTTGTACTCATCGGTCTGGGCGTCAAAGCCATAAGGATAGCTTTTGTTCTCCAGCACCTTGGACGCCACAACCGCACCGTCCTGACCCGCATTGTGCGCGATCTGGCGCAGGGGGGACTGCAGGGCCTTGCGCACGATCTCAACACCGACGCGCTGGTCCTCATTGGCAACCGGCACATTGGCCAGGTTCTGGCTGGCACGCGCCAGGGCGGTTCCGCCACCAGGCACGATGCCTTCCTCGACCGCTGCGCGGGTGGCGTGCAGGGCGTCGTCAACGCGGTCCTTGCGCTCCTTCACCTCCACCTCGGTGCTGCCACCGATGCGGATCACCGCCACGCCACCGGCCAGTTTCGCCAGGCGTTCCTGCAGCTTCTCACGATCGTAATCGGAGGTGGTGTCCTTGATCTGCTCACGGATCTGGCCACAACGCGCCTTGATGGCGTCGGAGTTGCCCGAGCCTTCAACGATGGTGGTGGTTTCCTTGGTGACATGCGCTTTCTTGGCGCTGCCCAGCATGTCGAGAGAGACGTTCTCGAGCTTGATGCCGATATCTTCGGAAATCACCTGGCCGCCGGTCAGCACGGCAATGTCTTCCAGCATGGCCTTGCGGCGGTCGCCGAAGCCAGGGGCCTTCACGGCACAGACGCGCAGGCCGCCGCGCAGCTTGTTCACCACCAGGGTGGCCAGGGCTTCGCCGTCAACGTCTTCAGCGATGATCAGCAGCGGGCGGCCGGACTGAACGACGCTTTCAAGCAGCGGCAGGATGGGCTGCAGCGTGGAGAGCTTCTTGTCGTAGATCAGAATATAGGGGTTATCCAGATCAGCGACCATCTTCTCGGTGTTGGTCACGAAGTAAGGGGAGATGTAGCCACGGTCGAACTGCATGCCCTCGACGACGTCGAGCTCGGTGTGCAGGCCTTTGGCCTCTTCCACGGTGATCACGCCTTCAGCGCCGACCTTCTCCATGGCTTCGGCGATCATCTTGCCGACCTCTTCCTCGCCATTGGCGGAAATCGTGCCGACCTGGGCGATCTCTTCAGGGGTGTTGATCTTGCTGGTGTGGGACTTCAGCTCATCAACCACCTGCGCGACGGCCTTGTCGATGCCGCGCTTGAGATCCATCGGATTCATGCCCGCGGCCACGGCCTTGGCACCTTCGCGGATGATGGCCTGCGCCAGAACGGTGGAGGTGGTGGTGCCGTCACCGGCCAGGTCATTGGTCTTGGAAGCGACCTCGCGCACCATCTGTGCGCCCATGTTCTCGAACTTGTCAGCCAGTTCGATTTCCTTGGCGACGGAAACGCCGTCCTTGGTGATGCGCGGAGCGCCGTAGCTCTTCTCAAGCACCACATTGCGGCCTTTGGGGCCCAGGGTCACTTTCACGGCGTTGGCCAGAACGTCCACGCCACGCAGCATCTTTTCGCGCGCATCGGCGCCGAATCTTACGTCTTTAGCAGCCATTACGACTTGAACTCCTTCAGAATTTCAGACGGTTGCCTGTGAGACCGCAGAATTGCCGGCCTCCCTGCCCCCCAGGGAGGGCAGAGAAACCTGCTGCGGAAATCAGCCCAGGATACCCAGAATGTCGTTTTCCTTCATGATCACCAGGTCATCCCCATTGATCTTCACTTCAGAGCCGGACCATTTGCCGAACAGCACGCGGTCGCCGACCTTGACTTCCAGCGGGATCAGCTTGCCCTGCTCGTCACGGCTGCCCGGTCCGACCGCCACGACCTCGCCTTCCATCGGCTTTTCCTTGGCGGTATCCGGAATGATGATGCCGCCGGCAGTCTTCTGCTCGCCTTCCAGGCGGCGGACCGCCACACGGTCGTGAAGGGGACGGAACTTCGTCATGGCGCACTCCAGTTTGGGCAAGCTCCAGGCCCATTGCGTGCCCGGAGCTGCCGGATTATTGCGTTTTCAGCTTTCCGGGCTTCGGAACAGCCACCTGCCAGACATACAGGCAACGGGGCTGACAGACCTTCCGGAAAGCAACACATCAGATATCTTGGCCCTGTAGGCAGGGTCTGTCAGAAAGATGGGGAGAAATTCTGACAGCGCCAAGGGGGCGGTAAAAAAAAATTCAGCCTGCCCCCGCTTTTCCCCAGACCCCCGTTCACCCGGAGATTTCCGCCCCATGCCAGCCGCCTCCACCCCCTCTTCCGCTCCTCCTGAAAGGCCCTCCGCACCCGGGAGCGTCCGGGCCCACCTACGCGACCTGACAGGTGCTGACGGTCAGGCGTTCCAGGCCTGGGAAGCCTTGCCTCCTGAAGGCGTGACCCCCCGTGCGGGCTTGATTGTCCTGCAGGAAATTTTCGGCCTGACCGATTATATCCGCGAGGTCTGCAACAGCCTGGCAGAGCAGGACTACCACGTTCTGGCCCCTGCCCTGTTCGACCCAGTCCGTCCCGGCACCGTGCTGGCCTATGACCAAGCCGGACTGACGGAAGGGCTGGCATTGCGCGACCGGCTGTCACCCGGAGTGCCCCAACAACTCATCGCTGCCTGTCTGGACACATTGCGCAAGGAACATGCAGGCCACGCAAAAGGGGGCGAAAAGGCTTTTCCGGTCGGCGTTCTGGGCTTCTGCTGGGGTGGACTTCTGGCCTGGGAAGCGGCCCAGAGTCTGCCCGTCAATGCGGCCAACTGCTGGTATGGCGGCGGCATCGCCCAGCACTGCAGCCCCCCGCCTGCCTGCCCGACGGAACTGCAGTTCGGCGCCGAGGATTCCTATATTCCCCCGGCCGACTGGGAGACAATCCACAAGGCCTGTCCGGAAGTGAAGATCTTCATCTATCCGGGTGCCGGCCACGGCTTCGGCTGCACGACGCGCGCCAGCTATGACCCCGAAGCAGCCAGCCTGGCCTGGAAGCGCACTCTGGAATTTTTCAAAACGTATCTCTGATTTTTCCGATCTCTGACTTCCCGGCTCAATGAAAAAGCGCCGTTTCTCCAGCCAGGAGAGCGGCGCTTTTTACTGGTTTCTGGAAGGGTCTCAGCTCTGAGACCGGCTCGGGGAGATCAGAACTCGCCGTCCCAATCGTCATTCTGGAAAAGCACGCGGCCCGCCACGGCGTCCAGGCGCGCCAGCAGGGCGGGGTGGCGCATATCGGCAGGCGTGATGATGGCATGATCCAGCGCCCGTTCCGCTCCGGTCGGGCAGATGGGGCGCGGCTGTCCCAGGATGGGAATGGCCTTGCGCAGCAGTTCACAGGCGCGGTGGCTGTTCTCCTGGCGGATGCGCAGGAGGTTTTCCACGCCGCTGGTGTTGTGGCTGGCATGCCAGGAATCATAATCGCCCACCATGGCCAGCACGGCGTAATTGATTTCCGCCTCCCGCGCCAGCACCGCCTCGGGCATCGCCGTCATCCCCACGACTGAGGCGCCCCAGGAGCGATAGAGCTCGCTTTCGGCCCGCGTGTCGAATTGCGGGCCTTCGATGGTCACATAGGTGCCTCCCACCGTAAGCGGCATGTCGAGCTTGTGGCCCTCCTCTCCCAGCACTTTCAGCAGCCGGCTCGAAAACGGGTTGGCCATGCTGATCTGGGCGACGCACCCTTCCTCGAAGAAAGTGCGGGGGCGGTCGCGCGTCTGGTCGATCAGCTGGTCGGGCAACACGAAATGCCCAGGTGCCAGCTCTTCCTTGAGCGACCCCACTGAGGAGAGGGAAATGATGTCTGTGACGCCGGCGCGCTTGAGAACGTCGATGTTGGCGCGGTAGTTCAGCCGCGAGGGCGGCAGGGGATGGCCGCGCCCGTGGCGGGGAAGAAAGACGCAGCGCACACCGTCGAAAGTGCCGAAAAGCAGATCATCTGAGGGACGGCCCCAGGGCGTTTCACAAGTGCGCCATTCCCTGTTCTCCAGCCCTTCGATTTCATACAGGCCGGAACCGCCGATCACCCCGATGACGGGTTCGATGAGATCATCCTGGGCCATGCGTTTTCCCTTTCCATCTGTCACTGCGCTCACTGCCACGCGCCGCAGTTCACGCCCTGGGCATTTGAGGCGTCTTATAGAGGTTTTGCCAGAAAAAAAAGTTCTCCTGTCCCCGCCAGGGAGGGCCGGGTCAGTTTTCCGCTTTCCCAGGCCCTGGCGCGACCAGGCTGGCAGGGGCATTTTCAGCCAGACCGTCGACGAGCACATGCGGCCTGCCCTGGCCGCATACTTCCAGGCGGGCCTGCACGCCGTAGACCTTGGCCAGCACTTCAGGCGTGGTCACTTCCTGTGCCTTCCCCTGGGCCACGCACTGGCCGTCCTTGAGGAAAACCACGTCATCGGCGCGCTGCAGGGCGATGTTGAGGTCATGCACGACCAGCAGCGTCACCATGTTGCGCTCCCGGGTCTGCTGGCGGACCGCCTCCATCACCGCAACCTGGTGGCGCAGGTCCAGCGCGCTCAATGGCTCGTCAAGCAGCAGCAGGTCAGGCTTTCTCACCAGGGCCTGCGCCAGCCCGACTAGCTGGCGCTGGCCGCCCGAAAGCTCGTCAAGGTAGCGCAGCGCCAGATCGGCAATGCCCAGCCGCTCCAGCATCGCCACGCTTTCAGCCAGGGCCTGCTCGGCCCCCATCGGCGTGCCTGCCCGGCGTGCGACCATGACCGCCTCCAGCACCTGCAGGTGCACGGCAGGCGGCAGAGCCTGTGGCAGGTAGGCGCTCAGTTTCGCACGCTCGGCAGAATTCATGTTCGACAGGCAGGCACGCCCCAGCCAGATGCCGCCCTCACTCCCCTTGTCCTGCAGGACGCGGCTTGGCGTCAGACCGGCGACAGCGCGCAGGAAGGTTGATTTTCCCGAACCGTTGGGGCCCAGCAGAGCCGTCACCTGCCCTGGCTGCAGCGGCGCCAGCGTGAGATCGGGAATGACGGTCCTGCGCCCA
Source organism: Oecophyllibacter saccharovorans (assembly GCF_006542375.1). Taxonomy (GTDB): domain Bacteria; phylum Pseudomonadota; class Alphaproteobacteria; order Acetobacterales; family Acetobacteraceae; genus Oecophyllibacter; species Oecophyllibacter saccharovorans. The sequence goes on along the minus strand of NZ_CP038143.1, from coordinate 1,717,851 downwards.
TAGGCAACGTTGAGATGGCTGACTTTCAGGGCCCCTTCTTCTCCCTGTTGCCCATGGGGGGCGGAAGAAATGTCAGAAGCTGCGGGCTGCACCAGGGTCATATGCGCCTCTTGAGCACGATGGCCAGAAAGAAGGGAATGCCCACCAGGGCTGTCACGATGCCGATCGGGATCACCACGCCCGGCAGGAGATTTTTGGCGGCGATGGAAGCGAGCGAGAGGATCAGCCCGCCGCAAAGGGCTGCAGCCGGCAGGTAGAAACGGTGGTCCTCGCCCACCAGGCGGCGGGCGATATGGGGAGCGACCAGGCCCACAAAACCGATCGTGCCGACAAACGAGACCGCCAGGGCCGAAAGGATGCTGATGCGCAGCAGCGCCCAGATCCGCAGGTGGCGGATGTTCACACCGTAGCTTGCCGCCCGGTCCTCGCCCAGCCGCAGCGCGGTCAGGGCCGGCGCTGCGCGCCAGCTGAACGGCAGCACGATGGCGCAGCCCAGCGCCAGGACAGTGATCTTGGGCCAGTCGGCGCGCGTCAGGCTGCCCATCGTCCAGAAGACCAGCTCCTGCAGGGCATCTTCATCAGCGATGAACTGCATGAGCGAGACGAGCGCCTGGAACGTGAACACCAGGGCGATGCCGAACAGAACGACCATGGAGGTGGAATGGCCGCGCAGGCGTGACACCAGCTCCAGCAGCAGGGCTGAGCCGACGGCAAAGAGAAAGGCCTCGAACGGTATCATCCAGTCTTCGGGGACGTAAGGCAGCCGCCAGTCCAGCACGATGGCCAGGGAAGCGCCGAAGGCCGCGGCAGCTGACACCCCCAGGGTAAAGGGACTGGCCAGCGGATTGTCCAGAATGGTCTGCATCTCAGCGCCTGAAGCGCTCAGGGCGATGCCCACGAGCAGGGCCATCAGCGCGTAAGGCAGGCGGATATGCCAGACGATGATAGAAGCGGTCCCCGCGCCCGGGTGCCACAACGCATGCCACAGCTGCACCGGCGTCAGCCCGGCCGGGCCGAGAGAGAAGTCCAGCAGAAGGGAAAGGCAGATCAGCACGCCCAGCACCGCCAGCACCGCCATGCGGCGGCGGTGCAACCGGCGGTAAGCGGTATGCATTCCCTGCACGTCCATGCCCTTCACATCTATGACAGGGGCAGGCGGCATGTCAGGGTCAGGCGACATGGACGGCTCTCCCCCTCGGCTTCATGAACGCCCTCCTGGCCTCAGGGCGCACCGGCAGCGGTCCAGTAAGTGCCGCTTGCCGGCAGACCGTGAAAGCGCGTGCTGATCTCATGCAGGTCGGCCTCTGGATTGAGGTCAGGCAGGAGACCGGGATAAAACCACTTCGCCATGGCTTCAATGGCCAGAATGTTGAAAGGACTGTCATAAAAGGAGTGCCACAACCCGTAGCTGCGCCCTGACCTGACAGCCTTGAGCTCTGAAAGTTCCGGTGCCTGGAGCAGGCTGTCAAGCGACTGGCGTGCCACAGCTGGCGTCACCTGCGCGCCCAGCTTCAGCCCGGGCCCGGTGTGGCCCGGCCCCCGCGTGCCGTCGAGGATCAGCACGTCGGGATTGCGGGTGATCAGGGTTTCAGCTGAGACCTCCCCCAGAAAACCCGGCAGCAGGGGCGCTGCGATGTTGCGGCCGCCGGCTGCCTCGATGAAAGCGCCCATGTTGCCCTTGCCCGCCGTGTGGCAGCAGCTGCGCGTTCCGGCCAGCATGTCGATGAACACGGTCGGGCGCTTCTCTGCAGGCACGCGGGAAGTGGCCTGCTGGATGAGATCCAGGCGCGACTGATAGAAATCGGTATAGGCCTTCGCTTCCTGCGGGCGGTCAAGCGCCTGGCCCAGAATGTGCATGCTGGGCACTGTATGGGCCACGGGATCAGCGCGGAAATCGACAAAAATAACCGGAATATGCGCAGATTCCAGGCGCTGCGTCACCGCGCTCGACTGACCTGGCCCATGGCCGGAAGTGCTGAAAACGGCCAGGTCCGGATGCAGGTCGAGCACTTTTTCAGGGCTGATCGTGTCAGCGGAAGTGCGCCCGATAACCGCGACCTGCTCGGCTTCCGGATGGCGTTTGCGGAGCTCGTCATAATTCTGGGTATCAGCCGTGCGGAATTCACCCTGCCAGCCCACCACCCGGCTGAAGGGATTATCCCCCTCCAGCGGCTGCAGGGCATAAATCAGCCGCCCCTCGCCCAGCACGATGCGTTTGGGATGGTCGGGCACTGTCACGTGGCGGCCGAGAATATCGGTCACTTCCCGCGCGCCGGCTGCCTTGATGAGGGACGCAGAAAGGGAGGAAAGCCCCCAGGAGTTCGGCAGCCACGCCGCCCCCAGAGCCAGCACCAGGCTCCCGCCCGCCAGCAGACAGGCGCGCTTCAAAGCGCGCAAAGCCGTGTCCAGTCTCACGATTCTCTCCTCTCATCACCGCGCTTGCGGAAGTTTGCCGGCCCGGCCGGAAAGGCGCCAGATTCTGGAATATGAAGATACCTGAAGATGACTGACACGTAATTGATAATCATTTGCGATTGACCGGTCCGTTCCTTCATAGCCGAGCTGCGAAAGAGCGCCAAGTTATCCTGACCGCTCTACCCCGCTGTTATGCGACCGCCATAAGGCAGGCCCGCTGCAAAACATCCTGTTCAGTACAGATTATGAATTTTCCTTAACCCTCTCCTGCGCCCGCCCCTCCCTTCAGCGCTTGCGGCGCAGCAGAATCCTCACAGCTCCCTGGTTGGCGGCATGGGGGTGAACGACAGCCAGCACGGAAGGGCGTATTTCACCGCGCTGCAGCCAGTGGCGCAGCTCCCGCCGAATCGCCCCCCCTTCCGGCCCGCTCCCCATCCCGGTGACGATTTCCACGCACCGCCAGTTCATGCGCCGTGCCCGCGCCATGAAAGCCAGGAAGAGCTCGAAGGCTTCCTGAACGACGTAGCCGTGCAGGTCCAGCCGCCCGTCCAGCGCCATCCTGCCGCGTGTCAGCCGCCGCCACTGGGTCGTATCCAGCCCGGGCGCACGGGCGCCGACATAGAGATCGTGCGCGCCGGTTGAGGGCCTTGCAGGTCCGGTGGCGTTCCCACCTCCGCTCAGAAACTGCCGGAACAGGTCCGCCTCCTGCACAGGGCCCGGTCGCTCCCTGGCAAGCGGCACGGATTGGCGGGCAGGTTTGGCGCGTACAGGAGCAGGTGAAGAGTGGTCGACAGGGGAAGCCGCGAGAGGCTCAGGTGTAGGAGATTCAGAGGGGCTGCGGCCTGCAAGAGGCTTCACAGTGCGGGCAACCGCCTGCCAGAGGGCCTTTTCTTCTTCGTGCAGCGTTCTTGGGGCACGTGCCATCACTGTGCCCCTGCCCCACACTGGCGCAGGCGCTCGCGCGCGATACGGACATAGCCCGTATCGGCTTCAATGCCGATCCCGCGTGCGCCCAGCTTCTGGGCTGCAACCAGGGTGGTGCCGGTGCCCATGAAGGGGTCCAGCACCACCAGGTCCTCCCGGAGGCCGTGCAGTTTCAGGCAGGCTTCCGGCAGGGCGACGGGAAACGTGCCGGGATGGCTGAACTTGCCGGCCCGGCTGTGCACGGTTTCATAAGGAATGAACCAGGTATCGCCCCGGCAGCGGCGGTCCTGGCCATGGTTGCGGCGGGCGATATTGCTCTTGTCGGTAAAGGGCACGCCTGCTTCCAGCCGCGCCAGGGAGACCTGGCCATGACGGGTCAGGTGGAAAACATGCTCATGGTTGCGGTTGACGAAACGCCTGGAATTAACCGGCTTGAAATGCCCGTGCGTCACCGCGCCCACAGAGATGGATTTCACCCAGATGATGTGATTCTGCAGCACAAAGAACTCCCGCAGGCGCACCATCAGCTCGAAAGGCAGCCAGGGCTGGGCGGAAGAGCCGGCGATATTGAGGAAAAACGATCCCTCCTCATGCAGGGCCTGGCTTAAAAGCCGGCAGATGCCCACCAGCCAGTCGAGATAATCCGCCTCAGACCGCCGGTCGCGGTAGCTGTTATAGGCCAGGCCCAGATTATAGGGCGGGGAAGTGACGACCACATCCACGCTGCCTGGCGGCAGGCGCTTGAGGACCCGCGCGCAATCGCCGCGGATCAGCGTGTGACGCCCCACCATCTCCCTGCGGGCGCGCAGAACCCTGTCCGCGCCCCCGGGCGCAGCGGCAGCTTTGGCCAGCACGGAAGTTATTGCGGGCGTGCGGGTGGCAGGGGCACCAGCACCACCATGCGCCCTGCACTCCTCAGGTGCCCCGCAATCCACGGCGCCAGGGGGCCATGACCCATGAACAGGTCTGCGCGCCCGGGCCCGCGGATATCGGTCCCCGTATCCTGGGCGAACACGATGTGGCGCCAGGGGGTCAGGCCGCCCGTGCGCGGGTCAGGCACCTGCGTTTCCACCCATACAGGCGCTGCGAAGGGCACGTAACGCCGATCAATCGCCATGGAGCGCCCGGCCGTCAGCGGCACCCCGAAGGCCCCTGGAGACCCTTCTTCAGCCGCGGCCGGGACAGTAATGCGCGGGATGCGGCCAGGACCGGAAGCGGGACGGTCTTCCCCTTCCTCCGGCTCGTCCGTCTCGCCGATGGCTTCATTGACTCCACCACCCGCCTGCGCAGGGACAGGGGGCGGGTCGGAGAGAAGACGGAAGAAGACGTAGCTCGGATTGCTTTCAAGCACACCGCGCACTTCCTGCGGATGGGCAGCAAGCCAGGCCCGGATGGTATCGGCATTCACCGCGTTGCGTGCCAGCGCCCCCCTGCGCTCCAGAACGCGACCGATCGGCACGTAAGGCTGGCCGTTCTTGCCGTCATAGCCGACGCGGATCGTCGTGCCATCTGCCAGAACGAGCCGCCCCGACCCCTGGATCTGCAGAAAGAAGAGGTCGACCGGGTCCCTGACCCAGGCCAGTTCCAGGCCCTTACCCGCCAGCGAACCCGCATCGATCATGGCCCGGCTGTCATAGGGCACAAAGGCCGGTCCCTGCCACCGCCCGAAAACACTCTGCCCGTTCGTCATCCGCGCGCGCTGCAGATCGGGCGGGCGGCGGTAGACCGGCACCTGAAAAGCGTCCTGGCGCGTCAGGGAAGCGGCGACCTGCGGCTCGTAATAGCCCGTCAGCAGGGCGCGGTCTGTCAGCACGTAAGGCTGGAACCAGCGCTGGACATAATTGCGGATGACCGTCCCGTCGCTGCCAGCCATGGGCAGGGCGGCACATGCCCCGGCCCAATCAGCGTTCAGGCGGCCGTAAGGGAGGGAAGGTACGCCGCCCAGCGCGGCATTGGGCGGCAGGGTGGCAAGATGGCGGCACTGCTGCTCAAGCCCGGCCATGACCCCGCGCCAGTTTTCACCTTCCAGCCCGGCAAGGGCCGTCCAGCTGGTGGGGCGCGCCGTGATTTCAGCGGGGGGACGGGTGTCAGAGTCCGTGCAGCCGCCCAGGCCCAACCCCCCGGCACCCAGCACCAGCCCCCAGGCCAGCACTGAGCCCGCTATAGAGGGCGTTCCCGCGGCACGGTTTTCAGGTCTCTTTCTCATCCTGATCTCTTTTTCACCCGCTCTCTTCATTCCCCCTCAAACCGGCCGGGCCGATCGGCTTTCCGCCCTCCCAGGCCGCACTCAGGTGGTGGCTGTTCCCGAGAGGCGCCAGACGGAAGCGCCTTCAGCACCCGGCATGTGGGTCAGGTCCCACAGATCATGAAATTCCGTCAGGGCTTCAGTACCTTCCACCACAGTGCCTGAAGCATCGGTGACATAGCTCAGCTGCCAGGAAGTTATGGCGACCGTGAGGCGGCACATCATGGCAGCCGGGTCTTCGGTATCGGGCAGAAGGGTCACGCGGTTCAGCGCAATGCGCTCAATGCGGCGGATAGTGGCATGAAGCTTCAGGCCTTCACGCGCCACGCGGTCCATCGCCTGGGTGAAACTCGCCATGACAGCAGGTGTCAGATGGGCTGCCAGAAAGTTTTTGTCGCCGCGCACATAGGCGCTCAGCACTTCACGGAACAGCGTGTTGACCTGGTGCAGAAACCCTTCCGACGTGAATCCGGGCACCGCAGCGCTCACCTGCGAGAGCAAGGGCCGGGCCTCGGGCGCCACAACATATTGCGTCGGCTTTTCAGCGTTTTCCATCTTCCCGGGCAGCGGCGGCGGCTGGAGGGGGGCACGCTGCAGAGCTGCAGCCGCTTTGGGCGCTGCAGGACGCGGGGGCTGGCGCACGCCCTGCGCGCCGACCTTGCGGCCCAGCACGCAGTAAAGCGCTGTGGCAAGCGCCACCGCCACTACCGCCCAGGTTACGGTTTCCCAGGGAATATGAGCCATCATGCGTTCCAGTAATTCCTCATGCGCCTGAGCGCCATCCATCTTCACCGCCTGCCCTGCGGCCTGTTAGAGAGCTTAAGAGCTTATCACCCGACCGTTTGCCGTTTACAGCAGCAGACAGATATAAATTAGGCATCTAAACGTTCAATCTCAACCACTCCCTAGGGGCCAGAGGCTCTCTTGGCCGTATCTTACGGTCTTTTAGTGGCCTCTCACCTGACCCGCGCGGCATGGCGGGAGGGCCATTGGTCCCAAGAAGGATACATGCTAGCCATACAGCCGGCGTCATAAAAATCTTTTTCTTTTTTCTGCCTCATGGGCCGCTCCCTCCCTTGAGCGCCTGACCGTGCAGAGCAGATCTCCCAAGAAAGGTCCGACATGGCTGATACCGATCAAACGCCCCCCGCCCAGCCCACTGACGCGCAGAACGCGCCCGAGCAGAACGCCCCTCCCGGCATGCCGGTGGCCATCAACCTGCAGTACCTGCGCGATCTCTCCTTCGAGGTCCCCCAGGGCGCCAATACGTTCGCAACCCTACGCACGCCCCCGCAGGTCGGCGTCAATATCGACGTCCAGGCCAATCGCCTGCAGCAGGACCAGCAGGTTTATGAAGTGGCGCTGATCATCCGCGCTGAAGCCGTTGAAGCCCCTACCGAGGAAAAGCCGGAGCCGGGCCGGGTGGTCTTCATCGCTGAGCTGAACTACGCCGCCATCGTCACCCTCGACAACCCGCCTGCCGAAGCGGTGGAACCGATTCTCCTGGTGGAAGTGCCGCGCCTTCTCTTCCCCTATGCGCGTTCCATCATCAGCGATGTCACGCGTGAAGGCGGCTTCCCCCCCATCGTGCTGCAGCCCATCGACTTCGTGGCGATGTGGCAGGCAAAACGGGCCCAGAATTTCCCCGAGCCCGCCGGCGAAGCCTGAGCTTTTTACAGCTTGACTGGCATTCAGCACGCGCTACCCCCCTCCCGGGCGGCGCGTGTTGTCATTCTCAGCTAAGCTGATGCAGCAACGCGCTGACCGGAGAGGCGATCATCACTTTCCGCCACCGCACGCCCTCTGCAGCGCGCCTGGCAATCGCCTCTGAAAGACAGAGACAGTCCGCAGCTGCAAAACAATCCTGCAGGACCGGCGGGCAGAGCTCGAAGAAAGCGGCCGCACTTTCAGTCGAGCAGAACATTACTGCCGCCACGCGTCCTTCAGCCAGGGCCTGCAGGGCATCTGCCGGCAGGGCCGCCAAGGTGCGCACACGGTAGGTTTCCTGCCAGCCTGCGCCCAATCGCCTGGCCATTTCCGCGCCATAGGCCTGCCCGTGCCGACCGCGACCGCAGGCAAAAACCAGGTGCGCCCCGCCAAGTCCCAGCTCCCGGCACAGCCCTTCCAGTTGCCCGGCCGTGCCGCCGGCGCTGCGCACATTCACAAAGCCTGCGGCCCGGGCGCGATCGCCTGTCGCCTCCCCCACGCTCAGTAACAGCCGGTCGCGTGGCTGGTTCTGCAGGGCCGAGAGCGCCTGCGCGCTGGTGATAGCAAGCGCCTGGGCCGCAAGCGGTGGCAGGGGGGCAGAAGGTATGATTTCAAGACCGGGGGCACCCAGCATGGCCCAGCCCAGCGCACGCCCCTGCGCCAGGGTTTCAGACAGTCCGGGCTCAGGCCGTGTGACCAGAACCACCTGCCGCGCTGATTGCGCGCCCTTCACCTGAAAGCTTTCATGACGCCTAGGCGCAGCAGACCGGCTCAGGAGGCCATGATGTCGGCAAAGATGTGTTCAGGCGTATCGCGCCGCAGCTCGGCTGCCAGCTCATGGCCCATGCGTGCTGCCTCGGTCATGGGGCCGTGGATGTGGCGGCGCAGCATGAAAGTGCCGTCTTCGCTGGCAATCAGCCCATCCAGATAGAGGGTCTGGCCGTGCAGGCGGGCATAGCCTCCGATCGGCGTGCGGCAGGAGCCGTCCAGCGCTTCCTGCAGGGCGCGTTCAGCCGTGGCGACCGCGCGCGCTTCAGGGTCCTCGATGGCCGACAGCAGCTCACGCAGCTCGTGATCGCTCTCACGCACGGTCACGCCGACAATGCCCTGCCCGGCTGCAGGCAGCATCACCGTCGGCTCCAGCGCAACGTCGATCCGGTCCTCCATGCCCAGGCGGCGCAGCCCGGCGACAGCCAGCAGGGTAGCATCGCACGCGCCGCCATTGAGCTTGTCGAGACGGGTCTGCACATTGCCGCGCAGCAGGCAGAAGCGCAGGTCGGGCCGCACATGCAGCATCTGCGCCTGGCGGCGCACGGAGGCACATCCGATCAGGGCCCCTTCAGGCAGGCAGTCGAAGGGATGGTCGGGGTCGATCTCCACCTGGCGGTGGCGCAGGATCAGCGCGTCACGCGCGTCCTCGCGCTTGAGGGTGCAGGCAAGCACCAGGCCTTCAGGCAGGCGCGTCTCCAGGTCCTTGAGGCTGTGAACGGCGAAGTCGATTTTGCCTTCCACCAGAACGTCATGGATTTCCCGCGAGAAAAGGCCCTTCCCCCCGATGGTCGACAGGCGGTCCTTGAGATTGCGGTCCGCCACGGTGGTCATCTGGTGTTCCTGAAACGCCCCCAGGTCGCGCAGGAGCGGGCAGAAGCGGGTCAGGCGGGTCAGGAAATTGCGCGTCTGCACCAGCGCCAGCGGCGAGGCGCGCGTGCCCACGCGCAACGGCAGCTTGCGCCGCTCGGGCGGCATGGTGCCGTGCATGCGGTGCGCCGCCCGTGCCGCCACCTGCTGCAGCGCAGGGGAGCTCAGGAGGCTGGAAGGCAGATTCTGTACGGAAACGCCGCCTGCTGGATGGGCGGAGGAATAACGGGTCATAGACACGTATTCTAACCGATCTGGAGGCTTGTGTCATTGTTTTACATGTTTTGCGGGCTGCGGGCAGATGCCGTCCCGGTGGGGGTGTCAAGCCCAGGCAGAATGCGACATACTTTCCCCATGCCCCAACGCGCTTCCGTCCCCCTGCACCCGACCTCTCCCGTTTCGGCCCCTATCGCGGCCCCTGTTCTGGCTATCGAAAGCTCCTGCGACGATACGGGATGCGCCATTCTTGACGCTGATGGGCGGATTCTGGGCGAAAGCCTGCTGTCGCAGGAAAGCCATGCCCCGCTGGGGGGCGTGGTGCCTGAAATCGCTGCGCGCGCGCATCTGGAAGCCCTGCCGGCGCTGGTCGACCTCACGCTTGAGCGCGCCGGGCTGCAGCTTGACGACATCGCCGTCTTCGCCGCCACCACGGGGCCGGGGCTGATCGGCGGCGTCATCGTGGGCAGCACCTATGCCAAAGGGCTGGCCATGGCTCTGAACAGGCCCTTCATGGCCATCAACCACATCGAGGCCCATGTTCTCACCCCCCGCCTGCCCGAGCCGGCACACAGTCCTACAAAAACCGGCACCACCCCTTTGCCTGCCTTTCCCTATCTGGCCCTGCTGATGTCAGGCGGGCACTGCCAGTGTATCGCGGTCGAAGGGGTGGGGCGTTACCGGCAGCTGGGCGCCACGATTGACGATGCGGCAGGCGAAGCTTTCGACAAGGTTGCCAAGATGCTCGGCCTGGGCTGGCCCGGCGGGCCGGCGGTGGAAAAGCTGGCCAGGGAAGGCGATCCCCACGCCTATGACCTGCCGCGCCCCCTCAAGGGACGGGCAGGCTGCGATTTTTCGTTCTCGGGCCTCAAGACAGCGGTGGCGCGGCAGATCGTCCCCTACGGCATGGCGCCCCTGCCGCGGCAGGTTGCAGCTGACCTCGCCGCCTCCTTCCAGCAGGCTGTGGCGGATGTGATGGTCGACCGCGCCGCCAACGCCCTGGCCCTGTTTCCTGAAGCCACGACGCTGGTGGTGGCAGGCGGCGTGGCGGCCAATACCGTGCTGCGCACGCGGCTGCAGGACCTGGCGCAGGCACATGGCATCGGCTTTCAGGCCCCTGCCCTGCGCCTGTGCACCGACAATGCGGTCATGATCGGCTGGGCCGCGCTCGAGCACCTGCGCCAGGGCGGCCCAGCGCCTGACGACCTCGACCTGCCGCCGCGCCCGCGATGGCCCCTGAGCGAATGCCGCCCTGCCCCTGAGCGCGCAGCAGAAGCAGACCAGCAGGCACTGGCGGGAGGGAGACCATGAACGGCCGGCCGATCGTCGCCGTCATCGGGGCCGGTGCGTGGGGAACGGCGCTTGCCTGCGCGCTGGCAGCTGTTGCCGATGTCAAGCTCTGGAGCCACACGCCCCTGCCCGCCGGCACGCGCCATACGCCGCGCCTGCCCGACATCACCCTGCCGCCCAATGTGGAACTCGTAGGCGACCTGCCTGCCGTTGCGGACTGCGTGCTGATGGTGGTGCCCACCCAGGCGCTGCGCGAGGTTTCTGCCAAACTTGCCCGGGTGCTGGCGCCGGCTGTGCCCGTCGTCAGCTGCTGCAAGGGCCTTGAGCACGGCACCGCCCTGATGCCCCTTGAAGTCCTGACGCGCACCATGCCCGGCCATCCGCTGGCCGTGCTGGGCGGGCCGAATTTCGCCATTGAGGTGGCTCGGGGGCTGCCGGCTGCGGCAACGCTTGCTGCAGGGCAGCGCATCTTCGCCCAGGAGCTGGCTGAAAACCTCAGCACGCCTGCCTTCCGCCTCTATGCCAGCACTGACCCGCTGGGCGTGCAGCTGGCCGGCGCTGCCAAGAATGTCTACGCCATCGGGGCAGGCGTGTGCATCGGGGCAGGCATGGGAGAGAACGCGCGCGCTGCCCTGCTGACGCGCGCGCTGGCAGAGCTGGGCCGCCTGGTCGAGGCGCTGGGCGGGCAGAGCAAGACGGTCTACGGCATGGCCGGCATGGGCGATCTGGTGCTGACCTGCACCGGCATCGGCTCGCGCAATTACAGCCTCGGCATGGCCCTGGGCAGCGGTGAAAGCCTCGATTCCATCCTCGCTGCCCGCACGACCGTCGCCGAGGGGGTGCTGACCGCGCCCACCCTGGCTGAGCTGGGGCCGCGTTACGATGTGGAAACCCCCATCATTGACGCCATCGCCCGCCTGCTGCGCGGCCAGGTCACCGCCCAGGACGTGCGCAAGGAGCTTTTCGGCCGCCCCCAGCGCCTTGAGTAGAGTTCGGCCGCCTTTTCTTCCCGCGTTCCCGCTTCGTCTTACCGTCTTTTATTGGTGCATGCAGGCTTCATGGCTTCCTCTTCCGCCCCTTCAAGTGCTCAGAAACCGATCGCCTATGATTTCACCCTGCCCGCTTTGAGTGGCTCTTCAGCTGCCGAGCCTCAGCAGGAAATGCGGCCAGAAGAGAAGATCGATCTCTCGCGCTGGCGCGGTCGCCCGCTGCTTATCGTCAACACGGCCTCGCGGTGCGGGTTCACGCCGCAATACGAAGCCCTTGAGGCCCTGTGGCAGAGCCAGAATAAGGATTCGGACGGGCTGGTGGTCATCGGGGTGCCGAGCAATGATTTCGGCGCCCAGGAACTCGACACGCCCGGTGAAATCGCCAGCTTCTGCCAGGCGCGTTACGGCGTCACCTTTCCGCTGGCTGCGCGCAGCCATGTGCGCGGGTCCCAGGCGGTTCCGCTCTATCGCTGGCTTGCCGGGCAGGCCGGTTTTCTGGGCCGGCCGCGATGGAATTTCCATAAATATCTCATCGGCCGCGACGGGCGGCTGCAGGACTGGTTCCTGCCCTCCACCACGCCTTCAGCCCCCCGCCTGCAGCGTGCGATCAGGCGCGCGCTCCAGACCCCACCGCCAGCGCGCGCACGCTGAGGCCGGCCATGCTGCGTTCCCTGCTGACCGTGGGCGGCTGGACCATGATCTCGCGCCTCCTGGGGCTGGTGCGCGACCAGCTTCTGGCCTTTTTTCTGGGGGCAGGCGGCGTGCAGGATGCCTACCAGATCGCCTTCCGGCTGCCCAACATGTTCCGCCGCCTGTTTGGCGAAGGCGCTTTCAACGCCGCCTTCATTCCGCTTTTTACAGGCATTTTTGAGAAGGAGGGGCGCAGCAAAGCGCTGCTGTTTGCAGGGCGTTCGCTCTCCATGCTCGTGGTGTGGCTGGTCTTCCTCACGGTGCTGGGGGAGATCTTCATGCCCCAGCTCATCGACGTGCTGGCACCGGGCTTCCGGCACGGCAACCTGCACCGCTACCAGCTGGCCGTGCAGCTGACGCGCATCACCCTGCCCTATATGGTCCTGATCTGTGCGGCTGCCCTGGTGGCGGGCATGCTGAACGGGCGCAATCATTTCAGCGCCGCCTCGGCAGCTTATGTCACGTTCAATATCGTCGGCATTCTCTCCATTCTGGCAGGCGCGTGGTACGGCCATGACGACATCGCCCAGGCCGGTGCCTGGGGCATCACCCTGTCAGGGGTGCTTCAGCTTGCCCTCCTGCTCTGGGCGGCAGCGCGGCACCATATCCTGCCGCCCCTGTGCTGGCCGGTTCTGTCGCACAATATCCGCCTGCTTCTCAGGCGCATGGCCCCGGGCCTCGTGGGCTCGGGCGTAACGCAGCTGAACCTGACAGTGGACACGATCATCGCCACCCTGCTGCCGACCGGCTCGATCTCGTGGCTGTATTTTGCCGATCGCGTCAACCAGCTTCCCTTAGGCGTGCTGGGCGCAGCCCTGGGCACCACGCTCCTGCCGCTGCTGAGCCGCCATGCCTCAGGCGGTGACCGGGTGGCGATGCGCGAAAGCCTCGACCAGGCGATGACCTATGCGCTCCTGCCGGTCCTGCCTGCGACAGCCGGTCTTCTGGCCACCGCGCCGCTCATCATGAGCACTCTCTTCGGCTACGGGCATTTCACCCTGCCTGACGTGGTCAATTCCGCCGGCTGCCTGCGCGCCTATGCGCTGGGGCTACCTGCCTTCGTCATCATCAAGCTGCTGGCCCCCGCCTTTTTTGCCGAAGGCGACACCACGACCCCGGTGCGCGTGGGGCTGATGACGCTGGCCCTCAACCTGGCCCTCAACCTGGCTTTCTACCGCCCGCTTGCCTGGCTTGGCCCGCCCCTGGCCAGCGCGGCAGCCGCTCTCGTCAACATGAGTGTTCTCATGGTCCTGCTCTACAGGCGCGACCTGTTCCGCCCTGACCGACGCGCGCTGAGCCAGGCCGGGCGGATCCTGCTTGCTGCCGTGCTGATGGGGCTTTGCGCCTGGGCGGTCACGCGCACCGTGTTGTGGGACCTGCCGCACTGGCACGGCCTGCTGGCGCGCCTGATCGGCCTGATGTGCCTGATCGGCCTCAGCGGCGGGCTTTACGCCTTCCTGCTGCTGGCCCTGCGGGTCGTCACGCCTGCGCAGCTGCGCAGCTTTGCTGAGCGGCGTCTCAACAGGCGCCGCGGTTAGGCAGCAGACCCGTCCTGCTTCTGAACGCTCAGGGAAGCTACCAGCAGGTCAACCAGGCGCTGCAGGGCAACTTCATCATCGTGGGTGAAGCGGTCTGCAAGCGGGCTGTCGATGTCGAGAACGCCGAAAAGCTCTTTGCCACCCGGCCCGGGCCGGAAGATGGGCACGACGATCTCCGAGCGGGAAGCGGCGTCACAGGCGATGTGGCCTGCAAACGCATGGACATCCGCCACGCGCTGGACAGTGCCTGTCTGCGCTGCCGTGCCGCACACGCCGCGCCCCAGGGGAATGCGGGTGCAGGCGATACGGCCCTGGAACGGCCCCAGAACCAGCATCCCGTCACGGACCACATAGAAACCGGCCCAGTTGACGTCAGGCAGGGCTTCGTAAAGCAGGGCTGACAGATTGGCCAGATTGGCGACCACATCTGTCTCGGCAGCCAGGAGCCCCCGGGCTGCTTCAAGTATATCCTCCAGGCTCCAGCTTTCCCTGCGGGGCGGTGCGCTCATGACTTCCCTCCTTCAGCTTTTTCAACGCGTCAGCTTCAATGCTTCAACGACTCAGGGCTTCAGCGACTCAGGGGCATGGACCCCTGTTTCTATCCCCTGTTTCTGGCCTGCCTGCAGTAAAGTGGCGCATCGCCCATCTTTCTCCTACCCTTGAATGGGCCCGCCTGGTTGCGATAGGCAGGCCGGCCGAAAACAAAAAAGAGACGAAAGACCCGCCTGCATGCCTGCCCTTCCGCCCCAGCCCCCTTCAGGGACGCCGATGGCCGTTCCCTCGCCGGAGAACGCTTCCCCGGCCATGGCGCAGTGGTTCACCCTCAAGGCGCAGGAACCCGACGCGCTTCTCTTCTTCAGGATGGGCGATTTCTACGAGCTGTTTTTCGGCGATGCGCAGGCGGCCTCAATGGCGCTGGATATCGCGCTCACCAAGCGCGGCACCCATAACGGCGCGCCCATTCCCATGTGCGGCGTGCCCATGGGCGCTGCGCAGACTTATCTGTCGCGGCTCATCAAGCGCGGTTTCCGCGTTGCCGTGGCCGAACAGCTGGAACAGCCCCGAAAAGGCCAGAAAGGCCCGCTGAAGCGCGAGATCATCCGGCTCGTAACGCCCGGCACCCTGACAGAAGATGAACTGCTGGAAGCAGGGCGCGCCAATTTCCTCCTGGCCCTGGCGCAAGGCGGGCGGCGCAGGAATTGCCTGGGCGCTGCATGGGTGGATGTCTCCACCGGCCACGTGGAAACCCTTTCGCTGCCACGCGCGGAGCTTGCCGAACTGCTGGCGCGCCTTGACCCCTCTGAAATCCTGCTCGACCCGGCACTGGAGACCAAAGACCTGCCGCTCAGGCCAGGAGCTGCGACCATCAGGGCGCCTGCGCGCCTCACCCCTGAACGGGCCCGCACCCGGATGGCCGCGGCCTACAAGGTTGCCCAGCTGGACGCGCTGGGAGAATTTTCCGATGAGGAAGCCACCGCCTGCGCGTTGCTGCTGGACTATGTCAGGCGCAGCCAGGCAGGCCAGTTGCCGCGCCTGCAGCGCCCCCTGCCTACCGGGCAGGCCGGCGTCATGGGGCTTGATCCGGCCACGCGCCAGAGCCTGGAGATCCTCCAGGCCCGCGACGGTACCGAAACACACACGCTTCTCTCCACCGTCGCCCACACCGTCACCGCCGCAGGGACGCGTCTTCTGGCCCGCTGGCTTTCAACCCCCAGCACCGACCCGGCCCTGATCGCAGCACGCCAGGACGCCTGGAGCTGGCTGGGCAGCGAGGCGCGCAGTCAGGCGGGTCTGGCCCAGGACCTCCGCCAGCTCCTGCGCGGCGTGCCCGACTGCGCGCGTGCCCTGGGGCGCATCTCCACCGGGCGCGCCCTGCCGCGCGACCTGGCTGCCGTGCGCGACACGCTGCACCTTGCCGACCTGCTGACCGAAAAGCTGGCCCCTTACCGCAACAGCGCCATGCCGGGCGCCATGCGCCAGCTGGGGGCTGCGCTCTACGGCCGTGCCGACAGCCTGCTTGAACGCCTGACCGCAGCCCTTGCCCCCACCCTGCCGGCCCGGCTGGAGGACGGCGGGGTGATCGCCGCAGGCTTCGACCCCGAGCTCGACAGGCTGCGCAGCCTGCGCGATGACAGCCGGCGCGTCATCGCCCGGCTGCAGGCGGAACTTGTGGGGAAATATTCGATCAACACCCTGCGCATCCGCCACCACAGTCAGCTTGGCTATGTGATCGAGGTGCCTGCAAGCCACGGCGCGCGCCTCAAGGAACGCCCCGAGCTGCATTACCGCCAGGGTACAGCCAGCCTGGCCCGCTTCTCCAGCGAGGAACTCTCACAGCTCGACCGCACGATTGCTGAAGCCTCCGAGCAGGCGGCCACCCTGGAGCGCCACCTTTTCGAAACGCTGGCCGGCCATGTTCTCGACACCCCGGCCCTTGACGAGATCACCGCAGCCCTGGCCGAGCTGGACGTCTATCTCGCCTGCGAGAAGCTTGCCGCAAGCGGGCGCTGGTGCCGCCCCAAGGTCACCGAGGACACGCGCTTCACTCTGCGCGCCTGCCGCCACCCGGTGGTGGAGGCCGCGCTGGAGCGCCAGGGCGGGGGGCGCTTCATGCCCAATTCCTGCGCGCTGCCGCCCGCCCATTACGTTATGCTGCTGACCGGACCGAACATGGCAGGCAAATCGACCTTCCTGCGCCAGACCGCACTCGCTGTCATCCTGGCGCAGGCAGGCTTTCCCGTCCCTGCCGAGGAAGCGGAGATCGGCGTGGTGGACCGCCTGTTCTCGCGCGTGGGCGCGGCAGACGACCTGGCCCGCGGTCGTTCCACCTTCATGGTGGAGATGACCGAAACGGCCGCCATCCTCAACCAGGCGGGCCCACGTTCCCTGGTGGTGGTGGACGAGATCGGCCGCGGCACCTCCACCCTGGACGGGCTGTCGATCGCCTGGGCCACGCTGGAGGCGCTGCACAGCCAGCTCGGGGCACGGACGATCTTTGCCACCCATTTCCACGAGCTCGGCGCGCTTCTGGGCCGCCTGCCCCACCTGACCGCCGCCACCATGTCCGTGCGGGAGTGGGAAGGCGAGGTCGTATTTCAGCACGAGGTCAAGCCCGGCCTGGCGGGCAGAAGCTGGGGGCTGCACGTGGCCCGCCTGGCCGGCCTGCCCGCTGCAGTGCTGAAGCGGGCGCGCAGGCTCCTGGCGCATTTCGAGCAGGAGCGCGGCGGGGCAGGCGCAGTGGGCGTCCAGCCCCTGCCGCTGTTTACAGCGGGGCTGCAGGCTGAGCCCCAACTCCCTGACGCAGCACTCCCTCAGGCAGTGCAGGAGGACCCGCGCCATGAAATCCTGGAGGCTTTTCTGGCAGATCTCGACCCGGACTGCCTGACACCGCGCCAGGCGCATGAGGCACTTTACCGGCTGCAGGAACGCCTGAAGGGGCATCTCGGCAACAGCCCGGAGAGAAATTCATAAGCGCCGCGCTTTCCCTGGACAGGCCCCTTGAATTGTGGCGGCAAGAGGGCGAAGCTGCCTGAGGATTACATATTTAAGTTCTTCCAGGATCTTATTTCGCGCCGCCAACCGCGTTCATATCCCTGAATTTTCCTGAATTCTGGCGCAACTGCCCTCTCCTCTGGAACAAGCTGCTGGTATGCAACCAACTGCCCCCCAGGCACTGTCGACCCTTTCCGGTTTTGAGACCTATGCCATCCCGCGTTCAGAGGCATTGGCCAGACTGCGCCTGCGACTCGGGGGGAGAAGGCGCGAAATCCGCCAGAGTTTCGAGAGCGGTGCGCTGGACGGCATGCAGGCGGCCCGTGCGCTGTCGGACATGATCGATGAGCTCCTGGTCGGTCTGGCAGCCTATGCCGGCCTGCCGGATGATCCGCAGCAGATGACCTTCAGCCTCTGTGCGACAGGCGGCTACGGCGTGGGGCTTCTGGCGCCCTTCAGCGATGTGGACCTGCTTTTCCTGACCGAGGACACCCCCTCAGAAGCCCTGCTCGAGAAGATCGAATACGTTCTCTATACCCTCTGGGACCTGGGGCTGCAGGTGGGCCATGCCACGCGCTCCATCGCCCAATGCCTGGAGGCTGCCAGCGACGCCACCATCTGCACCACCCTGCTCGACCTCCGCCCCATCTATGGCAGCCGGGCGCTGGCAGGCGAGCTGTCGCAGGCGCTGCACCGGGAGCTGCAGGGAGAGCGGCTTGAGAAATTCGTCGAGGCCCGCCTCGTCGAGCGTGGCAGGCGACACCACAAATACGGCGACACTCCCTACCTCGTCGAACCCAACATCAAGGAAGGCGGCGGCGGGCTGCGCGACCTGCAGGCGCTCAACTGGATCGGCAATGCCCTGCTGGGGCGCGATTCTGGAACTTCCCCAGGTCCGGACCAGCCCAATCGCCTGCAGGGCCTGGCCGCCTCCTGCCTGCAGCTCGGCCATCTCACGGCGCGCGAGACCTACCGGGCGCATAAGATCTGGCGCTTCTTCTGGACCGTGCGCCTGCACCTCCACTACACCGCCGGACGCGCTGAAGAGCGCCTGACCTTCGACATGCAGCCCATCATCGGCGCGCGAATGGGCTATGCCAATCACGGCCGCCAGCGCGGGGTCGAGCGCTTCATGCGCCATTACTACCTCATGGCGCGCTCGGTCATGCAGCTTACCAGCGTTCTGCAGCCCACCATGCTGCTGCAGCTGCAGAACCACCTCCACGCCACCACGCCCCGCTACCTGCCCGGCCCTGAAGGTTTCCACCTCCTCAATGGCCGGTTGACTGCCATGACGTCGGAACTCTTCAGCAACACGCCGCTCAACCTCTTCCGGCTGCTGGCTGTCGCCTCGAAATACCAGCTTCCTCTCCACCCTAATGCGGTCCAGCATCTCATCCGGCAGGAACGCCACATCGCCGAGCTCCGCGGCAACCCAGAAGCGGCTGAACTTTTCCTCGACCTGCTCTGCGCGCCGGCCCGGATCCCCCCTGCCCAGCTTCCCTCGGCAAGCGCTGACAACAAAACGGGCGAAAGCCCGCACGCCGATGTCGCCGCCCCTGACAGAAAAGGCGCTGAACCCCTGGCAGCGCGCCCCCTTGTGGGGACCCTGCACCGCCATGAAGAGAATTTCTGGCTGCCCCTGCTCAACGAGACCGGCCTGCTGGCACGTTTCCTGCCTGACTGGTCGCGGGTCATGGGGCAGACCCAGATCGACGGCTACCACATCTACACCGTTGACGAGCACATCATCGAAGGCGTGCGCGTTCTCCGCCAGCTCGAAATCGGGCGCATGGCCGATGAGATCCCCGTCGCCTACACGCTGGCGCGCAATCTCCAGGGCAGGCGCGCCCTTTACGTGGCCGCCCTCATCCACGACATCGGCAAGGGGCGCGGGCGCGACCATTCCCAGCTCGGCTCGGAGCTGGCGGTGACCATCTGCGCCCAGCTCCACCTCACGCCTGAAGAGACCGACACCGTCTCCTGGCTGATCCTGCACCATCTGCTGCTGTCGCATACCGCCTTCTCGCGCGACATCGACGACCCGCAGACCATCCTGGATCTCGCAGACATCATCCAGTCCCCTGAAAGGCTGCGCCTGCTGCTGCTGCTGACGATCGCCGATGTCCGCGCCGTCGGCCCGCGGGGATGGAACACCTGGAAGGCGACGCTCCTGCACCGCCTCTACACCCGGCTGGCTGACGTGCTGGAGGGCGGCCAGCAGACGCGCGAGGATGACCAGAGGGTTGCTGAAGCGCGCGCCCAGGTGGCGCGTGCCCTGCGCCCTGCCACTTCTGAGACGGAGATCGGCCAGTTCCTGAAGCTCGGCGGGCCGGGTTACTGGCTGGGCTTTGACGCCCATACCCATGTGCGCCATGCCCATCTCACCCTGGCCCAGCTCCAGCACCCCAATGAAAGCGGCATCCGGGTGGACCTGCACCCCCTGCCAAGCCGCGGCATCACCGAGCTGACCGTCCTCTGCCCTGACAGGCCAGGCGTCTTCTCGCTGATCGCCAAGGCGCTGGCCATCTGCGGCACATCGATTTCGGATGCGCGGATCTACACGCTTTCCAACGGCATGGCGCTTGACACGTTCTGGATCCAGGACCAGCACGGCGAAGCCTTTGAAGAACGCGCGCATCTGGAACGGCTGGAAGCGAAGATCATCCAGCTGCTGAGCGCCCAAAACCCTGAAGGCGGCCAGGCAGGCCCCTATCCCCCTCTCAGCGATGAGGACGCGCTGGAGATCGCCCCTGACCAGACGGCTGCCTTGCGCAGGCTCGGCAACGTGCAGGTGCCCTCGCGCGTGCTGATCGACAATGAGGCTTCCGACAAATTCACGGTCGTCGAGGTGAACGGGCGCGACCGGCCGCATCTGCTCTTCGAGCTCACGGCCACCCTCAAGCGCGAAGGGGTGCACATCTCCTCGGCCCATGTCACCACCTACGGCCTGCGCGCGGTGGACGTGTTCTATCTGCATGACGCCCACGGCCGGAAAATCACTGCACCTGCCCAGATCGCCCGGCTCAGGGAATCCCTGCTGCGCGTGCTGACCGGTCCTGCCGCCTGATCCCGGAGCGCTGTACATCAGCCGCAGGCCCCGCTTCACAGGTCGGTGCTGAGGGAGAACTGGAAGGTGCGCGGCAGCCCTTCATACAGATATCCCCCCATCGCTGAGGACCAGTAACTGGCATTGGTCAGGTTCTGCACGCCAAAGCGCAGCGTCATCGGGCGCTTGGGCTGCAGGGCGAAGGTATATCGCGCGCCCACGTCCCATGTCGTCCAGCCATGCACGCGCTGGGTGTTGGCGAGGTTGAGCCACTGGTGGCCGGTGCGCATCACGCGGCCGGTCAGCGTCAGGCCTTTGATGAAGGGCAGGTCATATTCCACATTGCCGTTGATGCTGTAGCCCGGCACGCCGATGGCGCGCAGGCCGTCGGTCAGCCCGCCTGCCGTCCGCCGCTGGGTGGCCTGGGTGATGGAAACGCCGCCGTTGAAGCGCAGCCCCTTGATAATCTCGCCATTGACATCAGCCTCGATGCCCTGGTTGCGCTGCATGCCATCGACCACGAAGCGGCTCTGGCCGGGAAAGGCAGGGTCGGCCTCGCTGAAGGCATTGGGCTGCGACATCCGGTAGAAACCCAGCGAGGCATTGATCCGACCCATCTGGTACTTGGCCCCGATCTCATACTGCACCGTGCGGTAAGGCGCGAATGCCTGGCCGGTATTGGTGGTGCCCGCCGGCGCGACGGGCCCTGCCGAGAGGCCTTCCACCCGGTTGAAGTAAAGCGAGGCGTGGCGCGTCACATGCACCACCAGGCCTGCAACCGGCGTGATGGCGCTGCGGTCATAGCCCGAGGTTTTCGCCCGCGTCTGGTAGCTGAAATTGTTCTGCAGGATGTTCTGGAAGCGGAAACCGCCCGTCAGTTCGACGCGCTCATCGAAAAACTTCATCGTGTCGGAGAAGAACAGGCTGTAGAGCCGCTCGTCATTGATCTTCTTAGGGTTGTGGATGTCGCCGCCCTGCAGGCCCATGGCAGGCAGGGGCGTGTAGGTCGGGTGGTAGAGGTTGCTGGCCGGATAAGCGCTGCCCATCGCATAGGCCGTGTTGACGGTTTCCCACAGGCCTGAGCCGCCCGCATTCATCTCGTGATGGACCGGGCCGGTGGCAAAATGCGCCCGCATACCTGCCAGCGTGCTCTCATTGTTCTGCTGGTAAGGCACGTACATGGCGCCGTTATAGCCGTTGCCCTGATTGTCGGTTTCGTAGAAATTCCCGTACCGGCCCCGCTCATCGCCGCTGAGGCCGCCGAATTTGCCGTAGACCATGACATGCTCGCCGAAATCATGCTCGATCCCCAGCATGCCGAACAGATAGTCGAGATTGTTGTAGGACCAGCGCTGGCCGAAATTATGCGTCGCCTTGACAGGATGGGGCACCCGCGTCGCCTGGCCGCTGAGAAAGACATCAGGCCGCCCCCAGTTCACCCCCTGGTTCTCGTAATTCATGTCCAGGGTGATGCGCGTGTCGTCATTGTGCCAGTCGGTATCGAAGCCCAGGGCCGTGGCGTGGCGCTTCTCGTGTTCGACGGAGGTCTGGCCGTCCATGCCTGCCACGTTGAGGCGCATGCCCCACTGCTTTTCCTGCCCGAAGCGCCGCCCCATATCGACGCTGCCCCCGCCCTGGGCGTTGCTGGTGTAATCACCCGTCACCCGCAGGAGCGGCCTGGGGCCGGCATGCTTGAACTCCAGGTCGATCGTTCCGCCCACCGAGCCGGCAGGTGCCATGCCGTTGAGAAAGGCCGTTGCCCCGTTGACGACTTCCACATCCCCGAAGATCTGCGGGTCGAGCAGCTGGCGCGGCGCAATGCCGTACAGGCCGCCAAGCTGCACGTCATCGCCCGGAACGGGAAAGCCGCGCAGCACGAAGAGTTCCGAGAAATTGCCGTAGCCTGTGGTCGTGCGCACGGCCGGGTCATTGGCCAGCACCTGGCCCAGCGTCTGCGCCTGCTGGTTGGTGATCAGGCTCTCGCTGAAGGTCTTGACGCTGAAGGGCACGTCGAGCCCCCGCTTTTTGCCCAGCACGCCCAGATGCCCGTCCTGGCTCACGCTCATCTGCTCACGGCGCCTGGCCCGCACGAGAATCCGCTCCTCCCCGCCAGGGGCGGGTTTGGCTGAAGCGGGGTGAGTGGAAGCAGATTTAGCGCGAGGAGATTTCGGGCCCTCCGGCTGGGTGGCAGCCAGGCCAGAGCCGCTGGTCAGACCGGCCAGCACCGTTATCAGGGCCGTCTTCAGGGCCAGTCGACGCCTTCTGCCTGCAGGGCGGATTCGGGTTCCCTGCCCAGGCGGGGCATAAAAAAGGCTGAACATGGCGCCCTCCAGGACTCGGAGCGGAAAGACAGCTGCCAGCCGGAAGCTGACAGCCCGACCCTTATATGCAGTTGAGAATTATTTTCAACTGGAAGCGTGTCCTCGTTGAAACCCGTTCATGCTAGAAGCGAGTCCATGCCCCCTACCCATGCCCCAGGCGCTGCAGGCCCTTGAAAAACAACAGCGAAAAGAACGCCCCCAAAGGCACGAGTGGCAGGAAACCTGCAGGGCTGCGCGGCGTGTTGCGTTTTGTGCATCGCTGGGTCGGCTTTCCGGCAGGTCTTTTGCTGACCGCGCTTTTCTATAGCGGGCTGCTGAGCCTCTTCAGCGCGGACCTGCAGGGATGGATGCAGCCAGCCACCCTCACCCAGGCCCCGCTTGCACCCCGCGCGCTGGAAGAAGCGGAGGCCCTGGTCCGCCATCCCGACTCCAAAGGCTCAGACCTGCAAGCAAGCCGGCACTGGAAGGCCACCCCCTTTCTGAACCTGCCTCAGCCTGGCGCGCCGGGCCTGCACCTGTGGCAGTATGACGGTCACGTTTTCCGCGGCCCCGCTCTCGACCCCGCAAGCGGCGCGCGGCTGCCAGGCCAGGCCGTGGCGGGCGGAGCGTTTTTCGTCACGCTGCATGACAGCTTTCACCTGCGCGCGCCTTGGGGGTCGCTGCTGGTCACAGTAGCCGGGGGGTGTTTTCTTGTTTCCCTCTTCACCGGCCTGCTGCTGCAATGGCCGCGGCTGAAACCTGCTTTCCTGCAGTTCCGGCCTTACGGCAGCGCCCATCGCAGCTGGCTGGACCTGCACCTGCTTGCAGGCACGCTGGCTTTTGCAGTGCTGCTCCTTACAGGGGTCAGCGGCACCTTTCTTGCAGCCACCGACCTGTTGCCTGAAAAAATGCAGACCCGCCTCACCAACCCGCCAGCGCGCCTGCAGGCCCAAAGCGTGCTTACGCCAGCGCCGCACACGCTCCCGGAGCTTCTGGCCACCGGCACAGCCCTGTGGGGCAGAGGCCAGAACGGTTTCGTTCTCTTCTCAGGCGCGGGGACCACTCTCTACCGCAGCGACGCCGGGCAGTTCTGCCCCATGCGCAGCCATGTCGATACAGCCGAGCGTGTCACGGCTGCCCAGGGGTGTTCCCTTTACGGCTTCATGCGAGGCCTGCATGACCTGCGCTGGGCGCCCTCGACAATCCGTTGGCTGTACGGCTTCTGCGGTCTGGCAGGGCTGGGCGTGCTGGCGAGCGGGTTGATCCTGTTTCAGAAATCGGAAGCGCGCAAAGCCGCTGCTGCCCCGGCGCGCGCGCCACGCTGGCTGGCTGGCCTGTATCAGGGAGCCGTGACCTGGGCGCTTGCAGGCTTTCCCCTTGCTACGCTCGGCCTGCTCTGGGCCAGCCGGCTGCCATCCCCCCGGCCTGACCCCATCCTCTGGCAGGAGGAGGTTTTCTTCACGCTCTGGGGGACAGGCTTCCTCCTGCCCCTGCTGTCATGGATATTCTCAGGCGCCCCGGAAAACACGCCCCGAAGCCAAACCCTCTGCTGGGGGGCCGTTCTCCTGCCGCTCAGCCTGCTGGGGCTTGGGCTGCCGGTGCTTGATTTCATTACGCGCCGCCCGTCACTTTCCCCCACGCCTTACAGCGCGGTTCTGTGGGGAACAGACCTGGCAGGCGTGCTGACCGGCCTGGTGGGGGCTTCCGTTCTGTTGCACCTGAGGCGCAGCTGCCGGCCCTGCCCGAAAACTTCCGGCCCTCTGTCATGAGAGAACTCGCAGCCCTGACCCTCTGTGTGCTCGGCTGGGCGCTGCTGGCGCTGTTTGTTCGCAAACGCTGCCAGGCCCCTCCTCTTCCGCCGCGCCCTACAGCCCTTTTCACCACAGGCGGGATCCTGTGCCTTCTGCTGGCAGCCCTCGCTCTGGCAGGCAGGCGGGACGGATTTTTTCTCTGGCTGTTCAGCGCGCCCGTGG
Source organism: Oecophyllibacter saccharovorans (assembly GCF_006542375.1). Lineage (GTDB taxonomy): Bacteria > Pseudomonadota > Alphaproteobacteria > Acetobacterales > Acetobacteraceae > Oecophyllibacter > Oecophyllibacter saccharovorans. Next base: position 1,693,385 of record NZ_CP038143.1, on the reverse strand, counting down.
CTGTCATGGGGCTGGCACTGGGCAAAGGCCTGCTTGCAAAACATCCCCGCAGGTGAATCTGCAGCGCAGTCTGGCGCTTCAGGCCTCAACTTTCCGGGCCGGATCCTTCCTGTTCACGCTGCCAGGCCAGCAAATGCCGGTGCAGGCGCGCAGCTGTTTCGGCCCAACCCTCTTCAGGCAAGCCTTCTTCAGTCGGGATGAACTGCAGGACATCGCGGTACCAGTGGGGTTGCTGCCAGCGCCAGTCACCGCCCCGCCGGTTGAGCAGCCATAACGGGCGCCCCAGCGCGCCTGCCAGATGCGCCGTCAACGTGTCGACGCTGATGACGAGGTCACATTCCTCCACCGCGCGGGCAAACCCTTCCACAGAGGCCAGGGCTTCTTCACTGCACCGCTCCATCCAGCCTGGCACCGGCCCGTCCTTCTGCAGGGCGCGAAAACGCAGCCCACTGAGGTCGCGCAGAGGCTCCAGACAGTTCACTGGCATCGAACGCCTGCGGTCGAAAAGATAATGCGGGTTGCCCGACCAGCAGAGGCCGACCAGGGGGCGCTTTCGTGCTGTCCCGGCCTTGGCGGCGGATTGGCAGGAAGGGGTCAGGTAAGGGTCCGGCCGGGGTGCGCAGCCGTGTCCGCCCCCAAGCAGAAAAGGCAGGCTCAGCAGGGAGACCCGCATCTCGCCAGCCGTGGGCGTGTGGGGGGCGCCGGCCTGCAGGCGTGTTTTATCAAACCCTCTGACGCGTCCGGCCAGGGCCTGCATGTCAGGCGGCATCCACAGCCTGACCGGACGGCGGGCAGAAAGCGCAGGCAGAAAGCGCAGAAACTGCACCATGTCGCCCAGACCCTGCTCCCCGTAGACCCAGACCGGTTCTTCGCCTGCACTGCCATCCCACAGCGGCAGGGCTTTCAGGGGCTGGGGCACGAGATCGGCTAGCCCTTGGCGCGCCTCGAAAGCTTCCCAGCCCTGCTGCCACGCCCCGCGCGCCAGATGCACCGCTGCCAGGTTGAAGCGCGCCTGCGCCGCTGGCCCCGAAAGACCGGATTCCGGTTTGTCGCCCCCTTCCGCCTGGCTGACCGTGCGAAAGAGCGCTTCAGCCTCAGCGAGCCGACCGCGCTCATAAAGCACCGTGCCCTGATTGAGCCTCAGCGTGGCCTGCTGGGGGGAAAGCGCCTCGCCGGGCGCGTCCTGACCGTCAATCAGCCTGTCAAACAGCGCTGAGGCGCCCGCCAGGTCACCAAGGCGCATCAGCACCAGGGCTAGATTGTTGAGCGTGGGCCGCTGGTCCGGCAGCAGGCGGTCCGCTTCCTCCAGCAGCGCGCGGCTTTCCGCAAGCCTGCCCTGATCCAGCAGGACGGCCGCCCAGCTCGCCCGTGCGCCGGCATCACCAGGGCACAACTCCACCAGGCGGCCGAAGGCCTGGGCGGCTTCCTCCAGCTGGCCTGCCTGCTGCGCCGCACTGCCCAGCCAGAACCACAACATGGGCTCTGCCGGCGCTAGCCTGAGGGCGTGGCGGAAACTGGCGCTGGCCTGCGCGGCCGCGCCCAGGGTCAGTTCCGCTTCCCCCAGCCCTGCATGCGCTGCCGCTTCCTCAGGCAGCAGGGCCACAGCCAGGGCAAAGGCTGCATGGGCTGCCTCCGCCTGCCCCTCGCGCAGGAAGGCGCGCCCCAGCACCTGGTGGAGGCGCGACTGCAGCGCAGGGGGCGCAGCGGGGTGAAGCTGCAGCGCCCGGCTGGCCAGGGCGATGGCCTGGGCGGGCATGTCCTGCAGCAGCGCGATGGCTGCCAGGATATGCACCGCATCAGGGGCCATGCTGCCCAGCGCCGCTTCACGCGCCAGGCCGGCCGCCTCCTCCAGCCGCCCGCCCTGCAGGGCCTGGCGGGCCCGGGTCAGTTTTTCATCGCGGGTTTCCCCTTCATGCAGAAATGGGCTTGCCGACATCTCTTCTTTTTCTTCCCGTCTCTTTCCCCATCTCTTTCAATGCTGCCTTCTGTAACCGCTGCTGTCACTTCTCACTTGCGCGCCCGCCTTGCTATAGGTGGGAGATGCATTACCGATCCACACGCGGCACGGAGCTGAGTGACAGCCCCGGCTTTGCCGATATTCTCCTGAGCGGCCTGGCCGGGGATGGCGGCCTCTACATGCCTGAGGCCTGGCCTGAGCTTTCGCCTGCAACCCTGCGGGAGTGGCGCGCACTGCCCTATGCTGACCTTGCCGCCGAGATCATCGGGCTTTTCACGGGCGACGACATCGCCCGGCCAGCCTTGCAGGAGATGTGCCGCGATGTCTACGGCACCTTCCGCCACCCGGCTGTCGCGCCGCTGTGCGAGGTGGAGGACGGGCTCTTCGCGCTGGAGCTCTTTCACGGCCCCACCCTGGCCTTCAAGGACATGGCCATGCAGCTGCTCGGGCGCATGTTCCAGCATGTCCTGCAGCAGCGCGGGCAACGGGCGACGATCATCGGCGCCACTTCAGGCGATACGGGCTCCGCTGCGCTGGAAGCCTTCCGCGGGCTTGAAAACGTCTCCATCGTCATCCTGCACCCCGAAGGCCGCACCTCGGAAGTGCAGCGCCGGCAGATGACCAGCGTGACTGACGGCAATGTGCTCAACATCGCCGTCGAAGGGGATTTCGACCTCTGCCAGGACCTGGTGAAGGCCATGTTCGCTGACGAGGCGTTCCGCCGGGAGGTCGGGCTTTCGGCCGTCAATTCCATCAACTGGGCGCGCATCGCAGCCCAGATCCCCTATTATTTCCGCGCCGCCCTGGCGCTTGGCGGGCCTGACCGCGAAGTCTCCTTTGCAGTGCCGACCGGCAATTTCGGCAATATACTGGCTGCCTGGAGCGCGCGCAGGATGGGCCTGCCCGTGCGCAGGCTGTGCGTGGGCTCCAACCAAAATGACATCCTGACCCGCTTCCTGCTCAACAATGACATGAGCATGCGCAATGTGGAGCCCAGCCTCTCGCCCTCGATGGACATCCAGGTCTCCTCCAATTTCGAGCGCCTGCTCTTTGAAATGCTCGACCGCGATGCGGCACGCTGCAGTGCGATCGTGAAGGAATTCCGCGCAACCGGGCACATGGCCGTGCCCCATGACGCCTGGCAGGCGATGCGCGACGTCTTCGAGGGCGCAGCCTTTGACGACGACCAGACCCTGGAGGCGATGAAGACCTTCTACGACCAGGCCGGTTACCTGGCTGACCCCCATACCGCCATCGGGCTTGCAACAGGCGCGCGCTTCAGGGAAGCGGGCATCCCCATGATCGCTGCCGCCACCGCCCATCCGGCCAAATTTCCCGATGCCGTCAGGCAGGCGACTGGACTTGAGCCGTCGCTGCCCCCACATCTGGCTGACCTGTTCAGCCGGCCTGAACGCTGCACCCGCCGCCCCGGCGAAGTGGCCGCCATTGAAGAAGCGGTGCGCGCCCATCTGCACCGCGCCTGACCGGCGGCCCTTTGCAGCCGCCCTGCCCTTCAGCCCCTTAAACTGCACATGAGGTTTCCCGCCCGATGAGCGCCCCCATCCAACGCACCCTTCTCGACAACGGTCTGGAAATCGTCACTGAACGCATGGAGCAGGTCGAGACCGTCTCCTTCGGCGCTTATGTGGCGGCAGGCACCCGCCATGAAGAGGCCAGCAGCAACGGGGTGGCGCATTTCCTCGAGCACATGGCCTTCAAGGGCACGCACAGGCGCAGTGCCGCGCGCATTGCCGAGGAGATCGAAAATGTCGGCGCCAGTATCAATGCCTATACCGCCCGCGAGAACACCGCCTATTACGCCAAGCTGCTCAAGGAGGACCTGGCGCTCGGCATCGATATCATCGGCGACATCCTCACCCACAGCACCTTCGATCCCGAGGAGCTCCAGCGCGAACGCGGCGTGATCCTGCAGGAGATCGGCCAGGCCAATGACACGCCTGACGATGTCATTTTCGACCACTTCCAGGAGCGCGCCTATCCCGATCAGCCGATGGGACGGCCGATCCTGGGGCCCGATACGCTGATTACCGCAATGGAGCGCGACACGCTCATGAATTACATGGGCGGGCATTACAGCACCCGCAACACCGTCATCGCCGCTGCCGGCAAGCTCGACCATGACGAGGTGGTGCGGCTGGTAGAGCAGCATTTCAGCGACCTGCCCGACCACGCGCCGCCCAAGCCCGAGCCTGCGCGCTACGCGGGCGGGCAGTTCAAGGAAACGCGCGCGCTTGACCAGCTGCATTTCCTGCTGGGCTTCGAAGGACCCGGGCTGCATGAGCCCTCCCGTTACGCGCTCATGGTGCTCTCCACCCTGCTGGGCGGGGGCATGTCCTCGCGGCTGTTTCAGGAGATCCGCGAAAAGCGGGGCCTGGTCTACAGCGTTTATTCCTTCGCCAGCTCCTTTGCCGATAGCGGGTTGTTCGGCATCTATGCCGGCACGGGGCCTGACCAGCTGGGCGAGCTGGTTCCCGTCCTGCTTGACGAGCTCAGGCGCCTGCAGGACGGCATCAGCCCTGAGGAGCTCGCCCGCGCCCGCGCCCAGCTCAAGGCCTCACTGCTCATGTCGCAGGAGAGCACAGGCAGCCGCTGTGCCCAGCTGGCCCGCCAGGTGCAGGTGCACGGCCAGGTCATCCCCGCAAGCGAGACCATCGCCATGATCGACGCCGTGCGTGAAGAAGAGATCCTGGCCATGGCGGCCCGGCTGTTTTCCTCGACCCCCACCCTCGCTACCATCGGCAGGGAGTGCGGGGACGATCTCCCCGCGCTGAGCGCCATTCAGGAAAGCCTGACCTCATGACCCCTTCCGATCCGAGCTCCCTGCAGCCCCTGCTTGAACAGGCCCTCCAGCTTGCCCGCCAACAGGGCGCAGACCAGGCTGATGCGGTCGTAACGCGCAGCCGCGACCACTCGGCCCTGGTGCGTGAAGGACGGCCTGAGGAGCGTGAGCATGCCGAGAATGTCGGGCTCGGGCTGCGGGTGTTCAAAAACGGGCGCATGGCCTGCGTCTCCAGCACCGACCTGTCGCGCAACGCGCTGGAGCAGCTGGCCGAACGCGCCTGCGCTATGGCCGATGCCGTGCCGCCTTCCCCTTTCGATGGCCTGGCTGAGCATCCCCTGGCTCAGCCAGACCGGCAGGTGATCGAACAGCTGGACCTGGTCGACCCCAGCGCGCCCCCTTCCATGGAGCAGCTGATTGAAACCGCCTGTGCCATGGAGGAAGCCGCCCTGGGGTGCAAAGGCATCACCAACAGCAGCGGCGCTTCAGCCAGTGCGCAGTATCAGGAGATCGCCCTGGCCACCACAGGCGGTTTCAGCGGCGCTTACGCGCGCACGCGCTTCGGGCGGGGCGTCAGCGTGGTGGCTGGCACGGGTAATGCGATGGAGCGTGATTACGCCACCCATTCGACCACCCACCAGGCGGACCTGCGCAGCGCGGCCGAGCTCGGAACCGAGGCAGCCGAGCGGGCCCTGGCGCGCCTCAACCCGACCCGGCCTACTACGGGAACAATGCCTGTCATCTTCGACCGGCGCGTCTCCAACAGCCTGCTGGGCCATCTGGCCAGCGCCATCAACGGGGCGACGATCGCCCGCGGGGCTTCCTTCCTGCGGGACCGGCGGGGCCAACGCCTCTTCCGGGAAGGCATCCGCATCACTGATTCTCCCCGCCTTGCGCGCGGCCCGGGCTCGCGCCCCTTTGACGGGGAAGGCTGCGCGGCCACGGAACTTGCAGTCATTGATGACGGTGTGCTTGAACACTGGCTCCTTGACAGCCGGACGGCGCGACAGCTGGGCCTGACCTCAAACGGACGCGCCGTGCGTTCCAGCAGCGCGCCGCCCAGGCCGGGCACCAGCAACTTCATCATGCAGCCCGGCACCCTCACGCCGCAGGCGCTGCGGGCCGATATCTCCGAAGGATTGCTTGTCACCGAGCTCATGGGCAACGCGATCAACCTGCTCACCGGCGATTACAGCCGCGGAGCTGCGGGTTTCATGATCCGCAACGGCCAGATCGCCGAGCCTGTCTCAGGGGTTACGCTTGCAGGCGATCTCGCCGCCATGTTCGCCAGCCTGACCGCAGCTGACGACCTCACCTATGACCGGGCGCACGCTGCCCCCAGCGTCCGGATCGATTCCATGACCATCGCAGGAACCTGATCACCATGCGTCACTCCCTCTCCGTCTCGCGCGTTCTGCCGGCCCTGCTGTCAGCCGCCCTGCTCTTTCCGCTCTTCCTGCCGGCAGGCGCTGCCCAGGCGCGAGCCGGGCGCGGCTGGTCCATGGGCAGCCGGGGCAGCCATACCTGGAGCGCTCCGCCTTCCACCCCGCTGACGCCTTACGGGGTCCGCCCCATGCAGCGCAGCTACACCCCTGCCCCTGAACGCCCTTATACGCCGCCGCCGGCCGCAGCCCCGTACGGTGCGCCCAACATGATGGGCGCACGCCCCGTGATGCGACCGCCAATGGGGGCAGGCATGGGGATGGCCCGGCCGTCCTTCACGCAGCGCCATCCCTTCATGACCGGCTTTGCAGGCGGCCTGCTGGGGGCAGGCCTGGTCGGCATGCTGAGCGGCCACGGCTTCTTCGGCGGCTTCACCGGTGGCAGCTCTTTCCTGGGCTTCCTGTTCCAGGCCGCCCTGCTGGGCCTGCTCATCATGTGGGTGATGCGCCTGTGGCGCCGTCCCTCCGGGAGTGCCGCGCCGGCCAGGCGGCCTGGCATGGTTTCAGGCGGCGCGGTTTCGCAGCCCGTCACCCTGTCGCCTGATGATTACCGGGATTTCGAAAAGCTCCTGCTCAACATCGAGAACGCCTGGAGTGCGGAAAACCTCACCGCCCTGCGCAGCATGACCACGCCTGAGATGGCCTCTTACTTCAGCCAGCAGCTTTCAGAGCTTTCCAGCCAGGGCGCGCGCAATGTTGTCTCGCAGGTGCACTTCATCAGTGGCGAGCTTGCCGAAGCCTGGCGCGAGGGCAATCTGGTCTATGCGACGGTCGCCATGCGCTATTCGATGATCGACGTGACGACTGATTCCCTGGGCAATGTGATCGAGGGCAACCCGGACCAGCCTGTCACCGTAACAGAGCTGTGGACCTTCGTGCGCGCCGATAACGGTCGCGGCAACTGGGTGCTTTCAGCCATTCAGCAACCTGCCAGCTGACCTGGCGCTTCTTCAAGAGAGAAGCCTGCCGAACCTGAAAAAGGCTCCCGAGCGTCCGGTTGAGACGCTCGGGAGCCTTTTTCATGCGCGAAAGAACTTGAAAGGAGACGCTCAGGCCGGCTTGTCGTTGGACAGGGTCACCAAGGTGAACAGCCCGGCAGGCGGGACAGGCTGGATGGTGCAGCGCTCCAGGTCACGGGGCGGCAGCAGGCTTTCCATGGCAAAGTCAGGGTGCCAGCCGAGCGACCGGGAAGCGCGGGCCATGGCGCGCTCCACCATCAGCCGCGCGCCGCCCGGAGCCAGAAAGTGATTGACGAACAGGATATGCCCACCGGGCTTCACCACCCGCTTCAGCTCAGCGAGGAGACGGGCCGGATTGGGCACGACCGAAGCCACGAACATGGCCACTGCCGTGTCAAAGCTGTTATCGGGGAAGCGGGTGCTCTCGGCATCCATCACCTCCAGCGCATCGACATTGCTCAGCTCTTCGCGCACGACGCGCTCGCGTGCCCGCTCCAGCATGTCTTCGGAGAGGTCAATGCCGGTGATGCGCTTGTCAGCCCGGTAAGCGGGCAGCGCCAGACCGGTGCCGACACCCACTTCCAGAACATTCTTGCCCGGCAAATTGTTGACTGCCTCCACCGCGCGACGGCGACCGAAAGCCGAGATCCCTCCGAACACCGTGTCATAGATGCGCGCCCAGCGCCGGTACGCCTGTCTGACGCTCTCTGCATCAAGTGCGGAGCGGGGGTGCTGGTGAGATGACGTTGTCATGGAGCTCGATACCTCGTTGCCTCCGCCCCGGTCATGGAGGGGCGTGGCACTCTTCAACCACGCTTCCGCTTGCTCATCAAGTAGTCCCTCTGGCAGACTCGCACGATCATGCCCTTCCGAAGCCTGTAATCCGGTCCCTGAATCCATGTCGTCGCTCCCCTCTTCCATAATCGCCTTTTTCGCTGCACATCTGGTCGGGACCCTAGCGGTCCTGGGCTGCCTCATCTGGGCCTTCCTGGCCTTCCTCAATGTCAAAACGCCCCTTCTGGACTGGTTTTCCAACCGTTTCGGTAAGGACAAGCCGCCGCAAGCGCCTTCAGGCACGCCTGGGGAAGCCGTTTCACCCCAGCCCTTCACCTACGCGCCACCGCCCAGGCCGCAGCCTGAACCGCCCGCGTCACAAGAAGGCGGGGCCGAAGAGCCACCTAAGGCGCAATAACGCGCCGTTTCAGAATGGCTGCCATGCAGAAGGGGCGCGCCCTGCAGAACCGCTCTTGCTGCTTTGCACAGGGAAAATTCAGCCAGGCTCTTTCAGGCGTTTGTCGATCGCATCCCAGACCAGGCCTGCACTGTTGATGCCGTCAAAGCGGTCCAGCTCCTGCAGCCCGGTGGGCGAGGTGACATTGATTTCAGTCAGCCAGTCACCGATCACGTCGATCCCGGTGAAGATAAGGCCGTACTGGCGCAGGTAAGGGCCGATCGTCTCGCAGATCTCACGGTCACGCGGGGTCAGGGCAACGCTTTCAGCCCGCCCGCCCACATGCATGTTGGAGCGCGCCTCCCCCTGGGCCGGAATGCGGTTGATGGCCCCGATGGGATGGCCGTCAACCAGGATGATGCGCTTGTCCCCCTGCCTGACAGCCGGCTCGTAACGCTGGACCATCAGCGGTTCGCGCGAGCGCGTGAAATGCATCTCCAGCAGGGAGGAGAAATTCTCGTCATCAGGTTTGACGCGGAAAATCCCCGCACCGCCATTGCCGTAAAGGGGCTTGAGGATGATGTCGCCGTAGCGGGCCCTGAAATCGGCGATGGCCTGCGGGTCCCAGGTCACCAAGGTTGGCGGCATCAGGTGGGGGAAATGGGTTACCAGCAGCTTTTCAGGCGCATTGCGCACCGCTGCGGGATTGTTGACCACCAGCGCCTTGCCCGGACCGGTGCCATCAATATGTTCCAGGAGATGGGTCGCGGTGATGTAGCCCATGTCAAAAGGCGGGTCCTGACGCATAAGGATGACGTCCATGTCGCCCAGATCAACCGTCTCTTCCGGCCCGAACTGCGCATGGTCGCCGTGCACGCGCTGGACTTTCACCGGGCGTGCGCGCGCCTGCACGCGGCCTGCGCCTGCAGCGCCGCTGCCCACCCCCTCACGCAGGGTCAGCGAGGTCGGCGCGTAGACATACAGCTCATGCCCGCGCCGCTGCGCCTCCAGCATCAGGGCGAAGGTTGAATCGCCGTCGATGTTGACATGTTCCAGGGGGTCCATCTGCACGGCGACACGGCGACGCGGTGCGGCGGGATCAGCGGGGGTTGAAGGGGAGGAAATTTGGGGCACAGTCGACAGAGCCTCCTGAAAGCGGGAGATAAAATGAATAAAGGGCCGGTCCGAAAAGCACTGCCTTCAGGAGGGTGCGGGCGGTGGATAGGAGATGGAGAGGATCTCAATGGGCACCGGGCCTGAAGGCGTGTGCAGCGAGACTTCATCGCCGACCCGGGCGCGCATCAGGGCACGGGCGACAGGCGAGACGAGGCTGACCTCACCTCGCTCGAACGCGGCCTCATCCACCCCCAGAATGGTGACGGTGAAACGCCGGTCGTCTTCATCGGCATAACAGACCGTCGCGCCGAAAAACACGCGGTCGCGGCTGGTCTGGGCAGACGGATCAACGATGATGGCATTTTCCAGCCGTTTGGTGAGAAACCTCAGGCGACGGTCGATCTCGCGCAGGCGTTTCTTGCCGTACTGGTAATCGGCATTTTCCGACCGGTCGCCGTTGCCAGCAGCCCAGAAGACGACCTCCACCACCTGCGGCCGCTCGACGCGGGAGAGATGCCGCAGCTCCTGGCGCAGGGTTTCAGCCCCCTTGGGCGACAGGTAACGGTTCAAGGCCGGCGTGGCTGGCCCTCCCCCCTTGGGCTCTGCGGGCTTCACCGCGCTCATGGCCTGCGGGACCGCCGGTGTGCGTGCTCACTGAGCTTCAGGCGCAGATTGCCGCCCAGCCGGGCACCAGGCGCCAGAACATGCATCCCGCCTCCCGCAACGCCCGGACGGTTGAGGGCATCGGGCATGGCGGTGGACGCAAAGAACTCGAGACTGCCGCTCTCCTTTGCGTCTCCCTCCCGCTCCACTACCTCCCAGGCGCGCTCGACAGAAAGATGGGTGAAGACCGGATCCGCTTCGAACACAAACGCCTGCGGGGAACGCGCAGGGGTGTTTTCCAGCGCCGCGCGGCCGCCGAAACCGGTGAAGCAGGCGTCCAGCGCGCGTCCTTCCAGGCTCTGGCCCTGGCGGAAATCCCATATGTCCGTGCAGGTCACTTCCTCGGCAGGCAGGCCCTGGGCATCCTTTGTCCAGGCGGAATGCGCGTCCAGCGACAGGCGGGCGTGCGGGCCGGCTGTCGGGCAGGCCAGAAAGCCCAGCCCCACCGGCTGCTCGGCGCTGTCGCGGTTTTCAATGACCACTGTCACCGCCAGTCCCCAGTCGTGCAGAACGTATTCAACCACGCCGCGATAAGCGAAAGGCCATTCCGAGGCCCTGTCTGCAGCAGCCGGATCGTGGTCCAGCACGAAAATCGCCTGCCGGTCCATGCGGTGGGCCACGGTCCAGGGGCAGGCCCAGCTGCTGCCGTGCAGGAGATGGGCAGGCGTGCCTTTTCCCAGCACATATTCCTGGCCTGCAAACGAAAACCTGCCTTCAGACAGCAGGCCGCCAAAGGGCAGGATGGGGCACGCACTGAGCGGTGCGCTCGGGCCCGCAGCCGGAAAGGCCACGTCGTTCATGAAGCGGCAGGGTTGCAGCACGTCATGGCCACCATGACGCCACTGCCTGATCCCCCCTCCCTGCACAGGATCAAGCACGACGTGGTTGCTGCCGCAGTTCAGTTCCAGCATGGGCTCAGGCCTTCTTTGCAGCAGTGCGCGACTTGCCGCCCGCTTTCCTGGCCCCGCTCCGCCCGTCAGAATCCTGCGTGGCGGGGTGGGCGCCTGCAAGGCGGGCGCGGCTGCGGCCCGGACGCCCCGGTGACAGCAGGGCGGCATCCACCGCAGGCTCCACCTCAAGGCCGAGCTCCAGGGCTTCGCGGCGGCGGATCTCGTCACGCAACTGGGCGGCCAGCTCGAAATTGAGTTCTGCCGCCGCCTCGCGCATCTGCTTGCGCACCTTCTCGAGCGAGACGCTGTCCTCGGGCGCTGTTTTGGCTTTGGCGGGCGCGCGCGTTTCCTCCTCGGTCTCGAACATGGTGTCGGCGATGCGGCTGCGCACGGTGGTGGGCGTGATCCCGTGGGCCTCGTTCCAGGCGATCTGCTTTTCACGCCGGCGGGCGGTTTCCTCCACCGCCCAGCTCAGGCTGTCGGTCATGGAATCGGCATAGAGCAGCACCCGCCCGTCCTGGTTGCGCGCAGCGCGCCCGATCGTCTGGATCAGCGAGGTGCGGGAACGCAGGAAACCTTCCTTGTCCGCATCGAGAATGGCCACCAGCTGGCATTCAGGGATGTCGAGCCCCTCACGCAGCAGGTTGATGCCCACCAGAACGTCAAAAGTGCCCAAACGCAGGTCACGGATGATCTCGATCCGCTCCAGCGTGTCGATGTCGGAATGGAGGTAGCGCACTTTCACGCCCGCTTCTGACAGATATTCCGTCAGGTCCTCGGCCATGCGCTTGGTCAGGGTGGTGACCAACACTCGCCCGCCCTTGCTGATGGTGGCCTGGGCTTCATGCAGCAGGTCATCCACCTGGCCTTCAACGGGCCGGACATCGGTGATCGGGTCCACCAGGCCGGTGGGACGGATGATCTGCTCGGCAAAGACGCCGCCGGTCTGCTCCAGCTCCCACGGCCCGGGCGTTGCCGAGACAAAGAGCGTCTGCGGGCGGTAAGCCTCCCACTCAGAGAAGGAGAGCGGCCGGTTGTCGAGACAGGAAGGCAGCCTGAACCCGTATTCGGCCAGCGTGCCCTTGCGCGCGCGGTCCCCGCGTTCCATGCCGCCGATCTGCGGCACGCCCACATGACTTTCATCGACGATCAGCAGCGCGTCTTCAGGGAGGTATTCAAACAGGGTGGGCGGCGGATCGCCTGCGCGGCGGCCCGTAAGGTAGCGCGAATAGTTCTCGATGCCTTTGCAGACGCCGGCCGTTTCCATCATCTCCAGATCGAACTCGGTGCGCTGCTTCAGCCGCGCGGCTTCCAGCGGCCTGCCCTCCTTCTCGAACTCAGCCAGGCGCTCCTGCAGCTCGACCGCGATCTTGCCCATCGCCTGGTTGAGAGTGGGGCGCGGGGTCACGTAATGGGAGTTGGCATAGAGATTGACTTCGCCCAGATGGGAGGTGATCTCCCCGGTCAGGGGATCGAATTCGTTGATCTCCTCGATCTCGTCGCCGAACATGCGCACGCGCCAGGCCCGGTCCTCATGCTGGACGGGGAAAATATCGATCTGGTCGCCGCGCACCCGGAAGGTGCCGCGCTCAAAGGCCAGGTCATTGCGCTGATACTGCAGCTCGATCAGGGAGCGGATGAAAGCGTCACGCTCCAGCGTCTGGCCTTCGGCAAGCTCGATCTTCATGCGCGCGTAGGATTCAGGCGAACCGATGCCGTAAATGCTCGAGACAGACGCGACGATGATGACGTCATTGCGCTCAAGCAGCGCCTGGGTGGCGGCATGGCGCATGCGGTCGATGCGCTCGTTGCGCTGGCTGTCCTTCTCGATGAAGGTGTCGGAACGCGGCACGTAGGCTTCAGGCTGGTAGTAATCATAGTAGGAGACGAAGTATTCCACCGCATTATCGGGGAAGAACTTCTTCATCTCGCCGTAAAGCTGCGCGGCCAGCGTCTTGTTGGGCGCCATGATAATGGTGGGCCGCTGCACGGCCTCGATCACCTTGGCCATGGTGAAGGTCTTACCTGAACCCGTCACTCCCATCAGCACCTGGTCGCGCTCGCCTCCCTGCAGGCCCTGGACGATCTCGGCAATGGCCTGGGGCTGGTCACCTGAAGGCTGATAGTCCGACTTCACCACCAGGCGGCGCGTCTTCTCCTTGACCGGCATGCGGTCGGGAAAAAAATCCGTCTGACGTGGCTCGATGGCCTTCTTTTTCTTGCGCGTGCTGTGCAACTGTGTGGCTACCATGTTTTCTAGATGGGGGAATGATCCAGGGCGTGCAAGACCAGAGGGCGCAAGACAAGAGGGGTGTGTGCTAATTGCCGGCCCCGGCTTCCGATCGTTTCGCCGGGGCCGTTTTCCCCCTGCCAAGTTGCGCCATCCGGGCTAGGATCACCCGCGGACCTGGCGGAAACAGCCTCCAGAGGCTGCCCCGCCCTTAACCTCAGATATTAAGGACCTTCTCCATGGATCTCTCCAAGCTCGAACAGGCCTATACCCAATATGCAGGCGTGGCCCAACAGGCCTTCCAGCTGCTTGAAAATCTCATCAACAAAATGCAGGAAGCCGCGCAGAACGGCGATGAAAAAGCCGGCCACTGGGCTGCGGAACTGCAGCAGGTCGTCCAGACCCTTGAAGGCGGGCAGACCCATATCGGCACGCTGCTGCAGCAGTTCCACGGCGCCCTGAGCGCTTTCGAGGGGAACTCTTCTGCCGCCGCCTCCACCACCGCTGCCGGGTCGGAAGCCGGGGCTGCTGGCACGGCCGCCTCCGGTACCTCCTCGCATGGGCTGGGCGGGCTGGTGTCCGATTTCCTCAACTCCGATATCGGCAAGTCCATCGAGCAGGGCGCTCTGGGTAAGCTCGGCAAGATGTTCAAGTCCTGAGCTGATCCCCTCTCTACTCCTGGCCTGGCAACCGCCAGGGTTTTGCCGGTCCGCTCCCTTGCAAGTGTAAGCACTTATGTATGGGAGCCGGGCCGGCAAAGCGTTTCGGGCCAGGTTTTTACAGACTGAGCTCAGGCCTTGACGGGTTTGACGCCTGCACGGGTCAGCGCTTCCCGCTGGCGGGCTGCCAGCGTGTCGACATTGAAGCCCTCAATCAGCTCCATGAACATGCGGTGCCAGTTCAGCCGCGCACCCAGGCGCAGGAAGGCGCTGCCCAGCCCGATGGCCGAGCGGTCCAGCAGCACGAATTCCCGCGGCAGGGTCACCCCACCTGTTTTTTTGAGACCTTCATAAACCCGCTCGAGGATGACACGCGCCTCTGCCGGGTCATTGCTTTCACGCATCGTGCATTCCCGGTCGGTCACGAGCGGGCGGTAGAAGAAGCGCGCCCATTCATTGAGCACTTCCGCCGTCTCGCGCGTCAGGTTGCGGAAACCCCAGGCCTGGTAGGCGGCATAGGCCCGCTCCCCGTCGCCGTCACGCAGGGCGGTGAACAGGTCCACCACGCCGCCGACAAAACGGGGGGTGAACACCCGCACGGCCCCGAAATCCAGCAGGTTCAACCGGTTGTCATCGCCGATGGTGAAATTGCCCATATGCGGGTCGCCGTGAATCACCCCGTAATGATAGACGGGCTTGTACCAGGCCTGGAACAGGGCGCGCGCGATGGCATTGCGCGCTTCCTGCGACAGCTCGGCTTCAAGCACGCTCTTCATACTGCGGCCGTTCAGCCAGCCCATGGTCAGCAGGCGGTGGGTGGTCAGGCTGCCGACCGGCTCGGGAATGCTGACCGAAGGCGTGTGTTTCAGCATCAGGCGGTACAGGCGCAGATGGCTGGCCTCACGCTCATAATCCAGCTCTTCACGCATACGGTCGGCAAGTTCGGCATAAACTTCATCCTGGCGGATGGTGTTGCCGAAAAATCCGTATACGCCCAGCGCCGTGCGCAGCTGGCGCAGGTCGCTCTCCATCGCCCCCTGCATGCCCGGATACTGCAATTTGCAGGCCACTTCACGCCCATCTGCCAGCACCGCACGATGCACCTGACCCAGGGAGGCGGCGGCAACCGCGTCATGGCTGAAGGCGCGGAAGTTCTTCTGCCATTCATCACCCAGCTCCGCGCGCATGCGCCGCCGCACGAAGCTCCATCCCATAGGCGGCGCATTGGCCTGCAGGTGGGCAAGCTCCTGGGCATATTCATCGGGCAGCGCGCCCGGAATGGTGGAGAGCAGCTGCGCGCCCTTCATCAGCGGCCCCTTGAGTGCGCCCAGCGCGGAACGCAGGCCTTCGGCATGGTTGGCCGAGCCCGTATTCAGCCCGATCCGGTGACCGGCCAGCCGCGCCGCAACCCCGCCCATGGCACCGGAAGTGCGGACCAGGCGCTGAACGTTGTCCACGAAACCGGTCTTGTCCAGATTGCGATCACGTGCCATGTGCCCTCCCTCTTTAAAACCGGTCCCTGCCTGAAAGACTTTCGGGGAAACCTGTCAGAAACCGTGCGCCACCTCTTCTTCAAGGGTGGTGATCAATCCGTCTATCACGTCCAGCCCTCTGTTCCAGAAAGCCGGGTCGCCTGCATCCAGCCCGAAGGGAGCGAGCAGCTCGCGGTGGCGCAGCGTGCCGCCCGCCTGCAGCATGGTTCTGTATTTTGCGGCAAACCCCTCAGACTGCTCCCGGTAGACGCTGTAGAGCGCATTTACCAGGCAGTCCCCGAACGCATAGGCATAGACGTAGAAGGGCGCATGGATGAAATGGGGAATATAGGACCAGTAGGCATCATAGTCAGGCGTGAACTCAAAGGCCGGCCCCAGGCTGCGCTCCTGCACGCCGCGCCAGATCTGCCCCAGCCGTTCGGCTGAAAGCTCGCCATTGCGCCGCTCCTCGTGAACCTGTGTCTCAAACTGGTAGAAGGCTGTCTGGCGCACGACGGTATTGAGCATGTCCTCGATCTTGGCTGCCAGCAGAAAACGCTTTTTCCCGGGGTCCTTCTCCGCGTCCAGCAGGGACTGGAAGGTCAGCATCTCCCCGAAGACCGAAGCGGTTTCAGCCAGGGTGAGCGGGGTGGAGGATTTGAGGTAGCCCTGCGCCTGGCCGGCCAGGATCTGGTGGATGCCGTGCCCCATTTCATGCGCCAGGGTCATCACGTCGCGCGCGCGTCCCTGGTAGTTCATCAGCAGGTAGGGATGCACCGAGGGAACCGTGGGATGGGCAAAGGCGCCCGAGGATTTTCCCGCAACGGCAGCCGCATCGATCCAGGGGCGGTCCAGAAAGCGGCTGGCCAGCGCGCCCATCTCGGGATCAAACGCCTGGTAGGCCTGGCGCACGATTTCACGCCCCTCCTGCCAGGGCACCAGGCGTTCCGTATGACCGGGCAGAGGGGCATTGCGGTCCCAGTGCTGCAGGCGCTCAAGCCCCAGCCATTTCGCCTTGAGCGCGTAATAGCGGTGCGAGAGGCGCGGATAGGCCTGGTCCACCGCTGTCACCAGCGCGTCCACCACCCCGTCTTCCACCATGTTGGCGCGGTTGCGGGAACTGACCGGGCGGGGATAGCCGCGCATGCCGTCCGCAACGGCCTTGTCCTTGGCAAGCGTGTTGGTGATGCTCACCAGAAGGTGCTGGTTGGCCTGCAGGGCCGCGCTGATGGCCTGGGCTGCCTGGGCGCGTTTTCCGCGGTCAGCGTCGGTGAGCTGGTTGAACGCGTCATTGAGCGGCACGGTCCGGCCGTCAAGTTCCGCCGTCATGGCGGCCATCGTCTCGTCAAAAAGCCGCACCCAGGCCGCACGCCCGGTGACGGAGGTTTCCATCAGGGCCCGCTCGACATCATCGGAAAGCTGGAAGGGACGGAAAATGCGCAGGTCACGCAGCCAGGGGCGCCAGGCAGCCAGGGCTTCATCCTGCAGCCAGCTTTCATCCAGACGGTTGAGCGCCAGCGTGAAGAACAGCAGGCGCACCGAGAGCGCCGTCACCTGCTCGCGCACATGCTGGGCGAAGCGGCCAGTGGCGGGGTCGGTCGTCTGGGCGGCAAAGAGAAGCTGGGCGTAAGATCCCACCTTGCCCAGGCCTTCCTCGATGTCCTGGTATTCCTCCAGCGCCTGGGCCAGCTCGACAGGCGTCAGGGGGGCCTGGTCCTGTGAAGAGGGACTGGAAGGATTGGCGGTGGCCTCCAGCCGGTCTTTCCAGCGCTTTTCAAATTCTTCTGCTTCGCGCTCCAAGCGCTCCAGATCCGCCTTCAGGGCCGGGTCATCGGGGGAAAGATACAGGTCCCCCAGGTCCCAGCGCGGCGCACCCAGCTGCTCAGCTGCCTGGGCCGCCTGCGGGGCCGCGGCAGTTGCACCGGTGCTGGAGGGGGAAGCGGGCACGGACAGCGGAAATCTGATCATGCCCTACCCTAACCTGCTGACCCTGCCATGAAAATCCATCAACCCTCCGGCAGCGCTTCTTTTCCTTAGGGTCAGGATTATTTTGCAGGATTGTTCCGGAGGGCCATGGCGGCCGGGAAAAGAGACTTGAAAGCCGGAGGAAGAATTTTCGCCTCCCCTGCCTGAATTCAGCCACGCGGCCCTTGACCCCTGCAGGCAGGATGGCTAAAAGAACCTCACCAACCGGCTGCTGACCGGGCGCGCCTGAAAGCTCAGGCACCTTCCCGGAAAGTCAGCAAGCCGTGCCTCTTTGCCCAGATGGCGGAATTGGTAGACGCGCAGGTTTCAGGTACCTGTGTCCGCAAGGACGTGGAAGTTCGAGTCTTCTTCTGGGCACCATCTCTTCCCCGGGGTCTTCCGAGGCTTCAATGCCTTTCCCCAAGATCTCTGCCGTGCCCACAGGGCAACAGCTTTCGCCGGCCCTGCCCTGGGCCATGCTGCAACGGGCACAAGACGGGTTCAGAGAAGCAAGAGAAGCAGCTGATCAAAACAAAAATCAGAAACAGTTTGAAAAGTGAGCCATGAGCAGCACGCCGCAGAACGCCATCCATCTTTATGACGGCGACCTGCCGGACGGGCTCGACCTCGGCCCCGTCGTCGCGGTGGACACCGAGACCATGGGCCTCAACCCCCATCGTGACCGGCTGTGCCTCGTGCAGCTTTCAAGCGGTGACGGGCAGGCGCACCTGGTGCAGATCCGCCCTGAGCGTCTGGGCGGCAAGGGGGCGGACTGCCCCAATCTCAAGAAACTTCTGGCAGACCCCAACATCACCAAGCTCATGCATTTCGCCCGTTTTGACGTGGCTGTTCTGCAGCATGCGCTGGGCATCCGGGTGGCTTCGGTGATCTGCACCAAGATTGCCGCCCGCCTGGTCTATACCTTCACCGACAAGCACGGCCTGGCTTATCTCTGCCGCGAGCTGCTGGGCGTGGAGCTGTCCAAGCAGCAGCAGAGCTCCGACTGGGGCGCGACTGAACTGACGCCCGAGCAGCTTCAATACGCTGCCGCGGACGTTCTCTACCTGCATGCATTGTGGGAAAAGCTTGAGGCGATGCTGATCCGCGAGGAGCGGCGCGAGCTTGCGCAGGCCTGCTATGATTTTCTGCCGGCGCGTGCAGATCTGGACCTGCTGGGTTATGAGAAGCCTGACATCTTCTCGCATACCGCTCGGATTTCATGACCTCACCGCCCCTCCGCATCGCCCGCCAGGCGCTGAGCCTGCAATATGACGGCCTTAACCAGCTGGCGCGCGAGCTGGAAGGGCCGCTCGGCGAGGCGTTCGAGCAGGCCATCGACAGGATCCTGCACACCAGGGGGCGAGTCGTGGTTACGGGCATCGGCAAGTCGGGCCATATCGCGCGCAAGATCCAGAGCACGCTTGCCTCCACCGGCACCCCTTCCCTCTTCGTGCATCCCGCTGAAGCGGCACACGGGGACCTGGGGGTCTTCATGGCCGATGACCTGCTGCTGCTGCTTTCAAGCTCCGGTGAAAGTGCCGAGCTCGGCCCGCTGCTGAAACATGCGCGCCGCCTCAATGCCGAGCGGATCGCCATCACCAGCAACCCCGCCTCGACCCTGGCGCGCTCGGTGCAGACCTGCCTTACGCTGCCGGTGGTGCCTGAGGCCTGCCCCATGGGGCTTGCGCCCACAACCTCCACCCTGCTGCAGCTTGCGCTGGGCGATGCGCTGGCCATGGCCCTGCTGGAGCGCCGCGGATTCGGGGAGCGCGACTTCCAGCTCCTGCATCCGGGCGGCCAGCTCGGCAGCCAGCTCCGCCTGATCGAGGAGCTGATGCATACCGGCGCGGAAATGCCGCTCGGCACGCCTGACATGCCCCTGCGCCAGGTCATCGTGGAAATGACGCGCAAGGCTTTCGGCTGCATGGGGGTGATCGACGGGGACGGCAGGCTCTGCGGCCTCGTCTCTGACGGGGACCTGCGCCCCACGCTGGAGCGCAATCTCGACCTCGACAGCACCACAGCCGCCGATATCATGAACCGCAAGCCCCTTACCGCCCCGCCCGATATCGTGGCCCGCGAGGCCCTGCGCTTCATGAACGACCCGCATTTTCCCGTCAGCAGCCTTTTCGTCGTGGGCCCGGACCGCCGGCCGGTCGGCATCGTCCATCTGCACGACCTCCTGCGTACCGAGATGACCAGGTAGGCGGAGGGCTGACGCGATGAGCAACGATTCCCCGCATTCCCCGGAGCAGCCCTCTGACACGCCGGCAACGCCCGGCGCGCAGCGCGAGGATTTCGACCCCGATCGCCAGGCGCAGCTCGACAGGCTGAACGCCCACCGCCAGGCGGCTTTCCAGCGCGTGCGCAAGGCGCCCAGCAAGGACGAGATCGCGCGCCGGCGCCTCCGCCTCAACCGGGCGAAATGGATCCTCCCCACCGTGGCAGGGGTCTTTCTGGTCTCGATCGCCGCCTGGCCCGAGATTACCCACCTGCTCCACCAGAACCGCGCCATTCTGCACGAGCTCAGCAAGGTCCAGCTGGAAAGCGGCCATATGGACCGCGCCGTCTATCACGATCTCGACCGGCAGGGACGGCCCTACATGCTGACTGCGGATGTTGCGCACCAGATCGATGATGACCGCATCGATCTCGACCATCCTCAGGCCGATCTGCTGCTCCACCCCAATGAGTGGGTTTACGTGCGGGCCGACCGGGGGGTCTACATGCAGCACGAGCAGACCCTCGACCTTGACGGCCATGTCGTGCTTTACCGGAGTGACGGCGTGCTTCTCAACACGCCGACCGCCGATCTGGACCTCAAGCAGGGCATCGCAGCCACCCATGACTGGGTCCATGCGGAAGGGCCTTTCGGCACCCAGGATGCCCAGGGCGCCTTTCTGGATCAGAATGCCAATCTCATTCAGTTCATGGGGCCCGGGCGCACCGTGCACAACAATGACATTGCTCCAACCGATGCCCCTGCCGGGTCCTCTCTCACAGTGCCGGGCGCCGCTTCTTCTGCCGGGAGACCGAAACAGCCATGATCCCCTCGCCGAGAACGCTTTCTCCCTTTTCCGCAGCATGTTTTTCCGTAGCCCGTTCAGTGGCCCGGCCTGACCTGCGCCGGGCGGGCCTGCTGGGGCTGACATTGCTGTGCAGTGTGGGGCTGGGCCGTGCAGGGCTGTGCGGTGTGGAAGCGCTCATCTCAAACGCGCACGCCGCCCCGGCACAACCGAGTGCTGAACCTGCAGGTAGCCCCGGCCCCACCACTGACAATGCCATGCCCAGCAGTGGTTCCGACAACAAGTCACCTGCCGATGCCTCGCACGGCCAGCCGGTCCACCTCTACTGGAAAGGCCAGGAGATCTACGACCACAACCGCCAGACCGTGACACTGATCGGCGGCGCGCGCGCGGTGCGGGGCGACACCACGCTCGACGGAGACGTGCTGATCGGCTACCTGCGCAAAAAAGCGCCCCCGCCCGGCCAGGCGGCAGCCCCGTCGTCCACTGCCAGCGAAGACCCGCTGGGCGGCAGCCTGGAGCTCTACCGCATCGAGGCGCGCGGGCATGTGCATGTCTACAATCTCAAGGACCAGGCCTGGGGCGACCACGGCATTTATGACGTCGACCGCGCCCTCATGCTGATGACCGGCCAGCACCTCAAGGTCATGACGCCCCAGGATGTCATGACGGCGCGCGATCTCATGGAATATTATCCCAAGGCCAGGATATCAGTGGGGCGCGGCAATGCCTCCCTGACCACCAATGACGGCAAGCGCGTCACCGCCGACATCATGGAATCCTTCGGCATGTCGGACCTGCAGAAGGCCCAGCGCGATGCCGCTGACCGCAGGCAGGCCGAGATCGCGCGCCGGCGCGGGCTGCCGCCGCCCAAGAGCACCAACGGCTCGAACATGGACCGCGCCTATGGCTGGGGCCACGTGGTGGTGCGCACCCAGACACAGACCGCCACCGGTGACCGCGGCGTCTATCTCTTCGGGCCGGAGCTTGCGCGGCTGGTCGGCCATGTGCACGTGACGCAGGGGCAGAACCAGAACAACGGCTCACAGGCCCTGGTCAACCTGCGCACGGGTGTCTCCACCATGCTGCCGGGCACGAACTCGCCCATTCAGGGGCTGGTGGTGCCCAATGAGGCTTCCTCCAATGAGAACCAGAACAAGACCCAGGGCGGCAGCCGGAAATAAGGGAGCAAACAGATGAGCGAGAGCCTGCCTTTCGACCCCAATATCGGCCTTGTGGCCCACGGGATCAGCAAAAGCTACAAGAAGCGCACTGTGGTCGAGGATGTTTCCCTGCAGGTCAAGCGCGGTGAGGCTGTCGGGCTGCTGGGGCCCAACGGGGCGGGCAAGACCACCAGCTTCTACATGATCGTGGGGCTGGTGCAGACCGATACCGGCAGCATCACGCTTGACGGCTCCGACATCACCCAGCTCCCCATGTATCGCCGCGCCCGCCTCGGCGTCGGTTACCTCCCGCAGGAAGCCAGCATCTTCCGCGGCCTGACCGTCGAGCAGAACATCATGGCAGCGCTGGAAGTGGTTGAGCCCGACCGCGACAAGCGCCAGGAAATGCTGGACGGGCTGCTGGCCGAGTTCGGCATCACGCGGCTGCGCCATTCCCCCGCCCTCGCCCTTTCAGGCGGTGAGCGCCGCCGCCTTGAGATCGCCCGCGCTCTTGCCAGCCAGCCGAACTACATCCTGCTTGACGAGCCGCTGGCAGGCATCGACCCGATCGCTGTAAGCGAGATCCGTGACCTGGTCTCCCATCTCAAGGAACGCGGGATCGGCGTGCTGATCACCGATCACAACGTGCGCGAAACGCTCGAAGTCATTGACCGCGCCTATATCCTGCACAGCGGCAAGGTGCTGACCGAGGGCACGCCTGAAGAGATCGTGGCCAATGAGGACGTGCGCCGCGTCTATCTGGGCGAGAATTTCAGCCTCTGAACGCCTGGGCTGAAACGCCCGGAAATCCCTGCGCCGGAAGGCCCGGAAAGTCAGTGAATCAGGGCAGCCGCCAGGTTGTTGTCGCGGATGGCGGCCAGGGCCGTGGCTTCATCGGCGACGATCGCCATGGGCGTGCCGTCAGCAGCATGAATGCCCACCGCCGGCGCGCCTTCATGGCGTACGGGGCGGATATAGGCCATTTCCTGCAGGCCAAGCTGGCGGAACTGCGGGGCTGAGATATGGCGCAGGTCGGAAGAAATGATGGAATTGGAAGCGTTGCTCTGAGACATGAAGGCCAGGGCCTTTCAACAATATGATGTTCTTGAAGGTGTTCTGAAAATGAAAAATGTGATGTGGGTTGGCCGGTGAAATGATCGGCAGCTGAAGTCCCCGGCCTCTGCAGGCGAGGGAACGTTCGAAACAGTGGAAATGGGCATCCCCGGGGAGATTTCAAGACCCCGCTTTCCCCTGCAGGCCCCGTCTGGCGTAATGGCTTCAAGCTCGCTAGTGTCACCCCCATGAGCATTATCGACATTCTCGCCGGGATTGAAGAGGTGGAGCCCACCCCCATCCTGGTTGCCCCCCATCCCGTCCTGCGTCAGAAAGCCCGTGCGGTGGCTGAAGAGGACATGGCGCAGATCCGCGCTGCCCTGCCCGGCATGTTCTCCGCCATGTACAAAGCGCCCGGCATCGGCCTGGCCGCCCCGCAGGTCGGGCTGTCGCTGCGGCTGATCATCATCGACCTTGCCGACCGCAGCAAGGAGGAAAGCCCGGCCCCGCTGGTGCTGATCAATCCGGAAATTCTCGAAACGAGCGAGGCGACCTCCCCGCGCCAGGAGGGCTGTCTTTCCCTGCCCAACCAGTTTGCCGAGGTGGAGCGGCCCGATGTTGTGAAAGTGCGCTACCTCGACCTGGACGGCAGCGTGGTGGAACGCGAAGAGGACGGCCTGCTCGGCACCTGCATCCAGCATGAGATCGACCATCTGGAAGGCAAGCTTTTCGTCGACCACCTTACGACCCTCAAACGCAACATGATCATGCGGCGCCTCAACAAGGAGCAGAAGCGGCGTCACTGAACGTCACTGAAAACACTGCCCTTACCCTTTGCCTGCTCCTTTCATGGCCCGAACCCTTCGGAAGCGCTGCTCCATGCCCGCCCCTGCCGAATCCCCCGAATCTCTCTCCTCCGCCAAGCCTCTGCGCCTGGTTTTCATGGGCTCGCCTGAATTCTCCGTGCCTGCCCTGCATGCGTTGCGCGAGGCCGGTCATGAGATCGTGGCTGTTTATACGCAGCCGCCGCGCCCTGCGGGACGGGGCAAGGCGCTGCGCAGGCAGCCTGTCCATGAAGCGGCTGAAGAGATGGGCATCGAGGTGCGCACGCCCGCCAGGCTGCGCAACAATCCTGAAGCACAGGCAGAATTTGCCGCCCTGAAAGCTGACGTGGCCGTGGTGGCGGCTTACGGCCTCATCCTGCCGCCTGAAATCCTGGACGCGCCGCGTCTGGGCTGCCTCAACATCCATGCCAGCCTGCTGCCGCGCTGGCGGGGGGCATCGCCCATCCAGTCCGCCATTCTGGCCGGCGACAGCGAAAGCGGCGTGTGCATCATGCAGATGGATGAAGGGCTGGACACAGGCGCGGTGCTGATGCACGGGGCCACGCCCATCACCGCTGACGACACTTCAGCCACACTGCATGACCGGCTGGCGCAGATGGGCGCAGCCCTGATCGTCCGCACCCTCAGCCAGCGCCCCTTGCCTGTGGCCGTACCGCAGCCTGAGGCCGGCATGACCTATGCCCCGCGCCTGACGCGGGAAGCGGGACAGATCGACTGGCGGGCCAGTGCGGAGGAAATCGATTGCCAGATCCGCGCTTTCACCCCCTGGCCTGGAAGCTTCACCCGTTACGGGGGCCAGACCCTGCGCATCGGCAACGTCCTGCCGCTGCCCGCCCAGGACGTGGGCGACGCGGAACCCGGCACGGTTCTGGACGACCGGCTGACGGTTGCGACCGGCCGGGGTGCCGTGCGCATCACGCGCCTGCAGCAGCCCGGGCGCGCGATGATGGAGGCAGGCGACTTCCTGCGCGGCCGCCCCCTCGGCAAAGGCAGCCGCTTTGACTGACGATCCGGCGAACCAGAAAACCGGCCAGCGCTGGGCGGTCAGGATCGAGTTCAACGGGCAGCCTTACCGGGGCTGGCAGCGGCAGGAGAACGGTCTTACCGTCCAGCAGCTGGTCGAGGAAGCCGCCGCCCGCCTTACCCGTGGCCGGTCTGTACCCAGCATCACCGCAGGGCGGACGGATGCCGGCGTGCATGCCAGCGGCCTGGTTGCGCATCTGGATTTCCCCGCTGATGTCCGCCTGACGGCCCACACCCTCCGCGAGGCGCTGAACTATCACCTCAAGCCGCATCCGGTCGCCATCCTGCAGGCAGCCTCGGTACCGGCGGACTGGAATGCGCGCTTTTCGGCCATCTGGCGCCGTTACCGCTACGTCATCCTCAACCGCCCGGCCCGCCCGGCCCTGGCGGAAGGACAGGTTTGGCATGTCAGGCACGAGATGGACGTTGCCGCCATGCAGGAAGGCGCGCGCCACCTGCTGGGACGGCATGATTTCACCTCTTTCCGCGCTGCCGCCTGCCAGGCGCGCCATGCTCTGCGCACCCTCGATGAGCTGCAGATCCGCCGCCAGGGCGAGCGGATCCTCATTGAAACGCAGGCGCGCTCGTTTCTGCACCACCAGGTGCGCAACATGGTGGGCACCCTGGCTCTGGTGGGCCTCGGCCGCTGGACGCCCGCGCAGGTGGGCACCGCCCTTGCCGCACGCGACAGGCGCGCGGCGGGGCCGACCGCCCCTGCAGACGGGCTGTGCCTGATCGGGGTGGGGTATCCCAGCGATCCCTTCGAAGTGTCTGCCGTCTCTTAGCCTGTCTTGGGCCTGTCTTGAGCCTGTCTTAGCCGGGGACTTCAGACGCCCAGCCGCTCCATGAAAAGCTGCGTGACACGGGTGAGGTCTTCCAGGGAGGCAAGGGAGATCTTCTCGTCACGCTTGTGCATGGTCGCCCCCACGAGCCCGAACTCCGCCACCGGACACATCGCGGTGATGAAACGCGCATCCGACGTGCCGCCCCCTGTGTCCAGCACAGGCTTGCGGCCCGTCACCTCCTCGACCGCCTGGCCCAGCAGGGCGACTTCCCGCCCGGCCGGGGTCATGAAGGCCTCCCCACTGACGCTCACCGCCACCTCCGTGCCGGGGGCGTGGGCCTGGGCGACCTCCTGCAGCCATTTCTGCAGGGAAGCGCCGGTATGGAGATTGTTGAAGCGGATGTTGAGCCGGATCTCCACCTGCGCGGGAATGATGTTGGTTACCGGGTTGCCGGTATCGATGCTGGTGACCTGCAGGGAGGACGGCGCGAACCACTGGTTACCGCTGTCCAACGGGAAAGAGGTCAGGGCCGTCAGGAGAGCGGGCAACCTGTGCAGGGGATTGTCGGCCAGGTGGGGATAAGCCACATGGCCCTGCACACCTGGCACTTTGAGCACGGCATTGAGGCTGCCGCGCCGTCCCACCTTGATCATCTCGCCCATCTGGCCAGGGTTGGTCGGCTCGCCCAGCAGGCAGAAATCGGGCTTTTCCCCCTGCTCTTCCATCCATTGCAGCACGGCACGCGTGCCGTGGCGGGCCGGTCCTTCCTCATCGCCTGTCAGCAGGAAGGCAAGGCTGCCCTCAAGCGGCCCCTGCCTAAGCCTCCTGGCGGCAGCGGCGATGAAGGCAGCCACGCCGCCTTTCATGTCCGCAGCGCCGCGGCCGTAGATCCAGCCGCCTTCCACATGGCCTGAAAAGGGATCATGCTGCCAGTCCGGCCCCGGCGCCACCACATCGGTATGACCGGCCAGACAGAGCAAGGGCCTGGCTGTGCCCAGGCGGGCATAAAGATTGGGCGTGGGGGCCTCAGGCGGCCCGAAAGGCAGGGCAGTGACCGTAAAGCCCAGCGTCTCCAGCGCCTGGCCGACCAGCGCCAGCGCCCCTGCATCCTTCGGCGTGACGGAAGGGCAGCGCAGCAGCGCCTGAAGCAGCGGCACCGGATCGGTCAGAATTTCAGGGGTAAAAGCGGTCAAGTCAGCAACGCCCCCGAAGCCCCTTCAGTCACGCAGGAGCTCGTTGATGGAGGTCTTGGAACGCGTCCGCTCGTCCACCCGCTTGACGATGACCGCGCAGGCAAGCGAGGGACCACCCGGCGTTTTGGGCGGCAGGGTGCCTGGAATGACCACGGAATAGGCCGGCACGCGCCCCATGTGGATTTCCCCCGTGGCGCGGTCGATGATCTTGGTGGAAGCGCCCAGGAACACGCCCATCGAAAGCACGGAGCCCTTTTCGACGATCACGCCTTCCGCCACTTCGGAGCGCGCGCCGATGAAGCAGCCGTCCTCGATGATGACCGGCGCTGCCTGCAGGGGCTCGAGAACACCGCCGATCCCCGCCCCGCCGCTGATGTGGCAGTTGCTGCCGATCTGCGCGCAGGAGCCGATCGTGGCCCAGGTGTCGACCATGGTGCCGCTTTCGACGCGGGCCCCAAGATTGACGAAGCTCGGCATCAGCACCACGCCCGGCGCGATATAGGCGGACCGGCGGACGATGGAGCCGGGCACGGCGCGGAAGCCCGCCTGCTCGAAACGCGCCTTGTCCCAGCCAGTGCATTTCAGCGGCACCTTGTCAAAGCCCGGCACGCCGCCGCAGGCATAGGGCATGGGCTCGCAGTCATAAAGCCGGAAGGACAGCAGAACGGCCTTTTTGAGCCATTCATGCACCACCCGACCGGCCGGGGTGACTTCAGCCACGCGGAAAACCCCCTGATCCAGCCCCTCCAGGGCGGCTTCCACGGCCTGCCGGGGGGCGCCGGTGGTCTGGGGGGTCAGCGTGGCCCGGTCTTCCCAGAGAGCGTCGATGGTGGCCTGAAGGTCGGTATGTGGCATGGAATCCGTTTCCGTATGACTGTAAACCTGTTTGACTGTAAGCTGTGCCCGGGGAGCACGCGCCGGGTATACGGGCACCCCCGAACCATGCGGCGGCGGGGCAGGCAAGTCAATTGCACCCTTCCCCGAACCGGCATTGCGGGCCAGGATATTACCGGCCAGGCTCAGAATGCGGCAAAGTCCCGCAGCGCGAACGCCGCCCCCCCACAGTGCTCAATTCATGCAGGGCAAAGTCATGCAGGCCACAACCAGGACCGCCGTTTCAGCTTCAGACGCTTCTCTTACCAACCTCGTTGCCCTGCTGCGCCAGGGCGGCCTGCCGGCACAGGGGCTACGCCTGGCCTGCAGGAGGCTGCACCACCTGCTGGGATGCCAGGGCATGGTGCTCGAAGCCCGGACTTCCCACGCGCCCGGGGACACCACCTTTTCCCTGCAGCCCTTCAGCCAGCCGGAAGCCCAGACCCATTGCCCGCCCCAATATCTGACGGCCTGCGCCGCACAGCTTGAAAACGCAAGCGGCGAGCAGCAGCTGGTCTTCTCCCAGAAAAGCGGGGCAGAAACCGACTGCCTGCTCCTGACCGTTCAGCCCCTGTCTGCGAATCGGCAACTGGCCCTCCTGCTGTGGCGCCATGACCCCTGGACAGAGGCTGAGAAAAACCTGCTACGCCAGTTCTGGCAGATCGCTGCCACCCTGTTTGAAGTGGAGGACCGCTACCGTGCCTCCCTTTACGCCGGCCGCCATGACCCCGAGACCGGCCTGCTGACCTGGGAGGGGATGAAGGAGGAGATCACCCACCGGCTGAGCCGGTTGGATGCCAACCACCAGCCCGGCACCCTGCTGCGCCTGCAGGTCAACCTGCCGCCTGAGCTGCAGGACCCCACACGTCCGCTCGCTGAACGCGTGCGTGAGGAACGGCGTTGGCTGGGGGATGTGGTCTCTGCCCTGCGCAAGGCTTTCCGGCCGACCGACCCCATCGGGCGGCTAGGCAGCAGCCAGTTCGTGCTCTGGATGGACGGCGCTGACCGCTTCGCCGCTGCCGAGCGCGCCGCCCGTCTCACTGAAGGGGGATTCCCCCACAAGGACGGGCCGCCCGACAGCCTGCAGATCGGCCTGGCCTGCCGCGAAGCCGGCTGCACGGAAACGCTGGAAAATCACCTGGAGCAGGCCACGCTGGCCTTGCGCCAGACTTCGCCTGGCCTCGGCAGCGCCTGGAAGTTCTCGCCCCTGCCCGCCTGAAAAGGTCCGGGGCTCAGTCCGCCTTGATGAGCGTGCCTGGCCCTGCGCGCGTGAAAAGCTCCAGCAGGCAGGCATGGGCGACGCGCCCATCAAGAATGACGGCGGCCTTGGCCCCGTTCTCCACAGCCTTGATGCAGGTTTCCACCTTGGGGATCATGCCGCCTGTGATGTGGCCTTCGCTGATGAGGCGGCGCGCCTGCTCGGCGGTCAGTTCCTCGATGGGGTTGCCGTCCTGATCCAGCACGCCTGCAACATCAGTCAGCATCAGCAGGCGCGACGCCTGGACCGCGCCTGCGATCGCCCCGGCCGCTGTATCGGCATTTATGTTATAGACCTCTCCGCCGGCACTGCCGCCCACCGGGGCCACCACAGGCACCAGCCCGGTCCCCAGCAGGGCGTAGAGCACGCGCGGGTCCACTGATTCCGGCTCGCCCACGAAGCCCAGATCGACTTCTTCTCCCGCTTCCTCGCCTCCGCCCCCGCGCCTGCAGTGACGCAGCTTGCGGGCCTGGATGAGCTGGCCGTCACGCCCTGAAATGCCGACAGCCAGCGCGCCCGCTCGGCTGATGAGATCAGCCACCTGCTTGTTGACAGTGCCGGCAAGCACCATCTCGATCACCTCGATCATGGAGCGGTCGGTAACGCGCAGACCGTCCACAAAGCGCGTCTCTATGGAAAGCTTGGCCAGCATGTCATTGATCTGCGGTCCGCCGCCATGGACCACGATCGGATTGATGCCCACCAGTTTCAGCAGGGAGATATCGCGCCCGAAGGTTTCGGCCAGCGCCCCTTCCCGCATGGCATGGCCGCCGTATTTCACCACGATGGTATCGCCCGCATAGCGCCGCAGATAAGGCAGGGCATCGGCCAGGATGGCGGCTTTCTGCCGATCCTGAACGGTCCCGGCCAGCAGGGATTCTTCGGAAAGAAGGTCAGGCTTCGAAGGCATCAGCCAAATCCATCACATGCAGGAAAAATTACGGGACACGGTCCGGGCCGCTTTCAGCGCGGCGGGGGTGCGGCAAAGCCTGCCATCATCGCCCGCAGCTGCGCAATGCCCTGTCCCTTTTCGCTGCTGGTGGCCATGACGGTGGGATAGGCTGCGGCGTGCTTGGCCAGCACAGCCTCGACTTCCTCAATGCGCTTCTGCAGGTCACTGGCTGAAAGCTGGTCGCATTTCGTCAGCACGACCTGAAAGACCACGGCCGCCTTGTCGAGCAGGTCACAGGCCTCGCGGTCGGAATCCTTGAAGCCCACGCGGCTGTCGATCAGCAGCACCACCCGGTCCAGGTTGGGGCGGCCGCGCAGATAGGAGAACATGGTTTTCTGCCAGTCCTCCTTCACGCTCTTGGCTGCCTTGGCGTAGCCGTAGCCCGGCATGTCCACCAGGACGAGACGGCCGCCCAGGTCGAAGAAATTGAGCTGCTTGGTGCGCCCGGGCTCCGAGGAAGCGCGGGCCAGGGCCTTGCGACCGGTCAGGGCATTGATGAGGCTGGACTTGCCGACATTGGAGCGGCCTGCAAAGGCGATCTCGGGCAGGCCGGGCGGCGGCAGCTGGTCGAGCGTCTGCGAGCCGTGGAAAAAGTCGCAGGGACCTGCAAACAGCAGCCGCCCCGCTTCAAGCTCGGCCTGGCTGGGCTCTTTTCTAGGGGCCGCCTTCTGGGGGGCGGCGGCATTCTGCGGTTCGGTCACGGCACTCTCCTTTTCTGCCCTTTTCAGCAGGGTCTTTGTCAGCATCGGCGGCGGCCCGCAAAGGCGAGCTCGGGCAGGCCGGCAGGTCAGTCTCCGCCCTGGGAAGACGGGTCCTTCTTTTTCCTGGCCGCCTTTTTCCCGGCGCTGCCGTCCCCCTTCACAGGGGCGCCCCCGCTGACCGGAACGGGCAGTTTGGTGTGGCGCTCGATGAGGGTCTGCTGCAGCCAGGTCAGGATGTTGTTCCAGGTGTAGTAGATCATCAGCCCTGCCGGAAAGCCCGACATGATGAAGACATAGACCAGCGGCATGAACTGCATCATCCGCGCCTGGGCCGGGTCCATGCTGACCATGGTCTGGCGCTGCAGCAGCCAGAACGTGGCTCCAAGGGCCAGCGCCCAGGCGCTGACATGCAGGAAAGAGGAAAGATGCGTCGGGTCGAAAGGCAGCAGGCCGAACAGGTTGAACAGATTGGTGGGATCGGGAACGGAGAGGTCGTTGATCCAGCCGAAGAAGGGCGCATGCCGCTCGTCAATGCTGATGTTGAGCATCTTGTAGAGGCAGAAGAAGATCGGCGCCTGGATCAGGATCGGCAGGCAGCCCCCGGCGGGATTGACCTTCTCCTCGCGGTAAAGCGCCATGATCTTCCGGTTGAGCGCCATGGGGTCCTCGCCCCCCTTCTCGCGCAGCTCCTTGATCTTGGGGGCAAGCAGGCGCATGCGCGCTGCCGACACCGCCGCCTTGTAGGCCAGGGGCGAGAGGATGAGCTTGATGATCAACGTCAGAATGAGCAGGGCGATGCCGAAATTGCCGATCCAGTGATACAGCCAGTCCAGCAGGGCGAGGATGGGCCGGGTCAGGAAGCTGAGGTAACCGTAGTCGATGGCCTTATCAAAAGACGGCAGCTCCAGCGCCTTCTGGTAATGGGCCAGCAGTGAAGGCACCTTGGCGCCGGCGAACAGGTAGCTTTCCTGCCCCAGGCTCGCCCCGGGTTCGACCCGCTGAGCCTCATGGTCGCGCAGGCTGATGAGATAGGCAGGGCTCTCATAGCCGTAGGCGCCGGTCACTACGTCATCAGGACGCGCGCCGATGGCAGTCAGCCAGTATTTGTCGGTCAGCCCGACCCAGCCGCCCTTGGAGGTGGCGCTCCAGGCCAGGTGGTCGGGATTGTCCTCGGCACGGGTGCGGACCTTCTTGTAGCCCATATCCTCCAGATGCCCGTTCATGACGGCGATCGGCCCTTCATAAGCCGTCATGGACCCCGTGTCGGAGGGAAGGTAATCGCGCCGGATCAGCTGGGTCGGGCGCACGGAAACCGCCTGGCCGGAATGATTCTCCACCTCCTGGCGCACCGTGAACATGTAATGGTCATCCAGCGCCAGGTGGATGAGGAAGGTCACCCCCGCCCCGTTCTCCCAGCGCAGGGTGGCGGGATGCTGGGGCGTCAGCTCCGGTGAATCACTGATCCAGAGGCTGTGGACGTCAGGCAGCTTCGTGCTTGAGTCAGATCCATTCTGCCAGCCCAGCACCACATAGGTCGGATGGGGCGTGCCGATCGGGTTAAGCAGGTGAACGAGCGGGCTGTCCTTAGCCACCGTTTCGCGGTAGCGGGTCAGCAGCAGGTCATCGAGACGCGCGCCCCGCAGGTTGAAGGAACCGCGCACGTCATGGCCCAAAATGGCCAGCCGGTGGTCAGCCTGGTCCTCTTCCTCCACCTTTGCCGCCTTCGCGGCCTCACTGGCGGAAACCTGGGCGGAACCCAGCGCCTCCCCGCTTGCCGTCTGCGACCCGGCGCTGGGCTGGGCGCCGGCAGCGGGGGAATGACTGGCTGAAAGCGGCGCAGGGGCGTGATGCGGCCTGGGGGCAAGATAGTTGAAGCCGAGAAGGACCAGTCCTGACAGGACAATCGCCAGAATAATGCGTTTGCTGCTATCCATCGCGTGGAGGCCGCTCTTTCAGAAAGATTGGAGGAAGACATCCGCAAACCCGCTCAGGGCCCCCGGCAGGGAGGCGGACAGAAGTCCCCCATCACTGAACGAAAACGCGCCGCAAAACAAGCAGAACCTGCAGGCGCGCCCCTTCAGGGCGCCAGACTCAGGGCGGAAGGTCCACCCCGCCTTCATGAAAGGGATGGCAGCGCGACAGGCGCCTGAGGGTAAGCCAGCCTCCGCGCAGAACGCCATGACGCCCCACCACCTCGCGCGCATAGGCGCTGCAGCTGGGGTGAAACCGGCAGTTGCGGCCAAGGTAAGGGCTGAGCGCAAGCTGGTAGAGCCGCAGCAGCGCTGACAGGCAGTGGGCGGGAAGCTGCCGGAGCCTCACGCTCAGCCACCCGTATTGCCCGCTCCCCCCTTGGGAGAAGGGGCAGCTTTCTCAAGCCCTGCGACAGCCTGACGCACATCCTGCTTCAGCGCTTCAAAAGCGCGATGGCGGGTCGAGGCACGGCCGATGAGCACCAGCTGGCCTGGCGGCAATGATGGTTTTAAGGGGGAGGTCTCTTTCCGTTCGCACGCCACCAGCCGCATGGCTTCGCGCAGGCGGCGGCGCGTGCGGTTGCGCACGACGGAATTGCCGACTTTCTTGGTGACGGTAAAGCCGACCCTGAAGGCGTCCGCCTCAGCGGCGGGCTGCGCCTGAGCCACGAGACCCGGAAAGACGTTCTTTTTGCCCTGGCGCGCAACTTTGAGGAACTGGGCGCGTTTTTTGAGACGGGGTGGAAAAACCATTCTGCCTGCCCCTCCATCTCGGAATGCGCCTTCAAAACGCGCCGGAAATCATGCCTGATACGACAGAGCTCCCCTTTCAGGCGGAAAGGAGAGCTCCATGGTCACGCGGAACTTCAGGCTGACAGGCGCTTGCGGCCTTTGGCGCGACGGTTGGCCAGCACGCGGCGCCCACCCACAGTGGCCGAACGCGAACGGAAGCCATGACGGCGCTTGCGAACCAGGCGGGAGGGTTGATACGTGCGCTTCATGATTTCAATCCTTCAAACAAAAACAGACACGCCGGGCGAAAGCGCGTATAAACTTCCTGGCAATTTCAGCCGGCTGTCCCCACATCCTGCGGCAGGGGCCTGGTTCCGAAAACCTTTGTGGTCGTGCTTTTAAGCAGGCCGCGCTTTCCTGTCAACTGAGGACGCACCCCGTCCCGTCAACCGCAACTCCGGAGGCAGGCATGCCCGGCAATGATCCTTTCGCCCCCCTCCGCCATGACCTGCGCAACACGCTCACCCCGGCACTTTTCTGTGCCGACCTGCTGCAGAACCATACTGATCCGGAAGTCCGCCAGGCGGCAGGCACGATTCTCAGCGCGCTGGAACGCACCCTCGAACGCCTGGCCGCCACGAAAGAACAGCGGCCTTCCTGAAGTCTTCCCGGAAGGCGGATCTCAGAACTTGAATTCCTTTTCCGTTCCGTCAGGCCTTTCGATCAGCTCGACCTTGTAGCCGTCGGGATCAGCCAGGAAGGCGATGATGGTCTTGCCGAACTTGACCGGCCCTGCCTCGCGCGTCACCTTGCCGCCCCCTTCACGCACCTTCTCCACCACAGCGGAGACATTGGGCACCCCCAGTGCGAAATGGCCGAAACCATTGCCGATATCATAAGGGGTCTTCTGGTCCCAGTTATAGGTCAGCTCGATCTCGGCCTGACCCTGGGCGTTGTCGGCGTAACCGATATAGACCAGCGTGTAGCGCCCTTCCCGCACTTCGCAGCGCCGGATCTCGTGCATGCCGAGCAGGCGGTAGAAGGCCAGGCTGCGGTCAAGGTCGAACACCCGGATCATCGTATGCAGATATGTGCTCATTTTCTTCTCCCATGTGAAACAGGATATCGCGGCAGATCGGAAGGCTCAGGGTGAAAAGTCAAATCCGGCCAGCGCCCCATCGCTTTCCAGCCCGCAGGCGAACAGGCCCAGCTGATCGGCAATCATGCGGCAGGCGGGGGGATCAATTATAAGGGTATGGCCTGCCGCATAAGCAATCCCCCGCAACCCTGCCCGGGCTGCCTGCTGAAGGGTTACGGGGCCGATGGCAGGCATGTCGGCGCGCAGCTCCTGGCCTTTTTTGGGCAGTTTCAGCAGGATTCCCCCAGGGCCCGGCTGGAGGAGACCCTGCGCGCGCGCCAGCATGGCATCCGTGCCCTCAAGGGCTTCCAGCGCCACAACCTGCCCGCCCTGCACCACGCAGGCCTGCCCCATGTCCAGCCGTGACGTCACCTCCA
Source organism: Oecophyllibacter saccharovorans (assembly GCF_006542375.1). Lineage (GTDB taxonomy): Bacteria > Pseudomonadota > Alphaproteobacteria > Acetobacterales > Acetobacteraceae > Oecophyllibacter > Oecophyllibacter saccharovorans. The sequence continues at coordinate 1,658,972 of NZ_CP038143.1, read as the reverse complement.
GCACCTCGACGGCACGGCCGATGTCCTGCCAGGCCTGCGCGTCTGGACTGTGCTGGCCCAGCGCGCCGGCAGGGGCCACTTCACGGCCCAGAAACTCATGCGCACCCCGCACCCGGAACCCTTCCTCCTCCAGCAGGCCCACGATGGCGGCCAGCAGTTTGTTGTCGCCGCCCAGCATGGCCTTGCCCAGCCGCGCCAGCAGGCGCGCGCCCATGGCATCAGGCCTGAGCTCACGCCAGGCAGGCCGGCGCACGGGGCCCAGCAGCACCAGCTCCGTGCAGCCATGGGCGCGCAGGGCTTCAAGAATGCTGCCGGCAGCACCCAGCCGAAACAGGGCATGGGGATAGGGCTGCAGCAGCTCAGGGGCGGCAAAGCCTTCAAAGCCGATGATAAAGACTTCCCGCCCCGCTGCCTGCAGGGTTGCCGCCAGCCGGGCCGGCAAGGGGCCGCCGCCTGCAAGAATGCCGATTCTGCCAGGATTTCTCCCCTCTGCAGGGCCTGTCGTCCTGTCCATATCCAAGATCCAAGCTTTCTCCAGCGTGCCGCTTCAGGAAGCCGGCGGCTCTTCGCCAAACGCATTGGCGGCATCGACCGGGAAGACGTGGTCGGGCAGGTCACGCCCCGCCGAAGGGGTCAGACCGCGCCGGCTGGGGGCCTCCATGAAGGCCAGCATTTCTGCCACGCGGTGCAGATGGCCGTAGCGCTTGCGCACCAGGCGCAGGCGCTCGCCCAGCACCTGCCCGTCTTCCGCCCCCCTGGGATAAAGCAGGCGGAAGGCGCGCCGCATGTCCTGGACCTCGCGCCCATCCGCGCCCGAGCGCTTGAGCCCGACCCAGTTCAGCCCGACCAGGCGCGCCCGGTTGCCCAGAACGCTGCCATAGGGAATGACATCCCGCTCCACGCCGCACACACCGCCCACGACAGCGCCCGTGCCGATCCGCACGAACTGGTGCACGGCGGCAGCGCCCATGATGCGCGCCATCGGACCGATGGTCACATGACCGCCCATCACGACATTATTGACGATGATCACCCCGTCCCCCACCGTGCAGTCATGGGCGACATGGGCATTGGCCATGATCAGGCAGTCCCTGCCCACGCGGGTCAGACCGTGGCCCTGGGCGGTGCCGCGGTGCACGGTCACCCCTTCACGCAGGACGGTGCCTGCGCCGATGACGCATTCCGTCGGCTCGCCGGCATATTTGAGGTCCTGGGGCGGCAGGCCGATCGTGGAAAAGGGATAGACCTCAACGCCTTCCTCAAGACGGGTCCTGCCCTCCACCACCACCGAAGCGTGGAGGCGCACATTGTCTTGCAGCACCACCTCCGGCCCCACCAGGCACCACGGGCCGATCTTCACACCTCTGCCCAGACGCGCCTGCGGGGAAACGATGGCAGCGGGGTGGATCTCCGCCTCCACTGAAGTGTGTGCCGGCACGTCCCGCATCAATCAGCCCATGATCATGGCGCTGAAAGTCGCTTCTGCCACTGCCACGCCATCCACCTTGGCCACGCCCTTGAAGCGCCAGACATTCGCCCGCGCCCGCTCCTTCTGCACATGGATGCGCAGCTGGTCGCCCGGCACCACGGGGCGGCGGAACTTGGCGCCTTCGATCGTCATGAAATAAACGAGCTTGCCCTCGAAGGCCGGCCCCAGCGTCAGCACCACCAGGGTGGCGGCCGTCTGGGCCATGGCCTCGATGATCAGGACGCCCGGCATGACCGGACGGCCCGGGAAATGGCCGGGAAAGAAGGGCTCGTTGACGGTGACGTTCTTGATCCCGACAGCGGATTCCCCGGCCTCGATCTTCTCAACCCTGTCGATCAGCAGAAAGGGATAGCGGTGCGGGATGGCCTGCATGATCTGCAGGACATCCACGTTTTCTGGAACCTCGTGTGTCTGATCAGCCGGTGCATCCACGTGCTTTACCCTTCCTACCCTGCCTGCCCCTACCTGGTGCGTCCAAAGAACAGTTCCCCTTTCGCGGCTGGTGGGGGTTCTGTCAAGGATGTCTTACTACCAAACCCCCCTCAGACACCAACGGGCCCGGCCGACCGGCAAGCCCTTCACTCCCCCTTCTCCCCCTTGTTGCGCGACAACCTGCGCAGCGTGGCGACATTGCGGAAGAACTCGCGGAAGGGCATGGCCGGGCTGCCGATGACATCAGCGCCCGCCTCGATGTCGGACATCACGCCGCATTGCGCGCCGATACGCGCTTTCTCGCCGATATGGATATGGCCGATCAGCCCGGCCTGGGCAGCTACCGTCACGAAATCCTCAAGCTCGGTCGAGCCTGCGATGCCTGCCTGCGACACCACCACGCAGCAGCGGCCCAGGCGGGTGTTATGGCCGATCTGCACCAGGTTATCGATGCGCGTGCCCGCCCCGATCACCGTATCGCGCATGGAGCCACGGTCGATGGTGGAATTCGCCCCGATTTCCACGTCATCCTCCAGCAGGACGCGTCCGAGCTGCGGCACGCTCTCGAACCCTTCAGGCCCCTGGGCGAAGCCGAAGCCGTCCTGGCCCACCCGCGCGCCGGGATAAAGCACCACGCGCGCGCCCAGCAGGGCATGGGAAAGACTGACATGGCTGCCGATGCGGCAATGCGGCCCCATGACGACATGCGGCCCGATCGCGGCATGTGAAGCGATGATCGAGCCTGCCCCGATGCGCGCCCCCTCCCCGATCACGACCAGGGGGCCGATCTCCACCCCTTCCCCCAGCTCGACATCCGCGCCGATCACCGCTGTGGGGTGGATACCTGGCCGCGAAGACGGGCCCGGGTGGAAAAGCCGGGCGACGCGCGACCAGGCGAGATAGGGAGACCTACATACCAGGGGCGTGCAATGGGGAGGCACCTGGTCTGCAAAGGCAGGCCCCAGGATGACGGCACCTGCCTGGGTGCGGGCCAGGAGCGGCAGGTAGCGCCGGTTGTCGAGAAAGCTCACTTCCTGCGCGGTCGCTGTCTGCAGGGGCGCCACCCCGCGCAGCTCACAGGCGCGTTTTTCCGGCGCCAGCCCCTCAGGCAGGGCCGCGCCGACAACTTCAGCGATCCGGGTGAGCGGAAAAGGGCCGCGACGGCTGAAAAAACGCGTATCTGCCGGTCGTTCCCCGCCCGGTGCGGGGCCAGTGGAACTTCTCATCATCCTCTCCCTCATCCCCTCTCACCGCATGCCGCTTTCACCCGTCAGCTGGAGGGGGACCCTTCACTGCCGGAAGCCCGGCTGTGGAACGGGCGGGCTTCCAGTGGGATTATTTTTTGGCAGGCGCAGCGGCAGGGGCAGGATGGGCGGCTTCCTGGGGCTGGGAAGCCTGGCGCATCAGGCGTTCCTCGTCAGCGGTTGTCGGCATCTTGCCGGACTTGGCCAGCACTTCGGAGTCCACGCCGTCATCAGGGATGAAGACATGCGGCAGGGCTTCATTGAGACGCTTGGCCACTTCCACCGTGATGTCCTGGCCGTCCACATGCAGGACCACCTGCTCGGCATGGAAGACCAGGTTCATGCTGTGGGCCGCCGCCACGCGCGCGATCACGCCGTCGCGCTGCTCGAGCGTGCGCTCCAGCTGGTGGAAGGCCACCTGATAGGCTTCCTGGATGATGCGGGCCTTGTTGCCGAATTCCCGCTGGTCACGCGCCCGGCGCTCCTGCAGGTGGCGCTCGCGCAGCTGGATCTGGTCGGCAGTCAGGCTGCGGGCCTGCATCTGCAGCTTCTGCTGCTCAGCCCGCCAGGAGGCTTCTTCCTTCTGCACCTCGTGGGCCAACTTATCACGGCGCTCGCCCAGCACCTGCTGGATCTCCTGCGCTGCAGTGGAAAGCTGCATCACGCCCTGCACGCTGATCAGCCCGATGATGGCTGTGGGCGGCGGCGCTTCCTTGGGAATGGGCGGGATGGCCGGCACGGGCGGCAGCGGCAGCACGGGGGGCGCTGAGGGCTGCTGCGGTGCGTCTGACGGCGCAGGACGGCCCACCGGCATGACTGGGCGGGCAGCGTGATGATGCGCAGCCGGCGGGGCGGCCGCAGGGGCCTGCTGCGCTTTGGGCACGAACCAGCCCGCAGCCTGCGCCCCCTGGAGGCCGAGAACAGGCAGGCCGGCGAAAGCGGTGAAAGCCAGCAGGCGGAAAGTACGGGCAGTGCGCCGGGTAAGGGAAAGTGGTGAAGGCGTCATCATGTCAGACCTTTCTGCAGTAACCTGCTGGCAGCCTTTCCCCCTTCGGCAGAAGGACCAGCATCAAAAACGATTTTCAGCACAGTTCAACGTCGGGCGGGAAAATGCACCCTGATTGCGGCAGGAAATTGCCGGGCGGCGATGAAAATCAAGGGATCCCGATTTCCTGTAGTCGTCCGCCCCGGCCCGGTGCCCCGTGACGGGGGCACCGGGGAGCGGGCTCAGAACTGCTGGCCGAAGCCGAAGCGGATCGGGTAGACGCGGTCGCCGCGGTATTTGTGGATGGGCACCGCACCATCGATGTTCACGCGGCCGAAGGGGCTGTTCCAGGAAATGCCCAGACCACCCGAGACGCGCGGGATGAGGGTATCGCCGCTGATCGGGGTATAGGTGGCCGCGCCGAGGCCCGGCACCTGCGGCGTGCCCTTGCGGTCATAGCGGTGGCGCACACGGATACCGGCCAGCGAGCCGGAATCGATGAAGCCGCGCCCGGAGATGCCCAGGGCCTCGCCCATCGGCAGCGGGAAATCCAGCTGCCAGGAAGCGGTATACATGAACTTGCCGCCCAGGAAGTCATCCTGGCCTGCCCACGGACACCAGCCGCCTGCCCCATATGGGCCGCTGCTGGTGCCGGGACCATGGCAGCGGAAGTGACTTGAGCGCGGCCCGACGCCGCCCTGCAGGAAGCCGCGCAGGTTCTGGCCGCCCAGGTAGAAGTTGTCGATGATGTTGCGGTCGCCGCTGTGGCTCCAGTCGCCCATATAGCCGATGCCGCCGCGCATCTCGATGGTCCAGGCATGGTTGCCGGTGATGCTGTCAAGCGGGATGTAGCCCACGCCGTTGAACTTGACGCGGGCATATTTTTCATTGCCGCCCAGACCGGCGAAGTCACCCCCCAGGTTCAGCATGAAGCCCGAATGCGGCATGACGCGGTTGTCACGCCGGTCATAGGTGAAGTTCGTGCTGATCTGAGACAGCAGCGACCAGCCGGCATCCTGCAGAACGTAGATGGAAGGCGTGTCGTAGTTGTTGCCCGCGTAATGGCCCGGGAAGGCGTTGCCGACCTGACGGTCGACCAGGGTGTAGGTCCAGGACTGCGAGAGATAGCGGTTGAAGGAATAGCCGGCGCGCAGCGAGAAGCCGTACTGGCCCTCCTTATACTTCTGGTAGGTCTGGTAATCGTTCTGGACGAAGTAGATATCCGCCCCGGCAACGAAGTTGCGCCCCAGGAAGTAGGGATCGGTCACCGAGATGTCGGCCTGCTGCTCGTAATACGCCACCGTTCCCGAGAAGCCGGCATCCACGCCCGTGCCCAGCAGGTTGTGCTGCTTGAGGCCCAGATTGCCCATGATGCCGACGTCCGTGGAGTAACCGCCGCCCAGGGAGAACTCGCCGGTCGGCTTCTCGACCACATTGGCGCTGACATTGACCTTGTCAGGCGCCGAGCCCTGGGTCTCGTCCACGCTCACGTTCTTGAAGAAGCCCATGTCCTGGAGGGCCATCTTGGTATATTTGCGGTCGGCCGGGGTATAGGCGTCCCCCTCGCCCATCGGCATGTTGCGGCGGATAACATCGCCGCGCGTGATGGTGTTGCCGTTGATGTCGATCCGCTCGACATAGACACGCGGGCCCTCGACGATGTCGAAGAGCAGGTCGACCAGTTTCTTTTCAGGGTTACGGGCGATGTCGGTGCGCACCTGCGCGAAGGGATGACCGTTATCCTGCAGCCAGTCCTGCATGTCGGTCGCGTTGTCCTGGATGGCCGTGCCGTCGTAGTACTGGCCCTTATAGACCTCCAGATGCGACTTCATGCCCTTGGGCGTGACATTGGGGACGTTGGAGCGGATGGAAACCTTGTCCAGCCGGTAGCGCGGCCCTTCATGCACGGTATAGGTGATGTAGAAGGTCTTGTGATCCTCCGACAGCTCGCCGGTCGCGTCCACCATATGGAAGTCCACGAAGCCGTTATGGAGGTAGAAGCGGCGCAGCAGCTCCTGATCGTAACGGACCCGCTCGGGATTGTATTCGTCAGACGAGGAGAAGAAGCGGTACCAGGCGGATTCCTTGGACGAGATCACCGCTGCCAGGTCACCCTGGCTGAAATGCTTGTTGCCGACGAAGACGATCTTCTCGATCAGGGTCTGGGGGGATTCGTTGATCTTGAAAACCACGTCCACGCGGTTGTGGCCCAGGCGGATGATCTGCGGGGTGACGGTGGTGCCGAAGCGGGACTTGGACGCGTAGAGGTTGAGGATCTTCTGGCGGTCGGCAGCCACGGTCTGGGCCGAGAAGACGGCGCGCGCCCGCAGCGCCATCTCCTTGAGCATGTCATTGTCCTTGAGGCCGTGATTGCCCTCGAAGATGATGCGGTTGACGATCGGGTTCTCGCGCACCTGCACGATCAGGGTGCCGCCTTCACGCTTCATGGTGACGTCACTGAACAGGCCGGTGGCGTAAAGAGTCTTGAGCGAGCGGTTGATGCCGTCCCGGCTGAAGGGATCGCCCGGCTGCACCACCATGTAGGAAAGGACAGTGGGCGTCTCGATGCGGCTGTTGCCCTGAACGGCGATGGACTGGATGATCCCGCCGGCAGCGACCTTCTGGCTCGAGGCATCAGCCGCACGCGCGTGCTGCTGGGCCAGCTGCTGGGCGGCAGCGCTGTCGTCGCGGCTGTGGCGGCGCACCGGGCCGGCAGCCTCCGCATCGCTCAGAAAACCAGGCACCAGGCAGGCCGAGGCCAGCAGGGCCAGCCTGATGGCACGGGGCCGGAATGCCTTGAAGCGTAATCCTGACAAAACCACTCTTCCTCGTTCAGAGTCGCGCACCACGCCTGCGCTGTGCAGGCGAAATAATGGAAAGCGCACCTGCAGGCAAGAATAACCCCGGGCAGGCGCCCTCTTCAGGGTCTCTCAACCTTTGTGCCCGGTCAGCCAACTGAATGCGCCCAACCGGCTCAGGTCGTTATAATTGGAAAACAGGAAGAGTGCCAGCACAAGCACCAACCCTGCCTGGAAGGCGTAACCCTGCGCCCTCTGTGAAATCGGACGGCCCCGCACGCCCTCTATTGTGTAGAAAAGCAGGTGGCCGCCATCGAGCATCGGCACGGGAAACAGGTTCAGCAGCCCGAGATTGGCCGACAGCATGGCAATAAAGAACAGTAATGCCGCAAGTCCATAATGCGCAGCCTGGCCCGACATATTGATAATGCCGATCGTGCCGGAAAGTTGATCGGGGTTGCGCTGTCCTGTCAGCATTTGCCACAGCGTCTGCACAACCTGGCAGGTCATGTGCCATGTCTCTTCAATACCTGCAGGGATCGCCTTCCAGAAAGGCATAGGTTTGGCCCGAACCACGGCAAAACCTATTCCCAGCCGCCCCGTGGCATGTGCCTTCCCTGCAACACCCTTTTCCTCAACGCTCTGCAGGGTCACCGGAACGTCCAGGTCATGGCCGTCGCGCGCGATGCCGAGCACGACATGCGCGCCCGGATGGGCAGCGATTGCGGCCTGGAAGTCCGGCACGCTCAGAATCCGGCGCCCGTCGATCGACAGAAGGTGGTCGCCCTTCTGCAGCCCGGCCTGGGCCGCCGCACTCTGGGGGGCGACCATGGCAATGTCGGGCTTGATCTCGGGGCGGCCGTAAAGGCTGTAGAGCAGGATAAACAGCAGGATGGCGAACAGGAAATTGAAGGCAGGCCCCATCACCGTGACCAGCACCCGCGTCAGCAGCGGCTGGTTCTGGTACGAGGTCGGGTCCGCAGCGTCGCGCGCCGCTTCATCGGGCGGGGGCGGATTTTCCTCCACGCCGGCGCCGTGCAGCTTCACGTAGCCGCCCAGCGGCAGCAGGCTCAGCTGCCAGCGCGTCCCGTAGCGGTCAGGCCAGGCGCACAGGGCGGGGCCGAAGCCGATGGAGAACACGTCCACCGGCACGCCGCGCCAGCGGGCAGCCATGAAGTGGCCGAACTCATGCACGAAGACGACCACCCCGAAAACCAGCAGGCCGATGATCACATTGGAGAGAGCGTGCACTTCAGTTCCCCTGCGGCTGACGGTTGATCCAGGCCTCGGCCAGCTCGCGCCCGACGCGGTCCCAGTGGAAGATATCCTCCAGCGTTTGGGGCTCGGGATTGGCGTCCATGGCGTCCAGCGCCGCCTCTATGGTCTCGCCGATGCCCAGGAAACGGATGCGCCCTGCCAGGAAGGCGGCCACCGCCACTTCATTGGCCGCTGAAAAGACCGTCGGCGCCACGCCCCCTGCCCGCAGCACCTGGCGCGCCAGGCGCAGGGGGATGAAACGCTCTTCATCGGCCGCCTCGAAATCCAGCTGGCCCAGCTCGGCCAGGTTCAGCCGCGCGCAGCCCGTCGTCATCCGCTCAGGCCAGGCCAGGGTGTGGGAGATGGGAATGCGCATGTCAGCGCTACCCAGCTGGGCGACGAAGCTTCCGTCCCTGAAATTCACCATACCGTGCACGACCGATTGCGGATGCACTAGGACGTCGATCTGCTCTTCAGGCAGCCCGAACAGGCGCGCAGCCTCAATGATCTCAAGACCCTTATTGGCCATGGAGGCCGAATCAATGGTGATCTTGGCCCCCATGGACCAGGTGGGATGGCGCAGCGCCTTCTCGGGCGTCGCTTCGGCCATCTCCTGCAGGCTTGCACGTCGGAACGGGCCGCCTGAAGCGGTGAGGATGATCTTCTCGACCTCTGACATCGGCGCGCCGCCCAGCGACTGGGCGATGGCATTGTGCTCGGAATCCACCGGCAGCAGCTTGGCCCCGGCCTCGCGCACGATCTTCAGCATGAGATTGCCCGCGCAGACCAGCGCCTCCTTGTTGGCGAGCGCCACCGCATGACCGTTGCGCGCGGCCGCCAGGGTGGGCTCGAGCCCGGCTGCCCCGGTGATGGCGGCCATGGTCCAGTCCGCTTCCAGCGCGCCGGCCTCGATCACGGCCTGCCGACCGACCGCCACTTCCGTGCCGGTGTCCGCAAGCAGGGTCTTGAGCTCCTCGTAACCGTTTTCATCGTCAAGCACGGCCAGCTCGGCTTCAAGCAGGCGCGCCTGCTCGGCCAGAAGCCGCGCGTTCTTCCCGCCCACCAGGGCGCGGACGCTGATCCGGTCTTTCATCCCCTTCAGCAGATCGACCGTCGAGGTGCCGATGCTGCCTGTGCTGCCCAGCACGCTGATCCGCCGCCTGGCGTGTTTACCGCTCATTTCCTGTCTACCCCTACTCTCTGCAGCCTCTGGGACCGCCTGCCTTCTTTCCTGGTTGTGTTCACCTGAATTTCTCTCACTGCCCCACCTTTACTGCCAGAAGGGCCGGCCATGGCGCAGCAGCAGGATGCACGCGGCCACGGGTGCTGCCGCCAGAATGCCGTCAAACCTGTCGAGCACGCCGCCATGCCCTGGAATGAGCGTGCCTGAATCCTTGACCCCCAGGCGGCGCTTGAACCCGCTTTCGGCAAGGTCGCCCAGCTGGGCAGCCACCGCCAGCACGAAGGCCCAGCCTGCCGCCTGCAGCGACCAGGCGCCCGACGCCGCGCGCGCCACCAGGGCACCCATGACCATCGCTCCCAGCAGGCCGCCCAGCGAGCCCGATACCGTCTTGCCCGGCGAAATGGCCGGCGCCAGCTTGGGGCCGCCCACGACCCTGCCGGTCAGATAGGCGCAGCTGTCACTGGCCACCACCACGGCGATGGTGAACAGGACGGTCCAGAAACCCTCCGGTGCTGCGCGCAGCAGCAGGAGCGAGACGCCCGCGACCACGGAGATCAGGATCGGCCAGCCTGTCAGATTGCCGAACATGAAGGCGACCCCCACAAGCACGGCAACGCACAGCCAGGAATGCTGCAGGGCAACCAGGGCTGCGCAGACGGGCCACAGGAGAAACAGGGCCCCGCGCCAGCTGCGCATGTCCTGGCCCAGCAGGGTTTCGGCCTCCCACACCATGGCCGCCATGATGGCCATGACCATGAGGTCATAGACCCACCCGCCCCGCCATAGGCAGAAAAATGCCAGGGGGATCAGGACAAGGCTGGAGAGAACCCGCTTCTGCAGGTCGCCCCAGCGCGCAGTGGAGGCCGGGCTGCTGTCACTCATTTTCTGGCACTCATGTTCTGGCGCTCATATTATTGTTATCGCTGTTGCTGCCGGCCCTGTCGTTCACTGCGGCGCTCACTGCGGGCGCCCTCCGAAACGGCGCTGGCGCATGGCGTAGCAGGAAACGACGCGCGAAAAATCCCTTTCGCTGAAATCCGGCCACAGCACGTCGAGAAAAACCAGCTCCGCATAAGCGGACTGCCAGAGCAGGAAATTGGACAGGCGGTGCTCACCGCTCGTGCGGACCACCACGTCAGGGTCGGGAATGCCGCTCGTCTGCAGGGAAGAAGCCAGGTGTTCTTCCGTGATGCTGTCGGGCGGCAGCAGGCCGTCTGCGGCCTTGCGGGCCAGTGCGCGGGCTGCGCGCGCGATCTCGGCGCGCCCGCCATAGGAAAGGGCGAGCGAGAGGGTGAGTTTCGTGTTGGCTGACGTGCGCGCTTCGGCCATTTGCAGCTCCTGGCACAGGGTGGAACCGAAGCGCTCGGGCTCGCCGATGATGTGCAGCCGCACCCCGAGCGAATGCAGCTCTTCAAGCTTGTGGCGCAGGTAGAACTGCAGCAGGGAGGTCAGGTTGCCGATCTCCTCTTCCGAGCGCCGCCAGTTTTCCGACGAAAAGGCGTAAAGCGTCAGATAAGGCACCTGCGCGTCGATGGCTGCGCGCACGCAGCGCTGCACGGCTTCCCCCCCTTCATGGTGTCCCTGGGCGATGGGCAGGCCGCGCGCCCGCGCCCAGCGTCCGTTGCCGTCCATGATAATGGCGACGTGACGCGGCACTCCCCCGTTCTCTGGCGGGTCCTCATCGAAAAACGATGCATCCTGCGGGACGTCCTGGCGGGCGGAAAAAGGCACTTCGACCCATCAGACCTGCTTGATATCGCGCTCTTTGTCAGCGAGCAGCTTGTCGACCGTCTCGATATAGCCATCGGTCAGCTTCTGAATAGAGTCCGTCCAGCTCTTGAGGTCGTCCTGGCTGATCTCGTTCTTCTTCTCGAAGCCCTTGGCCTTGTCCATCCCGTCACGACGCACGCCGCGCACGGCAATGCGCGCCCCCTCAGTATAACGGGCGGCAGCCTTGGCTAACTCGTTGCGCCGCTCTTCCGTCAGCTGGGGGAGCGGCACGCGGATGGTCTGGCCCTCGGTTGCGGGATTGAGGCCCAGGCCGCTGTTGCGGATGGCCTTCTCCACCGGGCCCACCAGGCTCTGGTCCCAGACCGAGACGGTCAGCATCCGCGCTTCGGGCACCGCAACCGAGCCGACCTGCGACAGAGGCACCACCGAGCCATAGGCCTCGACGCGCACGGGCTCCAGCAGGTTGGGGCTCGCCCGGCCGGAACGCAGCCCGGAAAAGTCACGCCGCAGGCTCTCAAGAGCGCCTTCCATGCGGCGTTTCAGGTCTTCCAGCAGTTCTGTCAGCTCAGCGCTCATTGATGGTTCCTCTCCTGATGGGAGCCCTTAAGGGAGCGGGGCGTCCCGGTTGAATGTCGCGGCATGGTCACAGCAGATAGCCTGCAAGCCTGACCCCGCTTGCGGCGACTGACGCAGATTGCCGCAACGCCGCCGCTTTCAAAAGCCGCAAGGCTTAACGCCGCATCATGGAAGAATCATGACGCCGCGGGTTTGGTCGGGGCCGCTTTTTCCACAATTCTCGTAAACTTGCCATCGCCTTTGAGCACCTCGGAAAAGGCGTGGGGCGAATGCATGTTGAAAACAATGATGGGGAGGTCGTTCTCGCGTGCCAGGCTGATCGCCGCCGCATCCATGACCTTGAGATCGCGCGCCAGGACGTCGGTGTAGGTCAGCTCGTCATAACGGCGTGCATCGGGATTGCGGCGCGGGTCCGAGTCATACACTCCATCCACCTGCGTGCCCTTGAAGAGCGCGTCGCATTCCATCTCATTGGCCCGCAGGGCGGCGGCCGTGTCGGTGGTGAAGAAGGGATTGCCCGTGCCGGCGGCAAAGATAACCACCCGCCCCTTCTCCATGTGGCGCACGGCGCGGCGGCGGATATAGGGCTCGGCGATGGCCGCCATCTGAATGGCCGTCATCACCCGGGTCTCCACGCCCTGCTGCTCCAGCGCGTTCTGCAGCATCAGGGCGTTGATGACGGTGGCCAGCATGCCGGCGTAATCGCCCTGGGCGCGGTCCATCCCCTTGGCTGCACCGGCCAGGCCGCGGTAGATGTTGCCGCCGCCCACCACCAGGCACACCTCCACCCCGCTTGCAGCGACTGCCGCAATATCGGCGGCCACTTTCGTGACCATGTCAGGCGAGATCCCTGCCTGCCCGTCGCCCATCAGGGCTTCTCCCGAAACCTTGAGCAGAACGCGCTTGTAGGGCAGAGGTCCCGCTTTGGCAGGCGCAGAGTCAGGGGCAGGCGTGCTCATGAGTGGCTTCTTTCCGAGTGAGGGCGCGGGGCGGTGAAAGAGCGGCGAGTCCTGGCAGGCAACCGGGGGCGGCCGGGCAGAAGACGCCTTCTCTTGAGGTCGCCTCCCTCTTAAAGGGCCGCCAGGCCTGCGACAACCCTCCGCCGCTCAGGCCGGGTCGAGGCCGAGCGCGCGCAGGCGGGCGCTTTCCTCATCCCATCCGGCGCGTTCCTTGACGTTGAGGAAGAGATGGCATGGGCAGCCGAGAATGCTTTCGAGCTGCTTGCGCGCCCGCATGCCGATCTCGCGGATGCGGCTGCCCTTGTCACCGATCAGGATGGCCTTGTGGCCTGCGCGCGAGACATAGATCGTCACCTCGATGCGGACCGAGCCGTCAGGACGCTCCTTGTAGCTTTCGGTCTCCACGGTGGCCTGATAGGGGATCTCCTCATGGGTCTGCAGAAAAACCTGCTCGCGCACCAGCTCTGCGGCCAGCAGGCGGTCCGGCAGGTCGGTCAGCTCGTCTTCAGGGTAGAGATAAGGCCCTTCAGGCAGGGTCTGGGCCAGGCGGTCCATGAGGTCCTCCACCCCTTCGCCCGAAGCGGCACTGACCATGAAGACCTTCTCGATCTTCAGGATGTCGGACAGCTCGCGCGTCAGCGGCAGCAGCTGCTCGCGCGGCACCAGGTCGGTCTTGTTGAGCACCAGCCACACCTCGCGCCCGCTCTGAGCCAGGCGCTCGGCGATCTCGCGCACGTCATCGCGCAGGCCGCGCTTGGCATCCACCACGAACAGGGTCACATCGGCATCTTCCATGCCGCCCCAGGCGGTCGAAACCATCGCGCGGTCGAGCTTGCGGCGCGGTTTGAAGATCCCCGGCAGGTCCACGAAGATGATCTGCGCGTTGTCGCACATGGCGATGCCCAAGGTGCGGAAGCGGGTCGTCTGCGCCTTGGGGCTGACGATGGAAAGCTTGGCGCCGACCATCCGGTTCAGCAGGGTGGACTTGCCGGCATTGGGCGCGCCCACAAGGGCGACAAAGCCGCAGCGGGTCGGCTGGGCGGGCGCTGCAGAATCGGTAGCGGGGGCGGGAGCATGATCGGTCACGGAAAAAGCCTTCTCAAAGCCGGGCAGGAAAAACAGGAATGAAATGTCAGGATGCGGAAGAAGCCGGGCCGGTTTCGGCATCAGAACCGGAACCGGTGAGCTGGCGGAGCAGATCGGTGGCGGCAAGGCTTTCGGCAGCGCGCTTGCTGCCCGCCTCGCCCGTGCCCGTCATCCCGCATCCCCTGGCTTCCACACGGAACAGCGGGGCATGCGAGGGGCCGGTGGAGGAAAGGAGCTCATAATGCGGCAGGGGCTCGCCGCGGCCCAGCAGATATTCCTGCAGCAATGTCTTGGGTTCCTTGTGAGGCTTGCCGGCATTCTCGATCCGGCTCTCCCACAGTTCATGGATGACCTTGCGCGCCGCTTCCAGCCCCGCATCGAGGTAGAGCGCGCCCAGCACGGCCTCCATGGCGTCTGCGCGCACGCTAGCCAGCTCGCGGATGCCGGCCACTTCCTCATGACGGGCGATCTTCAGCGCTGCGGCCAGATCAAGTTCAGCGGCGATTTCAGCCAGGACCGGGCGCGAGACCAGATGGGCATGGCGTGCGCCCAGCGCCCCTTCCTGCTCATCGGGAAAACGCTGGAAAAGCCATTCCGCCATGAGCAGGCCCAGCACGCGGTCGCCCACGAATTCCAGCCGCTCATTGGACCCCGCCCCCTTGACGGCCGGCGTGCTGCGGGACCTGCCGCGCGTGTTGCCACTGGTACGCCCGCCCAGGGCTGAGCGGTGCGTCAGCGCTTCGGCCAGCAGGCCCGGCTGGCTGAAACGGTGGCCCAGACGGCGCTGCAGGGTAACAGCCGTCTGGCCGGCCGGATTGACGTGCACCTCCCGGCTCGCCTTGCGGGTGGAAGCCGGCGCGCGGCCCTCGCCTGTCTCGCTCATCTCATCGCCCTTTCCAGCCTGCTTCCTCACTGAATGAACATGAAGGTCCGGTTCCAGCGGATCTCCGCCGGCCAGTACCAGAACTGCCATCCCGGATGGGTCAGGTTGATCGAGAAGATCACCCGCCGCGCGCGACCGACCAGGTTTTCCTCCGGCACGAAGCCCAGATCCTGGTTGGAGCCGCGCAGGAAATCGTTGCCGGCGGGGGCGGCACAGCTGCCGCTCTCGCGCCCGCCCTGAAAGCGGCTGTCGGCGCTGTCATCACGGTCATCGCCCATCATGAAGAGACAGCCTGGCGGCACGATGTATTCCTGCGTGTTGTTGGCAGGGCCCACGTCGGTCATCTGCATGATTAGATGGGGCCACACGCCAGGCGGGCGCGGCAGGAACTCCCTGTAGACCGTGCCGCTCAGCAGGCGGCCGGTCTCGTCAGTGAGGGCGTAGGGGCCGACTTTCTCGCGCGGCACTTCCCGGTCATTGATGAACAGGCGGCCATGCTCAAGGCGGATATGGTCGCCCGGCAGGCCGATCGTGCGTTTGATGTAGTCCACATCCGGATTCTGGGTGTAGCGGAAGACCACCACATCTCCCCGCTCCGGCAGCCGGCCGAAGATGCGGCCTGAAAACAGCGGCAGCGAAAAAGGGAAGGAATAGCGGGAATAGCCGTAGCTGTATTTGGTGACCGCGATGAAATCGCCGATCTGCAGCGTCGGCACCATCGAGGCCGACGGAATCGTGAACGGCTCCACGATGAAGGTGCGGATGCCGACCACCACCAGCACCAAAATCAGCAGCTGGCGGAGAAAACTGCCCCAGCCTTCCTGCGCTGCCGGTTCCTCCCTGCGGGAAGCCGGGGGCGACATGGGGTCAGGAGCGCCTGCCTGGCGGGCGGGCTCAGGCGGGGCGGGCTGATCGGAATGGTCGTGCGTGGTCATGCAAGGCTTTTATCCTACTGCCCTGCCTGTGGAGAACCCTTTACTTTGAGCAGGCAGCATTTTTCTCGCCCCCACGCCCGGCAGGCAGCAGGGCGGAGAAGACCAGAGTCAGAGCGCGTGCTGCTGGATCAGCACCTGCGCCATGGCAAAGGGCCCGTCATCGCTCATGCTCAGAAACAGCTGCGCCCGGTGGCCCGGCGCGGTCAGCGCAGCCAGCACCTGCCGGGCCCCGCCGCTCAGGGCCAGTTCCGGCGCGCCAGCCGCATTGCGCCGGACCTCGATGTCGCGGAAGGCCACGCCCCTGGTAAAGCCTGTCCCCAGGGCCTTGGCGCAGGCCTCTTTGGCCGCCCAGCGCTTGGCATAGGCGCCGGTCCGGTTGCGGCCGCCAAGCCGCTCGACATAAGCGCGTTCAGCCGGCGTGAAAATGCGCGCCAGGAACCGCTCGCCATGCCGGCCGATCACCTCGCCGATCCGCGGGCAGAGGCACAGATCGAGCCCGATGCCCAGGACCCGCCCCTCTCCCGCCTGACCCTGGCTAGGAACCGTGCTCATCGACCTGGGCTCATCGAACTGTGCTCATCCACGCGCGCGCTCCACCTGCATGATCTCCACCGTAGCCCGGTAGGCGCCGATGATGTTAGTGAGATGCTTGAGCGAGCGCACTTCCAGATCGACGAAGAGCTCCATGAAATCGAGCTGGCGGTTGACGATGCGCAGGTTGACCAGGCTGCCTTCATGGCGCGTGGCCAGGTTGGTCAGGGTTGCCAGCACGCCAGGGTCATTGTTGGCCACCACCGACAGGCGCGCCACGTAGCGCGGCGCGTCACGCCCTCCCACCTCCAGCGCGGCGGGGTTCCAGTCGACCTCGAGAAAGCGCTCGGGCGCCTCAGCGAAGGCGGCCAGGTTGTTGCAGTCATGCTGGTGCACCGTCACGCCGCGCCCCTGGGCGATGATGCCCACCACCCGGTCGCCAGGCAGGGGGCGGCAGCAGCCTGCCATGTGCACTTCGATCCCGCTGCCGATTCCCTTGAAAAGCTGGCCTTCATAACGGCCGTTGGTGCCGCTTTTGAGCACCGGCTTCTGGTCGATGCGTTCTGAGAGGCGCGGCGAGAGCCCGGGCACCACCCTGGGGGGCCGGCCCTTGCGCCGCAGCTCCGGATAGGCCGCGGCCACGACATCCCTGGGGACCAGCTGGCCTGCGCCGACATTGATGTAAAGCTCGGAGATGCTGGTCTGGCGCAGGGGCTTGAGAATGGTCTCCAGCACCTTGTCGGAGCCGTCCACCCCCTCCTGGCGAAAGGCGCGCGCAACCATCGTGCGGCCGGTATCGAGATTGACCTGGCGCTGCTGCGAGGCGATGAAGCGGCGGATGCGGGCGCGCGCCTTGCCGGTGACCACGAAACGCTCCCAGGCCGGGGAAGGCTGGCCGCCGCGCGTGGTCATGATCTCGACCTGGTCGCCGTTCTCAAGTTCGTGGCGCAGGGGCACGAGCCGCCCGTTGACGCGCGCACCCACGCAACTGTCGCCCACCTGGCTGTGCACCGCATAGGCGAAATCAACCGGCGTGGCCCCGCGCGGCAGCGAGATCAGCCGGCCCTTGGGCGTGAAGCAGAAGACCTGGCCCTGGTAGAGCTCAAGCTTGGTGTTCTCCAGGAATTCGTCGGGCTCCTGGCTGTCTTCGAGAATGTCCAGCAGGTCCTGCACCCAGCGCAGCTTGCGGGTATAGGTGCCGAACTTCTCCGACAGCACGGCCGCTTCCGCCTCGACCGGCACGGCATCGGTCTTGTAGGCCCAGTGCGAGGCCACGCCGTTTTCAGCCAGGTCATGCATGGCCGGCGTGCGGATCTGCACCTCGATCTTCTGGCTGTGAGGGCGGTAGAGCGTCACCCCTGTATGGAGGGACTGGTAGCCGTTGGCCTTGGGAGTGGAGATGTAGTCCTTGAAACGGCTGGCGATCATGGGATAGGCGCCGTGCACCGCGCCCAGGGCCGCATAGCAGGCCTCGCGGTTGGGCACGATGATGCGGAAGGCCATGAGATCGGAAAGCTGCTCGAAAGCCACGTTGCGGCGCTTCATCTTCTCCCAGATGGAATAGGGCGATTTCTCGCGCCCCGTCACCTCCACGTCGGTCAGCCCCGCTTCATGACACTGCTTGACCAGCTCGCGGCGAATCTGCTCGATCATGTCCACGCCCTGGCCGCGCAGGTAGTTGAGGCGGGCGCGGATCGTGGCGTCGGCCTCGGGCTCCAGATTGACGAAAGCGATGTTCTGCAGCTCGGTCTTGACCCGGTCCATGCCGATGCGCTCGGCCAGGGGGGCGTAGATGTCCAGGGTTTCACGGGCGATGCGCAGGCGGCGTTCGGGCTTCTCCACATGGTGGAGGGTGCGCATGTTGTGCAGGCGGTCAGCCAGCTTGACGATCAGAACGCGGATGTCACGCGACATCGCCAGGACGAGCTTGCGGAAATTCTCGGCCTGCTTGGTGCGGTCCGACTGCAGCTCCAGCCGGGTGAGCTTGGTGACGCCATCGACGATGGAAGCCACGTCCGGGCCGAAGCGTTCCTCCAGCGCCTGCCTGGAAACCCCGGTATCCTCGACCGTGTCATGGAGAAAGCCCACCATGATCGAGACCGGGTCCATGCGGAAGCCCGCCAGGATGTTGGCCACGGCCACGGGATGGGTGATATAGGCGTCGCCGTTGTCGCGGCACTGCCCTTCATGGGCCTGGGCTGCAAGCTGGTAGGCTTCCTCGATCTTGGCGAGGTCGGCCTGGGGGTCATAGCTCCTGATCCGCTCCAGCAGCCCTGAAATGGAGGGATGGAAATCAGGCGGGGCCGAGATGGTGGAACGTATCTCCAGCGGCAGCTGCGATGACGGGATGGGCGCCATGCGACTCATGCGGCCCTCCCCTTTTCCGTTATTGCCGTTTCCGCCGGGCCGTCAGCCGCGCGGGCCCGGCTGGTCTGCAGTCCGGCGTCAGCGACGGTGACGGGACGCTTCCTCATCGACCGCCATGTGAGAGGCTTCCTCTTCAGCGGAGACATCCTGCAGGCCGAAGATGTTCTGGTCGGTCGGGATCAGGTCCATGACCTCCTCATCAGCCACCTCGACTTCAGGCTGCTGGCCCATGGAGCGGATGATCCCCTCCTGCAGCCCCGACAGGCTGATGCGCTCCTCGGCGATCTCACGCAGGGCGACGACGGTGTTCTTGTCATTGTCGCGCGGAACGTGCAGCTCCTCGCCGCGCGCCAGGCCCCGCGCCCGCTGGGCGGCCAGCAGAACGAGATCGAAGCGGTTGGTGACTTTCTCAATGCAGTCTTCGACGGTCACGCGTGCCATGAAGCGGGCTTCCTTATGATGCAGACTTATGTGCTGGGGCTGTTGGGCTTGTGTGCTTGTGCTGTGCAAACTTGCTGCCGTTTCCCCGCCGCCCCGCAAGCACGGGGACAGGGCAGATTGACCCTCTCCCTATCATGAAGACAGCGGCACGATCAATGGCGCCTTCTCACAGGCGATCGCGCCCGGGAACACGGTCCAGGAACGCGGTCTGGCCTGGGGTTGCCCCTGATAACTTCTCTTTGGGCTTGGAGCGGATTTGAAAGGCAAGCTTTATAATTTCCTGAAACTCAGTTATGGGAGCTGCGCCATTCAACCGGAGTTTGCCTGAATTCTATGCTCGCATCCATTTTCCGCCCCACTGACCGCACCGCTCTCTTCATTGACGGGGCCAGCCTTCACCATGGCGCGCGCAACCTGGACTTCGAGGTGGACTTCCACGCCCTGCACACGGTCTTCAAAGAGAGCACGGACTTCAAGCGGGCCTATTATTACGCCGCCCTGCCTGAAACGGAGGATTACTCCCCCCTCAGGCCGCTGACGGACTGGCTGGCCTATAACGGCTACTGCCTTGTCACCAAACCCGCCCGCGCGTTTTCCGACGGCAACGGACGGCGGCGCGTCAAGGGCAATGTCAATGTGGAGATGGCTGTCGACCTGATCAGCCAGGCCGGGCGTCTCGACCACGCCGTGCTCATCAGCGGTGAATCCGACCTCCGCCGCGCGGTGGAGGAAGCCCAGGCCCGGGGCACGCGGGTGACGGTCATCTCCTCGCTGCGCACGCAGCCGCCCATGATCGGCGACGACCTGCGCCGCCAGGCGGATACTTTCGTCGAGCTGCCGGACATCGCCTGCCACTTCACGCGCAACCCGGCCGGGAACCGGTAAGGCACAGACGGCCTGCCCTGCCCCAGGCCCGCACAACCCACCCGCGCGCCCGGCATGTCTTGACGGCAGGGCCGTGCGTTCATAGCTAAGAAAGCAGGACGAGGGCGGTCTGATTCTCAGCCGCGCCCCGAATCCCGTTCATCCGGTTCACCAGACGCCTGCCCTTTCCAGCCCTTGCGCCCAGCCTTGCCGCCAGGCCCGCTGAAAGCTGCAGGGACGCCGCAACAGGAGAATTCCCCAATGGCTTTCGAACTTCCCCCCCTGCCCTATCCTGACACCTCGCTGAACGACAAGGGCATGTCCAAGGAAACGCTGGACCTGCACCACGGCAAGCACCACCGCGGCTATGTCAACACGCTCAACGGCCTGGTCGAGAAAGACCCCGCCCTGCAGGGCAAGAGCCTTGAAGAGCTGATCACCCTTTCCACCGGCAAGCCGGACATGGCACCGGTCTTCAACAATGCCGGCCAGCACTACAACCACTCCATGTTCTGGAAGAGCCTGTCGCCCAATGGCGGCAAGATCCCGCCCAAGCTGGAGAAGAAGATCATTGAGGATTTCGGCTCTGTCGAGGCTTTCAAGGACGCTTTCCGCAAGGCGGCGACCTCGCAGTTCGGTTCCGGCTGGGCCTGGCTGGTGCTGACGCCCGAGGGCAAGCTCGCCATCACCAAGACCCCCAACGCGG
This sequence comes from Oecophyllibacter saccharovorans, assembly GCF_006542375.1. GTDB lineage: Bacteria > Pseudomonadota > Alphaproteobacteria > Acetobacterales > Acetobacteraceae > Oecophyllibacter > Oecophyllibacter saccharovorans. Next base: position 1,638,505 of record NZ_CP038143.1, on the reverse strand, counting down.
CAAGCCCGCTCTCTGAAAAGCAGGGCAAGCCCCTCCTCACCTCCGATGTCTGGGAACACGCCTATTACCTGGACTTCCACAACCGCCGCCCGGACTTCATCACCAACTTCCTCGACAACCTCGCCAATTACGAGTTCGCCGAGGCCGAGATGCTGGCCGGCTGAGCCCCCACCCTCTGAAGGCCCGGCTGATGATATCAGCGGGATCAGCGGATAATAAAAACCCTCGTTCCCTTCACCGGGGAACGAGGGTTTTTTCTGAAGTTTTCTCTGAAATTTTTCCCAGGGGGCGTCCGGGGCGGAAAAAAACCCGGGGAAACGGCGCTCAGGCGTCGTTGGCGGGCTTGTCGCGCGGCAGGACGGTGGTGATGGTGTTGCGGATGACCTTGACGCGCGTATTGGGCGCGATCTCCACATCCACTTCCGGGCTGCCCTCACGCGTGGCCTGCACGACGCCCAGCACGCCGCCTGCCGTTACGATCCGGTCGCCGCGGCGCAGGTTGGCCTGCTGCTCGCGCACCTGTTTCTGCTTCTGCTGCTGGGGGCGGATCAGCAGGAAATAGAAAACCAGGAAGATCAGGACCAGCGGGGCGATCTGGTAGAGGGAATTCAGGTCGAATCCACCGGTGGAAGTACCGGCCGCATAGGCCGGGGAGACCAGAAAAGAGAGCATGGGCTGTCCATTATGCCTTGAGGGGAAAAGTGAGACACCATATCGTCCCTCCACCCCGGCCGCGTCAAGCAGGACCGGTTTTCTGCCCTCACCTGGCCCTCAGGCCGAGACCCCGCCCATGCCTTCTTCCGATCTCCCTGCCCTGCTGCCTGTCCTGCAGCGCATTGCCGAAAGCCTGGAGCGACTGGCCAGCAATGCGCCGGCCCCCTGGGCGGACCCAGCAGATCCGCGGCATGAGCGCTTCATCTGGCGCGGGGAGAAATCCGGCCTCCACGCGCTTGGAGGGCCTTCAGAAAACGGGGTTTCAGGCACCCTGCCGCTTTCCCTGCTCTGCGGGCTTGAGGGCCAGAAGAAACAGCTGCTTCAGAACACCCGCCTGTTCGCCCGGGGCCAGCGCGGCAACCACGCCCTGCTGTGGGGCGCGCGCGGCATGGGGAAATCAAGCCTCGTCAGGTCCCTTGTGGGCCAGGTCAATGAGGAGATCCGCGCAGGCAGACTGGCTGTCCCCGGAACCCTGGCGCTCGTGGAGGTCAGCCGCAGCGGGCTTGGCGCACTGCACGCCTTGCTGGACCGGCTCGGCAATGTGCGGCGGCAGATGATCCTGTTCCTTGATGACCTCTCCTTCGAAAGCGAGGATGAGGACTATAAATCCCTCAAGAGCCTGCTTGATGGCGGCCTTGCCGGCTGCCCGGACAATGTCCTGCTCTACGCCACCTCCAACCGCCGCCATCTCATGCCGCGCAGCAGGATCGAAGGGGATGAAATAGCAGAGCTGCCGGCAGGCCTTCAGGGGAGCGAAACGGTGGAAGAGCGGATCTCCCTTTCAGACCGGTTCGGGCTGTGGCTTGGCGTGCACGGGGCGCGGCAGGAGGATTACCTGCGCATCGTCCACGCCCATGCGCAGCACCGCGGCCTGGCGCTGCCTGCAGCGGAGCTGGAAAAACGCGCCCTGGCCTGGAGCCTGGCGCGCGGCGCCCGCTCAGGCCGCGTCGCCGCCCAGTTCATCACCGCCCTGGCCGCTGAGCAGGCCGGCACCTGAAAAAGACCGGTCCCTGAAAAGCGGCTGATATTTCCGACTGATATTTCTGCCACATATTTCCGTTAAGCGTTCCGCCCCATTCAGCCAGGAGATTTCCCGATGTCCCCCACCCCGCCCCGCACCAATCAGGCCAGAACCAGGCGCATCCTGCTGGTGGTGGCCGCTGTGCTCATTGACCGCGAAGGCCAGATCCTGGTTGCCCAGCGGCCTGAGGGAAAGTCCTATGCGGGATGGTGGGAGTTTCCAGGCGGCAAGGTGGAGCGCGATGAATCGCCTGAACGCGCCCTGGTGCGCGAGCTGGGCGAAGAGCTCGGGATAGAAGCGCTGGAGGAAGATCTGGAACCCTTCACCTTCATCAGCACCGATTGCGGGTCCTTCCACCTGCTCATGCCGGTCTATCTGCTGCAGCACTGGGAAGGCACGCCGACCAGCCGGGAGAACCAGACCTTGGCCTGGATCCGCCCCGAGGCCCTGGGCGGGCTACAGCTGCTGAAGCCGGACCTGCCGCTCGTGCCCAGGCTTGAGGCCTATTTCCAGCGCTTCTCGCCCTGAATCCCCGTCTCCGTCCTGGAGCAGGGCCAGGGCCAGAGTCAGCGTCAGGCAGGCTCAGAGCTGGAAGAACTGCTGGGGCAGGCCTGCGACCTCGCTCTGGAATGAGAACAGACCGCCTGCCAGGGGCTCCTGGGCCAGCTGCTCTTCCGAAAGGCCCTTGCGCGCTGTCGTCACGAAAACCGTGCGCAGGTCCCCGCCGCCGAAAGCGACCTTGGTGACATTGCTGACAGGCAGGGCAATGGGCGGCAGAAAGCTGCCGTCAGGGCGCAGGCGCGTGATCTGCCCGCCCCCCCAGGTGCCGCACCAGAGCGTGCCTTCGCTGTCGGTGACCAGCCCGTCCGGATAGCCCTTCTCAAACGTGGCGAAGACCCGCTTGCCGCTCAGCTTGCCGGCGCCGTCAACATCAAAGGCGTAAATGCGCTGGTGCGGGCTGTTGCAGACATAAAGCGTCTTTCCGTCCGGTGAGAGGGCGGGGCCGTTGGAGACGACGTAGCCTTCATCCCAATGGCTCACCTCAAGTTCGTTCTGGCGCGCCACCACCCTGTAGATGGCGCCGCTGGGGCTGGTCTCAGCCGTATCCATGGTGCCGAACCAGATGCGGCCCTGCTCGTCCACGCAGCCATCGTTGAGGCGGTTGTCAGGCTGTTCGGGCTCGACGGTGCACATATGCGCAAAAGCGCCCGTGGCCGGATCGAAACGGTGCAGCCCGTCAGGCAGGCCGGCCAGAAAGCCGCCGCTGCTGACCGGCAGCAGGAAACCCACGGGCGCAGGGGCTTCCCAGGTAGTGAGCTTGCAGGTGCCCAGCTGGAAGCGGTGCACCTTCCGGCCCATGATATCGGTGAAGTAAAGGGCATTTTCAGCCGCCATCCAGACCGGCCCTTCCCCCAGCGTGGCCTTGAGGTCGAGAATGCATTGCGGCGCTGAGGCGGCCCCTGTTCCTGCCAGTTCACTTTCAGTCATGATCCCTCTCTTTCCCGCTCAGCCATGGATTGGTCGTGTGATCGTCGTATGATTTGATTACAGCGCAAGACGCTTCATACGCACCCTGATTAATCCTTATCCTATCTGTAATCACCCCCCTTCGCCACGCCCCAACCGCCTCCTGCTGACGGAGATCCCACGTGACCAGCGCTTCTTCCCCCACGCCGCCGCGCGCCTGTTTCCTGGCCATCGGCAATGAGCTCCTCAGCGGGCGCACCGAAGACGCCAACACGCCTGTCCTGGCGCGTGCCCTCAATACCCGCGGGCTGCGGCTGGAGGAAGTGCGCATCCTGCCTGACATACGCGCCCGCCTGGTCGAGTCCATCGTCACCTGCAGGGCCGCCTATGACCTGGTCTTCACCAGCGGCGGCATCGGCCCGACCCATGACGACATCACCGCCGCCTGCGTGGCCGAAGCCTTCGGGGTGCCGCTTGTGCGCCATGAGGATAGCTTCCGCAAGCTTGAGAAGCTCTTTGCCGACGGCACGTTCCACGGCGATTTCAACGCCGCCCGCCAGCGCATGGCCTGGCTGCCTGAAGGGGCCACGCCCATCGAGAATTCCGTCTCGACCGCGCCGGGCTTTGCGCTGGGGAACGTGTATGTCATGGCCGGCGTACCGCGCATTTTCCGCGCCATGCTGGACTGGCTGCTGCCCCGCCTGCCCTCAGCCACGCCCCTCTGCAGCCAGGCCTGGCATGCCTTTGACGTCTATGAAGGCGATTTCGCCGCCCCCCTGACCCGACTCCAGCAGGACTTCCCCACGCTTGACCTGGGCTCCTACCCTTTCGAGCCGGACGCCACACCGCGCAATGAGCGCGGGGTCACGCTGGTTGCCAAGGGCTATGACGCAGGCGCGGTGAGAAAAGCCGGCGCGGCCCTGCGCGACCTGCTTGGCCGGACCGGCAGGCAGGTGACAAAGGGCGAGCCCGGGGCCTGAATCTTTACAGGCCCGATATTTTTACAGGCCAGGGTTTGAAGCGGGGTTCAGAGCGGCGGGCGGGTCATGGCCAGGAAGCGCTCGCGCCGTTCCACCACCAGCCCTTCAGGCGACAGGCGCAGCAGGGGCGTCAGCTCCTCGGCGATCGCCTCGCCCACGGCAGTCATCATCTGCTCGGGCAGGCGCTGCGCGCCGCCTGTGGGCTCGGCGATGATGCGGTCGATCAGCTTGAGGCGCTTGAGGTCCTGGGCGGTCAGCTTCAGCGCCTCGGCGGCAGCGGGCGCAAGCTTGGGGTCGCGCCACAGGATCGAGGCGGCGGCTTCAGGCGAGATCACGGAATAGATGGCGTGCTCCAGCATCAGCACCCGGTCGGCGGCCGCGATGGCGATGGCCCCGCCCGAGCCGCCTTCCCCGATCACGGTGGCGATCATGGGTACGCGCAGCGAAAGGGCGGTGTCCACGCTGCGGGCGATGGCCTCGGCCTGGCCGCGCGCCTCCGCATCGATGCCGGGCCACGCGCCGGCCGTGTCGACAAAGCTCAGCACCGGCAGCCCGAAACGACCGGCCAGCTTCATCAGCCGCTGGGCCTTGCGGTAGCCTTCGGGCCGGGCCATGCCGAAATTGTGTTTCAGCCGGCTTTCGGTATCGCACCCCCGCTCCGTGCCCAGAACCACGACCGGCTGGCCGCGGAAGCGTGCCAGACCGCCCACCATGGCCTGGTCGTCGCCGAAGGTGCGGTCGCCTGCAAGGGGGGTGAATTCGGTGGTCAGCGCCTTGATGTAGTCAAGCGTATGGGGGCGCTGGGCATGGCGTGCAACCTGCACTTTCTGCAGCGGCGTCAGCTTGCTGTAGATGGTCCGCAGCTGCTTGTCGGCCTTGTCGGAAAGACGGGAGAGTTCCTCGTCGATATTGACCCCGTCAAGGCCTTTGCGGTCATCACCCTTGCCGACATGATGATTGTGGCGGGCCATCTGCCGGAGCTCGTCTATCTTGGTTTCAAGCTCGGCGACTGATTTCTCAAAATCTAGGAACTGGCGCATGCCTGCGCCGATAGCACGCGCTGCGGCAGGGCAACAGCCCTTATTTCATCCTCTCAGCCCGGCGCGCTGAGGGGATGATGGGTGCGCATCACCTCCTGCAGGCGCTCGCTCATGACCTGCGTGTAGATCTGGGTGGTGGCGATGTCGGCATGGCCGAGCAACATCTGCAGGGCCCGCAGGTCCGCGCCGCGGTTGAGCAGGTGGGTTGCAAAGGAATGGCGCAGCACATGCGCGCTGAGCCGCTGGGGGTCCAGCCCGGCCTTGAGCGCGCAGGCATGCAGGATGCGGTCGAAGCCCTGGCGGGTCAGCGGGCGCTGGGGCTTGCGGCCCGGGAAAAGCCACGGGCTTGCCAGCACCGCGTCATACTGCACCAGCGCCTGGGCCGCCTGGCGCGCCTGGGCCGAAAAGGGCACCAGGCGCTCGCGCCCGCCCTTGCCGCGCACCAGCAGCATGGGCCCGTTGCGCTGCAGGCAGCTGGCCGGCAAAGCCAGCAGCTCCGACACCCGCAGCCCGGTCGTGTAAAGCAGCTCCAGTGCGGCGCGGGAAACGAGGTCGCGCCGCGGGTCCTCATGGCCGGTTGTGCCTGCTGCAATCAGCTGCGCTACTTCCTCTTCCGTCAGGGGATGGGGAAGGCCCGGGCGGTAGGCAGGCATGGGCTGGCTGGCGACCGGATTGTCAGCGCGCAGGTTCTCCTGCAGCAGGAAACGGTAGAACTGCCTCAGGGCCGAAAGGCGGCGGGCCTGCGTGCGCACTGACAGCCCCTCGCGCCCCCGCTGCGCCAGATAGGCGCGCAATTGCCCTGTGTCGGCCCGGGCGATGGAATCCGGGCCCAGCCAGCGGGCAAAATCCTCAAGATCAGTCCGGTAGGCCTGACGCGTGCGCAGGGCCGCGCCCCGCTCGGAAGCCAGCATTTCGAGAAAGGCCTCGATCAGCCATTCCGAACGGGAAGCGGGCTGGTTTTCACCGGCCGCGCTGGTCGGCCCCTCGCCTGTCACAGGACGCGCCTCCCCGCTCGCTCAGCCCCCTCGCTCAATGGGCGATGACAGGGGTGGGAGAAAGCGGCGCCCGGGCTGGGGCTGCAGGCGCAGGCGTTACCGGCGGGAGGGCCGGCGCGGGGGCGGGTGAAGCGGCAGGCGCACCGGCTGCAGGCAGCGGCGGCAGCACGGGCGCAGGCGCAGCCGGGGCCTGGGCAGCAGGCGTTGCAGGCGCGGGCACCGTCGGCAGGGACGGGCTGGTGCTGGGCGCGCCTGCCGGCAAGGTAGGCAGGTCCCCGTGGCCGCTGCCAGGCAGGGGGATCGTTTTCTGGACGGGCGTCTGGGCCGGCGGGGTCGCGGAGCCGAGGAAATACAGGGCGGCGCCACCTATGGCCAGAACGAGAACGAACACCACACAGATAAAGGTGACAATCCGCGATGATTCTTTCATGAGAGCTAGATTCCAGTAGATTCCAGAAAGGCCGCTCCGCTGAGCAGCCGGGAGGGGTACAAGAACAGGGCTCCGGATGCCCCGTCAAAGCAGGCCCCCGAAGCAGGAAAGACGAACGGCCCCTAGGATAGGGGTTTCTCCCCATGATAGAAAAGGCCTTATGTCCCCTCATCCTCCTCCGCGCCCCGGCAGGGCAGGACGCCCTCCTGCCCCCGGCCGCTCTGACAAGCGCGACCCCGCCCGCAGGGACAGCCACAGGAAAACAGGGCGCAAACCGGGCAAGGGGCAACTGAAAACCGCCGGGGCCACGCCTCTGCCCGACCCTCTGCCTGGCGTGCGGCCGCCGCGCATCCTGGTGCTGGTCGGGCTGATGGGGGTGGGGAAAACGACGCTCGGCCGCCTGCTTGCGCGCCTGTACAACCTGCCCTTCATTGACGTGGATGCGGAGATCGAACGCGCTGCCGGCTGCACGGTGGCGGAGATCTTCAGCCGCCACGGCGAAGCGCATTTCCGCGCAGGCGAGCACCGGGTCATCCGCCGCCTGCTGCGCAGCGGGCCCTGCGTGCTTGCCACCGGCGGCGGGGCGTGGATGAACCCGCGCACGCGCCAGGTCATCCGCGCCACGCCCGGCACCTGCACGATCTGGCTGCGCGCCCCGCTGGAGGTGCTGCTGAGACGCGTGCTCCACAAGCGGGCCGAACGCCCGCTGCTGGCTGAAGCCGACCCGGCCGAGACCCTGAAAAAACTCGCCGCCGCACGCGCGCCGTTCTACGCTGAGGCGGACCTGACGATCGATTGCGGAGACGAAAGCGTGGAACAGGGCGTGACCCTCATCCAACAGGGGCTGAAGAACTTCGCGCCGCTCGAGCGGCTGACGGTCCGCCTGGGGAACACGGCGGGAGACAAACCGGGCGAAAAAGAGAGCAGCTACGACATCCTCACCGGATCGGGCCTGCTGGAGCGCGCGCGTGACCTGCTGGTGCCCCATCTCAAGGGCGCGCACGCTGTCATCGTCACTGACGAGACGGTGGCCGGGCTGCACCTGGACACGCTTCTGGACGGGCTGAAAGACGCTGAAACCCCTTTCGGCAAGCTACGAATCGACGTGCTCACCCTGCCGCCAGGCGAGAGCAGCAAGACCCTGGCGCAGTACAGCCGCCTGATGGGGCAGCTCCTGGGCCTGGGAATCGACCGCAGCACCACCCTCATCGCCCTGGGCGGCGGCGTGGTGGGCGACCTGACGGGTTTCATGGCCGCCACGGCGATGCGCGGCCTGCCCTTCATCCAGATCCCCACCACCCTGCTGGCGCAGGTGGACAGCTCGGTGGGCGGCAAGACGGGCGTCAATCTCGGCAGCAGTGAAGCCGATGAAGCTCCAGAAGAAGCACAAGACGGGCGCGTGGCCGGGGGCGGCAAGAACCTGATCGGGGCTTTCTGGCAGCCGGTTCTGGTGCTGGCCGATACCTCCGTTCTGGCAACCCTGCCCAAGCGCCAGCTCAAGGCGGGCTATGCCGAGATCGTCAAATCCGCCGCCATTGCCGACCCCGACCTGCTGGCCTGGTGCGAGCGCCACGGCCGCGCCCTGCTGGAGGGCACCCCGGCCCTCCTGGCTGAAGCCGTGCGCCGCTCCTGTGCCTTCAAGGCCCGCGTCGTCAGCGCAGACGAACGTGAGAGCGCCTCTGCCGACGGGCGCGCCCTGCTCAATCTGGGCCACACCTTCGGCCATGCGCTGGAAGCGGAATACGGCTTTGACGGCCGCCTGCTGCACGGCGAGGCGGTTTCCATCGGCATGGTCATGGCGCTGGAAATGTCGGTCAGGCTGGGGCTGGCCCCACCGCAGGACCTGCAGCGCCTGGTGGACCATCTCCGTTCCCTGGAAATGCCCGTATCGCTCCACGACCTGCCCCCCCTGGGTGAGCGGGGGGAACGACTGGAGGCCGGAAAGCTCCTGGAGCACATGCGCCGTGACAAAAAAGCGCGCCATGGCCGCCTCAGCTTCGTGCTGCTGCGCCGCCTGGGCGAGGCCTTCACCAGCAGCGAGGTCGAGGCCGGGGCGCTTTATGAGTATCTGTGCAGCAAAGGCTGCGTGCCTCGCGAAGGACGCACGCCCCGGCAGCGCCCAGTGAAGCCCGGAAAACCAGGGAAACCAGCGCCTGAGCTGTGACAGCCCCTCCGCCGGACTGTGGCAACAGCGCCACAGGATGGGGAGGATGAACACACCAAGCGCTGCTTTCGCTTCGCGGGGAGAGAAGGTTGGGGTAATATCCCCTTCCAGACAGATTCGCGTCTGCTTTCAGCTCTCAGGGAAACTTGGGGGAAACCTGGAAACTGATACCTGGAAGCACTTGGAAGCTAAGGCACGCGCGGGTCCCAGAAATTCAGAATTCATCAGAATTCCAACTCAACGGCGGGTCATCAGCCCGTTTCAGATTAAAGGACGATTGCACAATGCGTCTTCGCACAGCTCTTCTGTCCATGGCTTCGATGGCTGCTCTGCCGTCCGTCTCCATGGCGACCACGATCACCGGTCCCTACATCGATATGGCCGGCGGTTACGACTACACCCAGGCCCAGGGCATGACCCAGCACACCAACAAGGGCATCAACGGCACCCTGCACAGCGGCGATGGCTACACCGGCTATCTCTCCGCTGGTTGGGGTTTCGGCAACGGTCTGCGCCTTGAAGTGGAAGGCACCTACAGCCGCTCCTACAACTCCCACGGCACCTTCCGTGGCACGGGTATGGGCGCTGGCCGCATGCAGGCCGGTATCGGTCACTCCGGCCTGGGCCGTCACGGTCTGTCGGGCTCCAACCAGAACTACGGCGGTTTCGTCAATGTCCTGTATGACATCGACCTCGCCCAGTTCGGCATGAACGCCCCCGTCACGCCGTTCGTCGGTATCGGTGCCGGTTACCTGTATCAGGATTACAAAATCCACGGGACCAAATCCAACCACGTCGGCAGCGTGATGAACCAGTCCATCGGCAACGGTGGCTTCGCCGCTCAGGCGATCGTCGGTGCCGCTTGGGACACGGGCTTCCCGGGTCTGGCCGTCACCACCCAGTATCGCTTCATCGCCCAGACGGGCAGCAATACCGGCGTGAACATCGGCAAGTACCACTCCTCCACCGGTCAGCGTATCGACACCGGCTCGCGCTACTCCCACCAGTTCCTGCTGGGCCTGCGCTACGCTTTCGACACCGCTCCCCCGGCTCCCCCGGTCGTGGTCGCCCCGATCCCGCCCGCGCCGACCCCGGCCCGCACCTACCTGGTGTTCTTCGACTGGGATCGCTACAACCTGACCTCACGTGCACGTGAGATCGTTGCCCAGGCCGCCCAGGCTTCCACGCACGTGCAGACCACGCGCATCGAAGTCAACGGCTACACCGACACCTCCCACGCCGGTTCCGCCGCCGCTGGTGCCCGCTACAACATGGGTCTGTCCCTGCGTCGCGCCAACAGCGTCAAGGCTGAGCTGATCCGTGACGGCGTCCCCGCCTCCGCCATCGACATCCATGGCTACGGCGAAAGCCACCCGCTGGTCGCCACGGGCCCCAACTCCCGTGAGCCCCAGAACCGTCGCGTCGAAATCATCCTCCGCTGAGGCTGACTCCCGCAACGGAAACAATGAAGGGGGAGAGGCTCACGCCTCTCCCCCTTCTTGCGTGTGGGGGCTTTTTGCGTGCAGTGGTCATGCAGCGGTTCTGAATTCTTAAAGCCAGTTCCTGTGCCCAGGCTTCCTGCAGGGCTGCCATGAGGGCGGGCTGGACGGCACCCCGGGGCCATAAATAACTGAGCCATCGTTCAGTCAACGCCCGGTCAATTCCTGTCCGGACTCCAATTATTGATTTTTCGTTACTGTTCTGACGGAATCGATTCCATGTCGTCTCCCCCAGAGCGGTGGTCAACAGGCTTGGTTGACTTTCCGGCCCCCGTCTTTCATGACAGGTAATGACTGGCTCGTGACTGGCCTGCGGGAACAGCGTTCCTTGCGGGACTTCCCAAGGGTCGGCCAAGCCTGGAAAATGGATGTGTGGCTTTTTTGCCAATCTCACATTCATTACTGGCGGGAGGGCATTTCCCTACTTCAAACCGGCAGCGGAATCTCCTATTTTCAGACAGTCGCCTGCACCGGCCTCGCCTGGAGTTGTTTATCCGGGTCCTACCGGATGGCTCGACTGAGTGATTATGAACTAGATTAAAGGACGATTGCACAATGCGTCTTCGCACAGCTCTTCTGTCCATGGCTTCGATGGCTGCTCTGCCGTCCGTCTCCATGGCGACCACGATCACCGGTCCCTACATCGATATGGCCGGCGGTTACGACTACACCCAGGCCCAGGGCATGACCCAGCACACCAACAAGGGCATCAACGGCACCCTGCACAGCGGCGATGGCTACACCGGCTATCTCTCCGCTGGTTGGGGTTTCGGCAACGGTCTGCGCCTTGAAGTGGAAGGCACCTACAGCCGCTCCTACAACTCCCACGGCACCTTCCGTGGCACGGGTATGGGCGCTGGCCGCATGCAGGCCGGTATCGGTCACTCCGGCCTGGGCCGTCACGGTCTGTCGGGCTCCAACCAGAACTACGGCGGTTTCGTCAATGTCCTGTATGACATCGACCTCGCCCAGTTCGGCATGAACGCCCCCGTCACGCCGTTCGTCGGTATCGGTGCCGGTTACCTGTATCAAGATTACAAAATCCACGGGACCAAATCCAACCACGTCGGCAGCGTGATGAACCAGTCCATCGGCAACGGTGGCTTCGCCGCTCAGGCGATCGTCGGTGCCGCTTGGGACACGGGCTTCCCGGGTCTGGCCGTCACCACCCAGTATCGCTTCATCGCCCAGACGGGCAGCAATACCGGCGTGAACATCGGCAAGTACCACTCCTCCACCGGTCAGCGTATCGACACCGGCTCGCGCTACTCCCACCAGTTCCTGCTGGGCCTGCGCTACGCTTTCGACACCGCTCCCCCGGCTCCCCCGGTCGTGGTCGCCCCGATCCCGCCCGCGCCGACCCCGGCCCGCACCTACCTGGTGTTCTTCGACTGGGATCGCTACAACCTGACCTCACGTGCACGTGAGATCGTCGCCCAGGCCGCCCAGGCTTCCACGCACGTGCAGACCACGCGCATCGAAGTCAACGGCTACACCGACACCTCCCACGCCGGTTCCGCCGCCGCTGGTGCCCGCTACAACATGGGTCTGTCCCTGCGTCGCGCCAACAGCGTCAAGGCTGAGCTGATCCGTGACGGCGTCCCCGCCTCCGCCATCGACATCCATGGCTACGGCGAAAGCCACCCGCTGGTCGCCACGGGCCCCAACTCCCGTGAGCCCCAGAACCGTCGCGTCGAAATCATCCTCCGCTGAGGCTGACTCCCGCAACGGAAACAATGAAGGGGGAGAGGCTCACGCCTCTCCCCCTTCTTGCGTGTGGCCCCCCACCTACCACCAGCGCCATTCCCGCTACGCCAGATCTGTCATTTCAACCTGGCGAACAATGCGGTAGAAAAGAGGAAATTTTGCCCCTGACTGGAACCAGACGCACAGGCCCATGACCAGCACAAACGACATCCGTTCGGCATTCCTCGATTATTTCGCCTCTCACGGCCATCAGGTGTTGCCCTCGGCATCCCTGGTTCCCCAGAACGACCCCACCCTGCTTTTCACCAATGCGGGCATGGTGCCGTTCAAGAATATCTTCACCGGCCAGGAAGTGCGCCCCTACCAGCGCGCCACCACAGCGCAGAAAGTGGTGCGGGCGGGCGGCAAGCATAACGACCTCGACAATGTCGGCTATACCGCGCGCCACCATACCTTCTTTGAAATGATGGGCAATTTCAGCTTCGGCGACTACTTCAAGCCTGAAGCCATCGAGTTCGCCTGGAAGCTGCTGACCAAAAACTTCGCCCTGCCGCAGGAAAAACTGCTCGTCACCGTCTATTCGGAAGATGAGGAAGCCGCCGCCCTGTGGCGCAAGATCGCAGGTCTTTCCGATGACCGGATCATCCGCATTCCGACAGCTGACAATTTCTGGCGCATGGGCGATACCGGCCCCTGCGGCCCCTGCTCCGAGATCTTCTATGACCACGGCCCCGAGGTCGCAGGCGGCCCGCCCGGCAGCCCTGATGAGGACGGAGACCGGTTCGTCGAGATCTGGAACCTCGTTTTCATGCAGTTCCTCGAGGAAGGCGGCGGCAACCGCCAGGCATTGCCCCGCCCCTCCATCGACACGGGCATGGGGCTGGAGCGCTTTGCCGCCGTCATGCAGGGCAAGCGCGACAATTACGACACCGACACCCTGCGCGCCCTGATCGAGGCCTCTGCCAGCCTGCTCGGCCGGCCGGCGGACGGGCCTTTCAAGACCAGCCACCGCGTGGTGGCCGATCACCTGCGCTCCACCGCCTTCCTGATCGCGGACGGCGTGCTGCCCTCGCGTGAGGGACGCGGCTACGTGCTGCGCCGCATCATGCGCCGCGCCATGCGCCACCTGCACATGATGGGCGCGCGCCAGCCCGTCTTCTACAAGCTGCTGCCCGCCCTGATCGAGCAGATGGGCACAGCCTATCCCGAGCTTGCCCGCCACCAGGCGCTCATTGCCGAAACCATGCGCGGTGAGGAGGAACGTTTTGCAGCCCTGCTCAGCCGCGGCATGGCGCTTCTGGACGAGGAGATGGAGCGCCTGGCCAGTGGCGCAGCCCTGCCCGGCCCGGTTGCCTTCAAGCTTTACGACACGTTCGGCTTCCCGCTCGACCTGACGCAGGACGTGCTGCGCGAGCGCGGCCACGAGGTGGACGTTCCGGGCTTTGAAGCCGCCATGGCTGAGCAGCGCCAGCGCGCGCGCGCCGCCTGGAGCGGATCGGGCGACACGGCTGTGGAGACCCACTGGTTCGACGCCCGCGACCGCCACGGCGCGACCGAGTTCGTCGGTTATGTCAGCGAGGAGACGGAAGCCGAGGTCCAGGCCATCTTCCGCGGTTCAGACGAGCTGGCGGAAGCCCCGGCCGGCTCTGAAGTGACCATCGTGCTCAACCAGACGCCCTTTTACGGCGAGAGCGGCGGGCAGATCGGCGACCGCGGCCAGCTGACCGCCCCCGGGCTGAAGGTGGAGATCATCGACACGCAGAAACAGGCCGGTGACCTGATCGTCCATCACGGGCGCGTCACGGAAGGCACGCTCAAGCCCGGCATGACGGTGCGCGCGGAGATCGACCACCAGCGCCGTGCCCGCGTCCGCGGCCATCACTCCGCCACCCATCTGCTGCATGAGGCCCTGCGCCGCCAGATCGGCGCGCATGTGACCCAGAAAGGCAGCCTCAACACGCCTGACCGCTTGCGCTTTGACATCAGCCAGCCCCGCCCGCTGACGCCCGAGGAGCTCCAGGCCATCGAGGCTGAGGTGAATGCCCGCATCCGTGAGAACGGCAAGGTGGAGACGCGCCTGATGACCCAGGAGCAGGCCATCGCTGAAGGCGCCATGGCGCTGTTCGGTGAGAAATACGGCGATGAGGTGCGTGTGGTGTCCATGGGCGAGGCCGGCGCCAACGGCAACGGTGATAACGGCGAGAACCAGGCGCGCCAGGCCTATTCCATCGAGCTCTGCGGCGGCACGCATGTGGACCGGCTGGGCGAGATCGGCGCGTTCAGGATTCTTTCGGAAAGCGGCATCGCCTCAGGCGTGCGCCGGATCGAGGCCGTGTGCGGTCAGGCGGCTGAGGACAGCATCCGTGCAACTGAGGAAGTGCTGAAAAAGGCTGCGGCCCTCCTCAAGGTCACTCCTGCTGAGGTGCCGGAGCGACTGGAGAAGCTGCTTGACGAACGCAAGAGCCTCAACGCGCAACTCTCCTCACTGCAGCAGAAGGTAGCGCTGAATGATAAGAAAACCCTAATTGATCAGATTAATGATATTCCCTTGACGGCGACTTCTTTAGGGCCTCTCAGTCCGCGTGATTTACGTGGTCTAGCTGAAAAGATGCTTGAACTTAATAAAGGCGTAGTGGCTGTCATTTCTGGTGCCAACGGACGTGCTAGCATCGTCATCGCCGTCAGCCCAGCCCTGGCCGAACGAGTTGACGCCGTGCCGTTAGTACGCGAGGCCGCCACGCTGATGGGCGGCAAGGGTGGCGGGGGCCGGCCGACCATGGCCCAGGCCGGGGGCAGCAAGCCTGCTTCTGACGAGGTCTTCGCCATGCTGCGCGACAAGCTGGCCCAGCTCTGAAGCTTTTATCTTTGCAGGCCCCGTTCTGCCGAGCCTTTCCCTGCGCCCCGGGGAAAGGCTCTTTTTTTGACCTGGTTTTGGGCGCAGGCCGGGACAGCCGGACTTTAAAAAATATTTCAAAATAGACCGCAAAAGTCCTTCAAGCCCCTTGCCTCGCCCTGCCGCTCTCCATAAAGCTACGTCAGAGCGGCGGGGAAAGACCCCAGGCTGTTGCGGGGGTTCAGCCGCGCTTTCAACCAGAGGGAATCCTGTCTCATGGGCTTTCAACACAACACGCTTCTTGAACTGCTGGGCGGCGTCCGTGAATTCGAGACCGACGTCTATCCCGAAAATGAAAAGCTCTTCAAAAGCCTGGCCTATACCCAGCAGCCCCCGACCCTTTTCATCACCTGCGCCGACAGCCGGATCAGCCCCGGCATGCTCACCCAGACGGAACCCGGGGAGCTTTTCCTGATCCGCAATGTCGGCAATATCGTGCCTGCCTATGGCAACATGGTCGGCAGCGTCACTTCGGCGATCGAATATGCCGTGGGCGCGTTGAAGGTCAAAAACATCATTATCTGTGGCCACTCCAACTGCGGGGCGATGAACGCGCTGCTGGAGCTCAACTCCCCCAAGCTCGATGCCATGCCCACCGTGCGCCGCTGGCTGTGCAATGCGGAAGCCGCCCTTGCCAGCCTGCCGGACCTCAAGGCCGAGGATGCAGGGCCTGAGGAGATCAAATCCCTGGCTGAAGCCAATGTGCGCCTGCAGCTTGCCCATCTGCGCACCCACCCGGTCGTGGCCCGCGCGCTGGCGCGCCAGGAGCTCGAGATCGAAGGCTGGTATTACGACATCAAGAACGGCGTGGTGAAGGTTCTCGACGAGCATTCCCCCCGCTCCTACACGGTGGAGGAAGCCATCGCCTATCTCAAGGACCAGAAGAAAGCCCAGGGCGATACCCCCGCATCGGGCAGCTAAGCGTCCGCGCCGATATACTCTGCCCCGGCGCATAGGCTTGTGTCTGATTCTGGCGCTGGGAGGGGTTCTGGCGGCACCGGTTCAGGCCGAGCCCCGCCAACCTGCCGGGCTGAAAGTGGTCACCTGGAACATGGACTGGCTGACCCTCCACCCGGGCAGCCCTGACCTGCCGCCCGACATCCCCAGGCGCTCAGCCCGCGCCTTTCAGGCCCTGCGCCATTATGCGCGCCGCCTGCAGGGAGACGTGATCGTGGTGGAGGAAGTGGCCGATGAGCAGGCGGTCTGGAACGTGTTCAGCCGGGATGATTACCGGCTTTTTCTGGCCAATGACCCGGTTGCCCAGCGGGTAGGCCTGCTGGTGCGGCGGCAGGCCGGACTGACCGTCACGCGCCACCCCGATCTCAGCACGCTGGCCCTTGCGCGCCCAGGCGCGCACCATCCCCTGCGCAGCGGGCTGGATGTCACCCTGGCTGACGCGCGGGGCCACAGCCTGCGCCTGCTCGACGTGCATCTCAAATCCGGCTGCTGGGCCCGCCCGCTGGCAGAGACCGGCCATGCCTGCCCCATCCTCTACCGCCAGTTCCAGGCGCTGGAAGAGTGGATCCTCGACCGCGCAGATAGCGGGGAAGCCTTTGTCATTTTAGGCGATTTCAACCGGCAGCTGACGGCCCGCGACCCGTTGATGGCCCGGCTGCTTGCCGATGCGCCGCTGACCCTGACCACCAGCGGCGTGGCCAGTCCCTGCCAGGGCGGCCGCCGCTTCATTGATCATCTCCTGCTGGGCGGTGAAGCCCGAAACTGGCTGGTGCCCGGCAGCCTGCAGGTCATGGTACTGCCCCCTGCGCCGGAAACCGGGTCCCCGGGGCAGGAGGAAACCGAAACCCTGTCAGACCATTGCCCGGTTTCCGTGCGGCTCAACTGGCCTTTGTCGGCCCCATAGCCTCCCTGAACGCGCTTCAACCGGCCTGCATGCCGATCTGCTTGATGTCGTGGAAAGCGAGGTCGGGATTGGTTTCGGCAGCGCGGGTCATCATGAAGCCGGAGCTGGCGAGAAAGACCGGGTCGCCGTCCAGGTCGTCGGCCATGGCGGTGCGATTGAGAGCAGTGAATTTCTCCAGCGCTGCGGGGTCGCCTGTCACCCAGCGCGCCAGGGTGTAGGGCGTGCTGTCGAAGCCGACCGGCACGTTGTATTCCGCCTTCAGCCGCGACTGGAGCACGTCCAGCTGCAGGGTGCCCACCACGCCCACGATGGGGGGCGCGCCGTCCTGGGGGCGGAAGAGCTGAACCACGCCTTCCTCGGCCAGCTCCACCAGGGCCTGGCGCAATTTCTTGGCCTTCATCGCATCATCAAGCCGCACGCGCCGCAGGATCTCGGGCGCGAAATGCGGCACGCCGGTAAAGCGCAGCTCCTCGCCTTCGGTCAGCGTGTCGCCGATCCTCAGCGTGCCGTGATTGGGAATGCCGACCACGTCGCCGCCGAAGGCCTCCTCGACCAGCTGGCGGTCCTGGGCGAAGAAGAACTGCGGCGTGTGCAGAGCGAACTGCTTGCCGATGCGCACATGCTTGAGCCGCATGCCGCGCGTCAGCCGGCCCGAGCACACGCGCGCGAACGCCATGCGGTCGCGGTGGTTGGGGTCCATGTTGGCCTGGATCTTGAACACCAGGGCCGTAACGGGCTCCTCATCGGCGCGGACCTCGCGCGTTTCGGTCTTCTGGGCGCGGGGCGGCGGACCGAAGGCCACCAGGGCGTCCAGCAGATCGGTCACGCCGATCTCCTTCATCGCCGAGCCGAAGAAGACCGGCGTCAGGTGGCCGGCATCAAAGGATTCCTGGTCGAACTCCGGCAGGGCGGCGCTTGCCAGCTGGCATTCCTCCTCCATCTCGGTCAGGCGCGGGTCGTCAGGCGGCAGCTCTTCGGTGGTGTGGAGCGTTTTGGTGCGCAGGTCATAGGTACCGACGAACTTGGCCGCCCGCCCCACAGGCCAGGTTGCAGGCGAGACATCGAGCGCCAGGCCTTCAGCGATCTCGTCGAGCAGGGCGAAGCAGTCCTGGGCTTCGCGGTCCATCTTGTTGATGAAGGTCAGGATCGGGATGTCGCGCAGGCGGCAGATCTCGAACAGCTTGCGCGTACGCGCCTCGATGCCCTTGGCGGCGTCAATCACCATCACCGCGCAGTCCACGGCAGTGAGGGTGCGGTAGGTGTCCTCGGAGAAGTCCTCATGGCCCGGCGTGTCGAGCAGGTTGAAGACACAGCCACCGTAATTGAAGGTCATGACCGAGGTGACGACCGAAATGCCGCGGTCGCGCTCGATGCTCATCCAGTCCGAACGCGTCCGCCGCCGCTCGCCCTTGGCGCGCACATTGCCCGCCATCTGGATGGCGCCGCCTGCGCGCAGGATCCGTTCGGTCAGGGTGGTCTTGCCCGCGTCCGGATGGGAGATGATGGCAAAGGTCCGCCGCCGCGCGATCTCGCCGGTGAGCGGGTTGGGCGCGGTTTTCACCTCTCCGGCGCTGGCAGCGGCGGCGGAGAAGACAGGCGACGGGACGGGCGGGAATGCGGACATGACGGACCTGCAGGGATACGGACGGACAGAACAGATAACGGCTACGGGGAAAAAGCAGAAACGCCGGACGGATGATCCGCCCGGCGCTCCGATAATGCGGCTGGAACTGGCCGAAGCCAGGGGCCGGTCAGCGGGAGTAGAACTCGACCACCAGGTTCGGTTCCATCTGCACGGGGTAAGGCACGTCCGAAAGCTGGGGCACGCGCAGGAAGGTGCCCTTCATCTGGCGGTGGTCGGCTTCCATGTAGTCAGGCACGTCGCGCTCGGGGCTCTGGACGGCATCCAGCACGATGGCGAGCTGCTTGGCCTTGTCGCGCACCTCGATCACGTCGCCTTCCTTGACCAGGTAGGAGGGGATGTTGACGCGCTTGCCGTTCACCATGACGTGGCCATGGTTGATGAACTGGCGGGAAGCGAACGGGGTGGCGGCGAATTTCATGCGGTAGAGCACCGCGTCCAGCCGACGCTCCAGAACACCGATCAGGTTTTCCGACGTATCGCCCTTGCGGCGGACGGCTTCATCATAATAGCGGCGGAACTGCTTCTCGCCGATATTGCCGTAGTAGCCCTTCAGCTTCTGCTTGGCCATCAGCTGGATGGAGTAGTCGGAAGGCTTCTGGCGGCGGCGCTGGCCGTGCTGGCCGGGGCCGTATTCACGGCGGTTAACCGGGGACTTGGCGCGGCCCCAGAGGTTGACGCCGAGGCGGCGGTTGATCTTGAACTTGCTTGCAAGCCGTTTGGACATAGGTGTTCCCGTCTCTCTGTCAGGCCCGCTCCCTGCCGCGCAGCGAACCGTTTGTTGGACCGGTAGTCTCTCCTGCCCCACGCCTGCGCTCCCCAAAGACATGGGAGAGACGGCCTGGGCCAGGGAGCGGGATCTCCTGCTGCAAAGCGAGAGGCCGGCGCGCGGCACGCTGTGGGCCCTCTGCTCAGGATATCCGCATTTCCGGCAGTGGGGCTGCGGATACACCAGCTGGGCGGTCGTGTCAATTTCCTGTCAATTTTCCGTCAGTTTCCCGTCAGTTTCCCGCTCACAACCTGCGGAGCGCCCGCCCCTTTCAGCGCTCTGCAGCCGATGCGCCCTTGTGTGCACCCCCTGACCGCGCCCATAGAGAAAAGAGATGAACAACCTATAAACATCTTCCTGAACTGTTGCCCGAGAACTGTTGCCTGAGCCCATGACCTCTGCCCCCCACGCCCCTGCGCCCGATCCGTCCCCTGATCTGTCCAATACCTCCGCCAGTGACCCCGCCTCCCCCCTGGCGCGCCTCACTGCGCCGCATGGAGTGCGGCCTGCCCTGCTTGCGCTGGCATTGGGCACCTTCACCATCGGCACCGGCGAGTTCGGCATGATGGGCGTGCTGCCGGAATTCGCCCGCTCGCTCAACATTACGCTTGAGCAGGGCAGCCTGGTCATCTCGGCCTATGCGCTCGGCGTGGTCGTGGGCGCGCCGGTGATCGCCGTCCTCGGCGCGCGGCTGGCGCGGCGCACGCTGCTGATGGCCATGCTGGGGCTGTTCGTCATCGGCAATGTGGGGACGGTGCTGGCAACGTCCCTGCCCGCCATTCTGGTCATGCGCTTCATCACCGGCCTGCCGCACGGCGTTTATTTCGGCGTCGGCGCGCTGGCGGGCGCCACGCTGGTCGACCGCTCCCACCGCGGGCGGGCCGTGGGCCAGGTGCTGGGCGGCATCATGATCGCCACCGTTATCGGGGCACCTCTGGCGACCTTCGTTTCCGACCATGTCGGGTGGAAGGCCGTCTACGCCGCCCTGGCGGTGCTGGGCACGCTCTGCCTGCTGGGCGTGGGCTGGTTTCTGCCGCGCGACACGCCTGACAGAAGCGCCAACCCCCTGACGGAACTCACCGTCTTCAGAAGCCCCCAGGTGCTGCTGACCCTGCTGACGGCAGCGGTGGGCTTCGGCGGGCTGTTCGGCATCTATACCTTCCTGACCTCAGCACTTGCGGATGTGACGCATCTTTCAGCAGGCAGCATCACGCTCTACCAGGTCGTGTGGGGCTTAGGCATGGTGGGGGGCAATGCGGTCGGCAGCGCGATGATCGACCGCAACCTCGACCGTACCACCATCTGGTCCCTGGCGGCCAGCACGGTCTTCATGGTGGCGTTCTCGTTCTTCATGCCTGACCGGCTGCCGCTGCTGGTCCTGTGCTTTCTGGTGCCTGCCGCCTCCATCATCCTCAGCCCGGCCATGCAGACCCGCCTGATGGACTGGGCAGGCCGCGCGCAGACGCTGGCCGCCTCGCTCAACCACGCCGCCTTCAACCTGGCCAATGCCTTCGGCGCCTGGTTTGCAGGCCAGCTCGTGGGGCTGTGGGGGCTGACCACCATCGGCTGGGGCGGGGCGCTGCTCTCGGCAGGCGGGCTTGGGATCTACCTGGTCACCGTGGCGTTGGCGCGCCGGCACCAGCCGCCTACAGCGTAACGCCCGCCTTCAGGCCGCTTGGGCCTGGCGCTCAGCGAGCTCCCGCGCGTCATGGACCGCCTCTTCCCTGATGAGGCGCTTGAAGACGCGCCACAGCCGGATGCCCAGTGCGATGGAGGTCAGCCCCAGACCCACGGCCAGGCCGATCCACAGCCCCCGCACGCCGTAATGGCAGTGAAAGGCCAGCCACGTGCCCAGCCCGATGCCGCCCACGCCGTAGGTGCCGATGCCGATCAGCATCGGGCCGTTCACGTCCCCGCAGCCGCGCAATGCGCCGCCGCAGACCGTCTGCAACCCGTCAACGATCTGGAAGATGCCTGCGATCCGCAGCAGCGACACCGCCACTGCAAAGGTGGGCGTAGAGGCGGCATTCCCCCAGAAATACAGCCGCGCGACCGCCTGGGGCATGATGAAGAGGATGAGGCCTGTCAGGCAGGTCCAGACCAGCACCAGAGCGAGGGCTGTGACAGCGGTGCGACCGGCCTGCACCATCTTGCCCGCCCCCCGCCAGTAGGCCACGCGGATATTGGCCGCCTGCCCGATGGCCAAACAGACCATGAACAGCAGCGAGGCCGTCTGCAGCGCCACCTGATGGGCGGCCAGGCTCTGGGTGCCGAGCTCGCCTGCCTGCAGGGTGGTGATCTGAAACAGCAGGATCTCCGAGGCGGCCGAGGCCATCATGGGCAGGCCCAGGCGCAGCAGTTCCTTGAGTACCGGCCAGCGCACGCGCACCAGCTCCATCACCGCCCGCACCGAGGGCCACAGCCAGCACAGACCGACCAGCACGATGCCGATCGTCCAGCCCGTTATGGTGGTGGCCAAAGCCGACCCAAAGAGGCCAAGCGGCGGCAGGCCGAACCAGCCCTGGATCAGCGTTGCGTTCAGCAGGCCGTTGCAGATCGCCATGGCCGGCATGGTCCACAGCAGGATCCGCTGCGCGCCCAAAGCAGGCAGGGTCACGCGGCACAGGCCGATCAGAGTGAGGTCAGGCAGCAGGGACCACAGCAGGATGTGGATGAATTTCGTCCCCTGCGTCACCACCGTTGCCGGCTCGTGCAGGCAGGCAAACAGCTTGCCGGCAAAGAGCAGCAGGATGAAGCACGGCACGAACGCCATCAGCGCCAGCGCCAGCCCCGCACTCAGGACGCTGCGGCCGTCATGCAGCACGTCCTTGCCGTGATCGGCCGCCCCGCGCGAATGGGCCAGCAGCACCCCCACCCCGCCCAGCACGCATTGGAAGATGACCATGGTGGTCATGAAGAAGTTGTTGGACAGGCCGCCGACCGCCAGCGCCTCCACGCCCAGCCCGCCCAGCAGGGCGGTGTCGGTCACCCCCATCGACATTTCAGAAAGCTGCGACAGCGCCAGCGGCAGCCCGACGCGGACCAGCGCTGCGGCATGGGCGGCAAAGCCCGTGCCCGCCCGGCCGGGTTGAAGCCCGGTTGCGGAGGGTTCAGGCGCAGCCGTTTCAGAAAGGGCGGAAACAGGTTGCGGGGAGGAATCTTTATCGGAAGTCATGCCCTCTCTTAACCTCCTGCCTGCACATGGCAAGGCCTGCCAGCCTGCCAGGCAGCGCAAGGGCGTGGTTAATCTGCACCATTCTGCAGCCAAGGTGGCACACCGGCCTGCGGGGCCGTCTTTTCCCCTTCCCCTGCAGGCGCTTTCCTTACAGAATTTATAAAAAGACAGATAGAACCAGAGAGACCATGACAAGCGCGCCGCCTTCCGTCACCCCTGCGACTCCCGCCCCCAGCCTTGAGCCTGATAACCTTGTGCCTGACAGTCTTGAACCTGATGAGGGGCCAGCCGCCCAGCCGGGCGGGTTGAAGTTCCACGATAGCCACAGCCGCACCCTCACCCCTTTCGTGCCGCTCGACCCGGCTGACATCCGCGTCTATTTCTGCGGCCCGACCGTCTATGACCGCGTGCATCTGGGCAACCTGCGCGCCATGCTGTGCGCCGACATGCTGATCCGCGTCCTGCGGGCCCGCTTCCCCAAGGTGACCTTCGTGCGCAACATCACCGACATTGATGACAAGATCATCAACCGCGCGCGCGAAACCGGGGAAAGCCTCCAGACCCTCACCGAACGCACCACGCGTGAATTCCACGAGGACCTGAAAGCGCTCAACGTGCTGCCCCCTGACATCGAGCCGCGCGCCACCGCCCATATCAGCGAGATGCTGGCCATGATCGAAGGCCTGATCGCCCGTGGCCACGCCTATGAGGCAGAGGGGCACGTGCTCTTTTCGGTCAGCTCCTTTGAAGGTTACGGCCAGCTTTCAGGCCGCAGCGCTGAAGACATGCTGGCAGGCGCGCGCGTGGAGGTGGCGCCCTACAAGCGCGCGCCTGATGATTTCGTGCTGTGGAAGCCTTCCACGCCTGACCAGCCGGGCTGGGAGAGCCCTTACGGGCGCGGGCGGCCGGGCTGGCACCTTGAGTGCTCGGCCATGTCTGAGCGCTACCTGGGCACCAGCTTCGACATCCATGGCGGCGGGCAGGACCTGCTCTTTCCCCATCATGAAAACGAGCGCGCCCAGTCGCTGTGCGCGCATCCGGGCACGCTTTTCGCCCGCACCTGGCTGCATGTCGGCATGCTGCGGGTGGACGGCGAGAAGATGTCCAAGTCACTGGGCAATTTCCACACCATCCGCGCCGCGCTGGAGCGCGCGCCTGCTGAAGCGCTGCGGCTGCTGTTTCTGGGCACGCATTACCGCGCCACGCTCGATTTCAGCTGGGACAAGCTGGCTGAAGCCCGCCGCACCATGGACCGCTTCTACCGCGCGCTGGAGAAAACCCCGCCCCGCCCGGGAAGTACCGTGCCCCATACCGTCGCCCGCGCGCTTGATGACGACCTCAACACCGCCCTGGCGGTGGCTGAACTGCACCAGCTGGCTGACCGCGCGCTGGGCGGCGAGCAGGAGGCAGCCGACGCGCTGCTGGCGGCAGGGCAGCTGATGGGGCTTTTCAGCCTCACGCCCGAGCAGTGGTTCCAGGGCGGCGCGGAGCTTGCGCCTGAGGTGATTGAAGAGCTGATCGCCGAGCGACTGGCGGCGCGCAAGGCGCGTGACTTCGCCCGGGCCGACGCCATCCGCGCCGAGCTTGCCGCCAAGGGCATCCTGCTGGAAGACGGCCCGGGCGGCACCACCTGGCGGAAAGGATGAGCCTTCGTGACCGGACGTGACGGCGGCGCTGACCTGGCGCCGATGAGCGAGTTCGAACCCGTGGTGATCCTGGTGCGCCCGCAGCTTGCCGAGAATATCGGCGCCACGGCGCGCGCCATGGCCAATGGGGGGCTGTTTCACCTGCGCCTGGTCGCCCCGCGCGACGGCTGGCCCCAGCCGCGCGCCTGGCGCACCGCCTCGGGCGCGGACAGAATTCTCGAGCAGGCAGGCGTTTATGAGACGGTTGATGACGCTGTTGCCGACCTGCAGCGCGTCTTTGCCACCTGCCCCAGGCCGCGCCACATCATCAAGCCGGTCATGACCGCGCGCGGCGCCGCTGCCGAATTGCGGGTTGCAGCTCAGCGGCAGCTCAGGACGGGCATCCTCTTCGGCCCCGAACGGGCGGGGCTGGACAATGAGGACATGGCGCGCGCTGACACGCTGATCCGCTACCCGCTCAATCCGGACTTCATGTCGCTCAACCTGGCGCAGGCCGTTCTGGTCATGGCCTATGAGTGGTACCTGGCCGGCGAGCAGACGCCCGAGCGCCATTTCATGACCAATGAGACCCGCATCGCCACCAAGGGCGAGGTCGATAATTTCATGACCCATCTGGTGCGTGACCTGGATGAAAGCGGCTTCCTGCGCAACGCCCAGAAGCGGCCCGGCATGATCCGCAACCTGCGCCATCTCTTCGCCCGCGGCGAGGTGACCGAGCAGGAGCTGCGCACCCTGCACGGGGTGGTCAGCGAGCTTGCCCGCGGCCGTGCGCCGGGCGTGCGACCAGAGCCAGCCACAGATACAGCCCCGGCCCCAGGCACGATGCCGCAAGAGCCCCTTCCCGCCGCCCCCGCCACCCCTGAGCAGAAAAGCTGAACGCCGTGAAATTTCCCCACAGGGCTGCCCCCTTTCATTTCAGGCGCAAACGCACCGCGCTGACCCTGCTTGAGCAGGAAAACACGTTTCCCAACGTTCGCAAGGTCGGCATCCGCCATTCGCTGACCGGGGATCTCTATCACCGCATGCTGGCCATCCGCTGGCCGGGCTTCTTCATGATCATGGGGGTTATCTACATCCTGCTGAACATGCTGTTCGGCGCGGCTTACTGGCTGCTGCCCTCAGGCAGCGTGTCGGGCCTCACCCGCCATACCTATCTCGGCTATTTCTTCTTCAGCGTGCAGACGCTCTCGACCGTCGGCTACGGGGTCTCGGCCCCGGTCTCCATCGCGGCCAACCTGGTCATGACCTTTGAAGAGCTGACGGGCATGATGTTCACAGCACTCGCCACGGGACTGGTGTTCGCGCGCTTCTCGCGCCCCACGCCCTGGGTGATCTTCAGCCGCAATGTGGTCATCTGGGAGGAGAACGGCATCTACCGCATGGCCCTGCGCATCGGCAACCTGCGGTCGACCCCGCTGATCGATGCCACCGCCGTGGTGGTGCTGGCGCGCACCGTGACCGAGAAGAACGGCCAGCGCGGGCTGGAGGTTGAAAACCTGGTCCTGGAGCACGCGCAGGTGCCGCTTTTCCGCGTCAGCCTGCCGGTCGTGCATGACATCATGCCCGGCAGCCCCCTCTACGGGCTGACGATCGAGCAGCTGAAGGCGCAGGATGCCGAGATCATCGTCACCCTGACAGCCACTGACGAAGTCTCGGCCCAGAGCGTGTTCGCCTGCCACACCTACGGCCCGGGGGCCTTGCGCGAGAATGTCGTCTTCCGCGACATCATCAAGTCCCTGCCCTCAGGCAGGCTGGTGGCTGACTTCAAGCTGTTCGACGCCCTGGTGCCTGTGGAGACCGCACGCCAGGCCTTCGAGGCCCAGACGGCCGGCAAGACAGCCAGCAAAGCCCCCACCAAGATCACCGCTGACGTCAAGGACGCGCCGTAAACAGGCTACGCGCGGGCCTCACTCAGACTGGGCAGCGGCTTCCTGCAGGCGGCTCTCGGCGCGGGGGCGGCCGATGAGGGGGAGGAGCTTGGCCAGTTCAGGCCCGGCGTCCTCGCCGGTCAGCGCCAGGCGCAGGGGCAGGAACAGGGCTTTGCCCTTGCGGCCGGTGGCTTCGCTCAGCGCGGTGGTCCAGGCCTTCCAGCTCTGATCGTCCCAGGGCTCGGGCGGCAGGAGGGAAGCGGCCTGGCGCAGGAAATCCGCTTCTCCCGGCTGGGGGGTGGGCGCGATCGTGCCGTGAACAACTTCCCACCAATGAGGGATTTCAGTGCCCAGGTCGATATTGCCGCGCACGGCCTCCCAGAAGGCGGGCGTGCTGCCTTCTGGCAGCAGGGGGCGGGCCTGCTCGAAGGTCATGGCGTGCAGGGCGCGGCGGTTGAGCGCCAGGAGCTGGTTCATGTCAAAGCGTGCGGGCGAGCGCGAGACATGGGCGAAATCATAGCCTGCGACCAGGGCCTCGCGCGGCTCCAGCACCAGGTCCTGCGAGGTGCCCAGGCGGGCGAGATATTCCATGAGCGGCAGCGGCTCCAGTCCGTCATGGCGCAGAGTGGAAAGCGCCATGGCCCCCTTGCGCTTGGAGAGCTTCTCGCCCCCCTCGCCCAGCAGCAGCGGCAGATGGGCGAAGGTGAAGCGGTCAGGCGCGGCACCCAGGGCCTCGGCGATGTCGAGCTGCACGCCGGTATTGGTCATGTGGTCCTCACCGCGCACGATATGGGTCACGCCCATGTCGAGGTCGTCGATGATGGAGGCCAGGGTGTAGAGAATGGTGCCGTCCGTGCGCACCAGCACCGGGTCTGACACGGCGGTGAGCTTGACCGAGCTTTCGCCCATCACCAGGTCGTTCCAGTGCTTGGAGCCGTCGCTCAGGCGGAAGCGCCAGTAAGGCACCTTGCCGTTGGCCTCGGCGCGCGCGCGTTGCTCATCGGTCATGTTGAGCATGCCGCGGTCATAGAGCGGCGGCTTGCCGGCGCGCAGGCGCTGCTCGCGCTTGATCCGCAGCTCCAGCTCGCTTTCAAAACAGGGGTAAAGCCGCCCGCTGGCCTTGAGCTTCTCCACCACCGCCGTATAACGCGCGGTGCGCTCGGACTGGCGCGCCTCTTCATCCCATTCGATGCCGAGCCATTTCAGGTCGCGGCGGATGCTGTCTTCATGCTCCTTGCGGCCCCGGCTGGCGTCCGTGTCGTCCATGCGCAGCAGGAGCGGGGCATTGTGGCGGCGGGCGAAGAGATAATTGGCCACCGCCAGCCGGGCATTGCCGACATGGAGCGAGCCAGTGGGTGACGGGGCGAAACGCAGCTTCATGGGGAGTTTGCTCAAGACGCGCCCTCAGCCCGCACCGTGGTCGTGATCGTGGCCATGAGCGCTGTGGTCATGCCCGTTGTGGTTCCCGCTCTCATGCCCGCCATTTTCATGACGGTGGCGGATGATCTCGATCAGCTCGTCGTCATCAAGGTCGTCCTCGTCTTCAGTGGGGTGCTGGAAGGCTTCGGCACCCACCGCATCCGCCTCGTCAACCAGGCGGCGGGGGTCCAGCGCGCGCCAGTCACGCTCCATCGGCGTTGCAGGCTCGGTGACGAAATCATTGAGCTCCGAGCTCGACTTCCACCCGTCCTCGCCTGCGTCAGGCACATCGGCGTTTTCACCGAAGGCAAGCCAGCTGTCGAGCGTCTCCTTGGGCGTGGCGCCGGGCACGCGGGAGCGCTCGACGCTGTCGCGCACATAGGCGCGCGCAAAGGCGTTGGCATGGGCCAGGTCATGGAAGCCCCGCACCTCCTCGATGCGCTCGTCGTCAGGCGCGTCTGGGTTGGACTGGTCGATGATGCGCACCACCCAGCCCTTGGGGATGTCGGAGGGTTCGCCGTTCACCTCATCGGCAGGCAGGATGTCGGCAGGCGCCACCTCGACGGATTCGACGTCGATGATCTTGTCCTGTTTGTCCCCGGACGCCGTGCGGCCCGCATTCTTGTCGCTCATGCCTTGTTACTTTCCTGAGATTGGCTTTCCTGGAGGTTCTTGAGCAGGAACTCGCGCCCCACCTTGACGCGCGGTTGCCCGTTATAGGAGACGATGTCGGCCGTCGCATAGGTCTCAGCCCAGGTTTCGGGCAGGAAGGAGCCTGTGCCCACCACGTCCACCGGGGCGTTGGCGTCCTGCATCGCAACGCATTTGGCCACTGAAAAGCCTGAAGAGGCGACGATCTTCACTTTCGGAAAACCGGCCCCGTCCAGCGCTTCGCGCATGCGCCAGATGGCCGCTGCCGAAACGCCTGTGCCCACAAGGTAGCGCAATTCCTTCTCCGAGCGATAGCGGCGGATGGTGCCGGGCGTGCGCCGCTCCAGCACCGCGTAGGAGGACTGGGGGTCCAGCCCTTCGAGGAAGCGGCTGCCATGCGTGTCCAGCCGCACCGAAAGCCGGCCTTCGGCGGCCATTTCGGGGAATCGGCGGCAGACTTCCAGCGCGTCGGTGATCTCGCGGCCGAAATAATCCACCAGCACCGTCATCGGCTCGCCCGGGAAGGTGTCGGCATACATTTCAGCAGCGCGCAGAGTGCTGCCTGCGTAGCCGATCAGCGCATGGGGCATCGTGCCCAGCCCCTTGGTGAGGCCGAAGAAGGGGGCCGTGTGGTCATTGGCATTGCCGATGAAGCCCACTGCCCCTTCCCGCTGGGCTGCGCGCGAGCCCACGGCAGCACCGTAAGCCATCTGCTCCTGCATCTCCATGCCGGTGCAGTGGCGGGCGTCCATCGCCAGGAAGGGCGTTTCGGGCAGGGCCATGGCCATCTGGTAGGCGTTGTGGGCGGCAACGCAGGTGGCGCCCAGCTTCTGCAGCAGCATGGTCTCAAGCGGGGCCAGGGCAGCGAATGAGCCGCTGAGGTAGAAAAGCGGCTCGCCCGCGCCGACCCAGCTGCCTTCGGGATAGATTTCGCGGATATCGACCTGGAAGTTTCCGGCACGCGCCACGTTGCGCAGCCAGGCCTGGGCCAGACCGCAGGCTGAGATCACCGGGCGGCGGAGGAAGACGGCGTAGGTGACCTCGCAATCGCCGTAATGGCGCACCACGTCGCGGGTGCGGATGAAGTAGCTGTCCACCCGGCCTGCGATGTTGCCTTCCTCCAGCGTGGTCAGCGCCGCCTGGTCCCGGCCGCCAACCTGGGCGATCACCTCCTGCGCCAGGGTCGGGGTCTTCTGGGGGTCCGATTGGAGTGCCGCCCCTTCCTTGCCCCCGTTGCCCTCATTGCTGTTCTGGGTCACGCGCTCACCTCCTGCCTGGCATATAGATGTGTGCCCCGCTCAGGAGGCGTAAAGCCCGCTTGCGCCCAGGATGTCAGCCAGGCGGAAGGCCATCTCCAGCGACTGCGCCGCGTTGAGGCGCGGGTCGCAGAAGGTCTCGTAGCGTGCGCTCAGATCCGCGTCCGTCAGGCCGTTGGCCCCGCCCACGCATTCAGTGACATCCTGGCCCGTCATCTCGAAATGCACGCCGCCCGGACGCAGGCCTGCGCGCTCGAACACGTCGAAAAAGCCCACGATCTCGCTGAGGATGTCGTTGAAATCGCGCGTCTTGACCTTGTTGGCTGTGCTGCGGGTGTTGCCGTGCATGGGGTCGCACAGCCAGGTCACCGAGCGCCCGGTGCCCTGTACCGCCTCCAGCAGGGGGGGCAGGAGCTGGCCCACTTTGGCCGCCCCCATGCGCGAGATCAGCGTGATGCGCCCGGGCTCGTCAGCGGGATTGAGGATCTCCAGGAGCTTCTCAAGGTCTGCCACGGTGGTGGTGGGGCCGACCTTGATGCCGATCGGGTTGCGCACGCCGCGCAGGAACTCCACATGCGCCCCGTCCGGCTGGCGGGTGCGGTCGCCGATCCACAGGAAATGGCCCGAGCAGTCGTAATGGGCGCCTGTGGTGCTGTCGATGCGGGTCAGCGCCTGCTCATAAGGCAGCAGCAGGGCTTCATGGGAGGTGTAGAATTCGGTTTCGTCCAGCTGGGGGGCGGCCTGGCTGATGCCGCAGGCATTGAGAAAAGCCAGGGTCTCGTCGATGCGGCGCGCAAGCGCACGGTAGCGGTCAGCCAGAGGGGTGCGGCCGACGAAATCGAGGTTCCAGCGGTGCACCTCATGCAGGTTGGCGTAACCGCCATGAGAGAAGGCGCGCAGCAGGTTGAGCGTGGCGGCCGACTGGAAATAGCCCGTCTCCATCCGCTCGGGCGCCGGGGTGCGGGAGGCTGCGGTGAAGGCCGGGTCATTGATGATGTCGCCGCGGTAGCAGGGCAGCTCCACGCCGTCGCGCACCTCCACATCCGAAGAGCGGGGCTTGGCGAACTGGCCTGCCAGGCGGCCGATCTTGACCACGGGCACCTTGGCCCCATAGGTCAGCACGACGGCCATCTGCAGCAGGACGCGGAAGGTGTCGCGCACGAAATTGCCGCTGAAATCAGCGAAGCTTTCAGCGCAGGGGCCGCCCTGCAGCACGAAGGCCTCCCCCCGCCCCGCTGCGGCCAGGCGGCGCTTGAGCCGGCGGGCCTCGCCTGCGAAAACGAGCGGCGGATAGGTGGAAAGGCGCTTCTCGACCGCCTCCAGCGCCGCCTGCTCCCCGTAGCTCGGGGCCTGGCGGATGGGAAAGTTCCGCCAGCTGGCAGGCGACCAGCCGCGTGGGGCCGTTTCCCTGGCCGCGGGCTCACTGGCGGTGCCCGCAGGGGCTGCTGAAGACTGCATGCTGTTCCAACTCCCGTTCATCGGCCCGGCGCCTGCCAGGCGCAGCTGCAAACCACTCTTGAGCCACTATGACGCAGCACCACGGAGGTGAAAAGAGCGGGCCCAGCTCCAGTGCTGTGCAGGGCGGGGCCGAAGAGCGGCAGATAAGCAACAGGCGGGACATATTTCCCCCAGCTACCCTGCTGCAGAGGCGCGGGAAATGCACAAGCCCCCTTGCGCAAAAGCGCCATGATTACAATACATACAGGGCACAAAGCTTTTTATCGCCGGGCTTTTTATTGCCGCTGCCGATTAACGGTTTATCGGCAGCGGCAGACCCGGTTTCATATTTTCATGCAAGACGCCTCAGGATTCCCCGTGCAGAAACTTCCCTTCATGTTGTCACGCGCCCTTCTGGCCGGCTCCCTGCTCACCGCAGCGGGGGCTGGTTCCGCCTGGGCGCAGTCGGTCCGCTTCTCCAACCCCTACCAGGCAGCGCATGGCGCCTCGGCCTCCTCGCACGGCTCCCAGGCGCCGCTGGGCGCCACGGGCGGTGGCAGCCATGGCGGCGAGCATTTCCATGCCCGCGGCCACCGCAGCCTGCCCCAGGGCTACCAGGAAGCGCCTTCCGTCGAGTTCGAGAACGGGCCTGACCCGGGGCATCTCGCCAAGATGGAACGCGACAAGGTGACGGGCACCAACCTCACCCCCTTCGGCAGCGCCTACCAGAACAGCGACCCCATCGAGCAGGGCCGCCTGGGCGATGCCACGGGCAATGGCTGGGTCGCCCCGCGCGGCAACGGCTGGTAAGCCCGAAAGCTGGCAAGTCCGGGTCTGGCAGGTCCGGGTTCACCCGGCACATAATCACGCGGCTTTCCGCCAGGTTTTCTCCCCCGGGCCCGGGGCGCGAGATCGGCGGAAAGCCTGCCCCGACGCTGCACTGCACTGAATTGAATTAAATACTGACCACTGCAATACGGGCCCTGACACTGCTGGATTGGGAGTGGGCGCGCCCGCATTCATGGCCACTGAAGACCTCTACCGTTCTGACCTCCTGCTGGCCCGCCACTGCCAGCCTGACCACCCGAGCGACTGGATGGGTGGGGGAGAGACAATCTTCGTCACCTTCGGCAGCTACAGCGACCAGCACACGCTGGAGCGGGCGGGTTTCGGGGAGGAATTCTTCCACCGCCACGGGCTGCATGCCATCCATGTGCTCTCGCGCGACAACAGCTGGTATCAGCATGAAGAGATGGAAGCGCTGCTGGAGGCTGTCCGGCAGCGCACCCGCGGCTTTCGCAACGTCTTCACCTATGGCTCGAGCATGGGGGCTTATGCCGCCCTGCGCCATGCGCGTTTCCTGCAGGCGACCGCCATTGCCATGGGGCCGCAATATTCCGTTGATCCCAAGGTCATGCGGCGCGAGAACCGCTGGCAGGAGAGCTTCCACCTCCCCTTCGTGACCGAGCGGCGCCAGCCCATCGCCCAGCCGCGGCGCGCCTATGTCTTTTATGATTCGCGCTGCAGGCTCGAGCTGCTGCACATGCGCCGCATCTGCCGCGACATCACCGTCACCCCTGTAGGCCTGCCTTACGCGGGCCATATCGTTGCCAATCACCTGGCGTCCACCGGCCAGCTCAGCCGCGCGGTGCGCCAGATCGTCGAAGGGCGTTTCGACCCTGCGCGCTGCATCCACGCGGTGTGGAGCGCGCGGGCCCGCAGCAGCTGCTTTTTTGAAACCCGCACCGAGCTGCTCAGCCGCCGCCACCCCCACCGCGCGCTTTCCTGCGCCCGCCAGGCCTTCAGCCTGCACCCCCGAAGTGGGGCGGTGCTGCACACCCTGGCGCGCTGCCTGCTGCGGGTGGGTGATACGCAGAACGCCGTGCGCATGGCCCAAAGGGCGGTGGAACGCGAGCCTGCAGCCCTGCCCTATCGCCGCTTCCTGGCCATGGCTTATCTCAGTGCGGGGGATTTTGAGGCCTGCCGCGCCGAGCTGGAGACCCTGCTTGAAGAAGGCACCAACCTCGCTGCAACCTATCACAGCCTGGCGAAATATCACGCCCGCCAGCACCAGTATGATGCAGCGGTGGATTACGAAAAGCGCGCCCTGGCCCTCAACCCCGCCCGCGCCCTTTACGCCCGCACCCTGCTGCTCCACCGCCTGGCGCGCAAGCTGCACGCCCTGGGGCTGGGTGCGCTGCTGCCGAAATAAGCGGCCTCAGCCCAGGGCTTCCACCGTGCCTTTGGCCACGCGGCGGGTGGGCGTGCGCATGGTCACGAATTCCTCGGCCGTCGTGGGGTGGAGCGCCAGGGTGTGGTCGAGCTGGATCTTGGTCAGCCCGTTGACCACCGCGACGGCCATGATCTGGATGATGTCGGCCGCTTCCGGCCCGATCATGTGCGCGCCCAGGATGACATCGCTTTTCTCATCGACAACCAGCTTCATGAAGGCCTTGCCCGGGCGGTGGGGCATCACCTGGCGCATGGGGGTGAAGCTTGAGGTGTAGATGAGCAGGTCATGGTCCACCGCCGCTTCCTGCTCGCTCAGCCCCACCGTTGCCAGAGGCGAGGCGTAGAAGACGGCGCGCGGCACCTGGTTGAAGTCCCAGTAGCGTCCCTGGGGGGCGTAAAGCCGCTCGGCCAGCAGCTGGCCCTCGGCGATGGCGGTGGGGGTCAGGTTGTATTTGTCTGAAATGTCGCCGATGGCGTAGATGCCCGGCACGTTGGTTTCAAAGGCGCTGTTGACCAGCACCCGCCCCTTCTCGGTGCGCACGCCGGCCTTCTCGAGCCCCAGCCCGGCGATGGCCGGGTGGCGGCCCACGGCCATGATCACCTGGTCGGCTGCAAGCTCGGTGCCGTCATCAAGGGTGAGGCGCAGGCCGTCTGGCGTGCGCTCGAGACTGCGCGGCAGCGTGTGGGGATGGCGGTGGATGCCTGCGAGGTCCATCAGCTCTTCAAGGCGCAGGCGCAGCTCGTCATCGAAATGGCGCAGCACATGGGCGGAACGGTAGGAGATCGCAACGTCCGAGCCGAAGCCGCGGAAGGCGCCCGAGAATTCCACGCCGATATAGCCGCCGCCGATGACCGCCAGGCGGCGCGGCTGGGCCGGGAGGTGGAAGACCTGGTCGGAGGTGATGCACAGCTCGCTGCCGGGGAAATCGATACGCGTGGGCGTCGAGCCCGTGGCCAGCACGATGTGGCGCGCCCTGATGCGCTGGGGCTTGCGCGTGGGGTCCAGCGCGGAGGGGCCGATCTCGATGGTCTGCGCGCCCTGCAGCTGCGCCTCGCCCTCGAACAATATCACCCCGGCCTTCTGCAGCATGGAGACGTAGATGCCGTCGAGTCGGGTGATCTCGGCATCCTTGCCCTTCTGGAAATGGGGCCAGTCGAATTCAGGCAGCGGGACGTTCCAGCCATAGGACGGGCCGTCAGCGATCGCCCGGCCTGTCTCGGCGGCGTAGAACATCAGCTTTTTGGGCACGCAGCCCAGATTGACGCAGGTGCCGCCCCAGTGGCTGCGCTCGACGATGCCCACCCGCGCCCCGAGCTGGGCAGCCACGCGCGCACACCGCACACCGCCTGACCCCGCCCCGATGACGAACAGGTCGAACTCCTGAACGCCTTCCCCGTCCTGGGGGTGGCGGGCAGCAGCGCCCGCTGAGGGAAAGGGGGAGGCTCCAGAAGACTCGGAAGGATGCGACATGGCGGTAACCTCAGCGGTTCAGGGGGGCAGGACAGGCAGAAGAAACAGAACCGGGCGTCAGCGCTCGGCGAAGGCCTTTTCGACCACGTAGGAGCCCTGGTGGTTCATGTTGCCTTCGTCAAAGCCGCGGTCAACCAGCAGCTTTTCAGTGTCGGCCAGCATCTCGGGCGAGCCGCAGATCATGGCGCGGTCAAGGGCCGGGTCCAGCTCGGGCAGGCCCAGGTCGCGGAAGAGCTGCCCGGTTTCGATCAGCTTGGTGATGCGGTCCTGCACCGGGAAGTCCTCGCGCGTCACGGCCGGGTAGTATTTCAGCTTGCTTCTGACCTCCTCGCCCAGGAATTCATGGCGGGGCAGCTCGCTTTCGATGAAGTCGCGGTAAGCGAGCTCGTCACGCTCGCGTACCGTGTGGGTGAGGATGACGTTGTCATAGCGGTCATAGGTCTCGGGGTCCTTGATCAGGCTCATGAAAGGCGCAAGCCCGGTCCCGGTGGAGAAGAAATAGAGGTTGCGGCCCGGCTTGAGGTTGTCGAGCAGCAGGGTGCCCACCGGCTTGCGGCCGATCAGCACCGTGTCGCCCTCCTTGACGTGGCGCAGGCGCGAGGTCAGGGGGCCGTCTTCAACCGCGATGGAGAGGAACTCCATGTATTCATCGTAATTGGCCGAGACGATGGAATAAGCGCGCAGCAGCGGCTTGCCGTCCACCTCAAGGCCGATCATCGTGAACTGGCCGTTTTCAAACCGCAGCCCCGGGTCGCGCGTGGTGGTGAAGCTGAACAGGCGTTTGGTCCAGTGATGCACCTTCTCCACCTTGGCGGGGTAGAGATGGCCGTATTCCTTGCCCGGGGCCTGCAGCCGGTGCTGGCCGGGGTGGCCCTCATGGGGTTCCAGGCCGCTCAGCGTGCCTTCCATCGTGGGGGTGGGGGCTGATTTCTGGGGGAAAACTGTCGTCATAACGGCTGGGAACTCCTCTTGGGCTCAGGGGTAGGCGCAGGGGTAATCTCAGGGATAATTTCAGACTGGGGGCTCACGGTCGGGGCGCAGGCCGGGCCGGATCGGTTTTCCCCTCTCTAGCGCATTGATGCAGCGGCGGGAATGGGCCACTAATGGGGCATGAGTGATCAGAATCCTTCCGAGCCGCCGCTCGACGATGCCGCGCACGCGCCGGCCCCCGCCGCCACGCCCGCCCCCATGCCTCCCATTGCGCCCGAAGCCATCCTGGAAAAGGCCGAGCATGAGTACGGCGACTCCCTCAAAATCACCCCGCGTGAACGCGCGCCGCTGCTCAGCCAGGTGCGCGGGCTCATCGCCTCTGCCGAGCACAATACCGGCAAGCCCCTGCTTGAGCTCACGCGCGCCGAGCTCAAGCAGGCCCTGTGCCAGGTGCGCCGCCGGCACTGGACCGCGCAGCTGAACGCCATCGTTGAAGGCGATATGGAAGTCTGGGTGCGCAAGCCCGACATCCAGCAGGCCGTGGCCCTGGTCACCGACCCCAACATCAATGCCGAGCACCTGCGCGACGTGCTTCAGGGTGTGCTGGAGGAGCGGTGGCGGTCGATGGGCAGCATCCCTGCCCAGGTGCTTGAGGAAGTGCGGACCGAGCTTGCCGACAGCGGTGTCACCCTTTCGGGGGCGCAGCTTGCCAATCTTTCAGCCTCGGTGGCGGAAGCTTTTGGCGTGCACGACCAGAACCTGACCCGCGAGCTGGTCGAAGCTGAAGAGAAGCGCCAGAAAGAGCAGGCCGAGATCCGCGCCCGCGCCGAAGAGCGCCGCGCCCAGGAGCTTGAGCGCCTCAAGCAGTGGGAAGATACGCTCGTTGATTTCGAGGAAGTGCCTGCAATCCTGCGCTGCTCGCGCCGTGACGCGCTGCGCTGGATCGCTGAGAACCGCCTGCCCGTCGCCCGCCGCGTAACCGATGAGGACGGGCGCGAGACCTTCTATTTCGAGCCCTCCGAGCTCAAGAAATGCCGCCAGCTCATCCCCTATTGGCGGCGTGGCGAAAGCGGGCCGCCTGAAGGCGCGCTGGAAAAAGCCCCCCTCCCCACGCTGGAGCCTGCAACACCGCAGGGCAATGAGGCGATCGCGCGCGTGGCGGCCCTGGACAAGTTCGCAGGTCATTTCCGCACCGCGCGCGCGCTCAAGCGGCGCATCACCCTGGTGACGGGACCGACCAATTCCGGCAAGTCCCACACCGCGCTTGAAACGCTGGCCGGCGCTGAAAGCGGCGTGGCCCTGGCCCCGCTGCGCCTGCTGGCCCATGAGTTCCGCGAGTCGCTGGTCAGCCGCGGCGTGCCCACCTCGCTGACCACCGGCGAGGAGCGCATCATCGACCCCACCGCCAAGCATGTGGCGGCCACGGTGGAGATGTGCCCCTTCAACCGCCCCGTTGACGTGGCCATCATTGATGAAGCGCAGATGCTTTCCGACCCCGATCGCGGCGCGGCGTGGACGGCGGCCATCATGGGCGTGCCCGCGCGCCAGATCTTCGTGCTGGGGGCTGCGGACTGCATCCCCCAGGTCAAGCGCATCGCCGAGCTGTGCGGCGACGAGGTCGAGGAGATCCACCTGGAGCGCAAGAGCCCGCTCAAGGCAGGCGGCACGCTGGCGCTCAAGGAGCTCAAGGCCGGCGATGCGCTCATCGCCTTTTCGCGCCGCGAGGTGCTCGACCTGCGCGCCCAGCTCATGGCCCAGGGCCGCAAGGTCGCGGTGATCTACGGCGCGCTGAGCCCTGAGGTGCGGCGGGCGGAAGCTGCGCGCTTCAACAGCGGGGAAGCGGACATCCTGATCGCCACTGACGCGATCGGCATGGGGCTCAACCTGTCGATCAAGCGCGTGGTGTTCAGCGCGCTGCAGAAATTCGATGGGCGCGAGAACCGCAACCTCACCACCCAGGAGATCAAGCAGATCGGCGGGCGCGCGGGCCGTTACGGCAAGCATGAGGAAGGCCTGGTCTGCGTGCTGGAAGGGGCGGGCAGCCCGACCGTAGTGCGGCGCGCGCTTGAAGCCGCGCCCGAGGTGGAGACGGAGCTGCGCCCGCTGGTGCAGCCGGACGCCGATATCGTTGACGCGGTGGCAGGCGAAGTGGGCACGGACAGCCTCTACGGCGTGCTGGCGCGCATCAAGCGCGCGGTGCTGCGGCCTGACGACCCCAATTACCGCCTGGCCGACATGGAACAGGCGATGGAGATCGCAGCCGAGCTGGAAGGCGTTGAGGACCTCGACCTCAACACCCGCTGGACCTACGCCATGTGCCCGGTCAACACGCGTGACAACGGTGTTGCCCGCCTGGTGGAATGGGCCGCCCAGCATGCGCGCGGCCAGCAGGTGCCCCCGCCCGGCACCGGCCGCCTGCCGCCTGCAGCGCAGTCCTCCAATGAAGAGCTGGAGCGGGCTGAAAAGCGTCACCGCCTGCTGGTGACCTGGCGCTGGCTTGCGATGCGCTTTCCCGAGATCTACGCCGATCTAGAAACCGCCGAGCGCAATGCAGCCACCCTTGATGACTGGATCGAGCAGGTATTGCGCACCCAGAGCCGCATGCGCGAGACCACCCGCCGCCAGAGCCGCCATCCCGGCCGGCGCGGCGGCAGGGACACTGGTGGCTCTGGCCCGGGCGGGGACGGCAAGCCGCCCAAGCGCGCCACCCGCCGCACGGCAACCGCGCGCAGCAGCCGCAGGCGCCCCCAGGCGTGAAGCGGCGCTGAGCGCTGAAACAGCAGACCAGTAAAACAGCGAAACAAAAACGGCCCCGGCTTTCACCGGGGCCGTTTTTCATGTCGGGAGAAGGTTTTTCAGCCCGCTTTGGTGATGACTTCCTGCCCGCCCATGTAAGGCCGCAGGGCTTCGGGGATGAGAATGTCCCCGTTTTCCTGCTGGTTGTTCTCCATCACCGCAATCAGTACGCGCCCCACAGCCAGGCCCGAGCCGTTGAGCGTGTGCACGAAAGCAGGCGCCACCTTGGCGGCTTTGTCGCCCTCCCCCTCAGTTTTGGCCGGGCGGTAGCGGGCATTCATGCGGCGGGCCTGGAAATCGCGCGTGTTGGAGCAGGAAGAGACCTCCCGCCACGCCTTCTGCCCGGGCAGCCAGGCCTCCAGGTCATAGGTCTTGGCCGCGCCGAAGCCCGTATCGCCCGCGCAGAGCAGCATGCGGCGGTAAGGGATGCCCAGCTTTTCAAGCACGGTTTCAGCCGCGCGGGTCATGCGCTCGTGCTCGGCCTCGCTGTCTTCGGGCCGGGTGATGGAGACGAGCTCGCATTTGGTGAACTGGTGCTGGCGCAGCATGCCCCGCACGTCGCGCCCTGCAGAGCCGGCCTCGGAGCGGAAGCATTGCGACAGGGTGGTCAGACGCATCGGCAGCGCGGCGTCAGGCAGGATCTCGCCCATCACCGAGGCGGTCAGCGGCACCTCGCCGGTGGGGATCAGCCAGCGGCTGTCTCTGGTTTCGAAAGATTCCGCGGCGAATTTAGGCAGCTTGTCGGTGCCGACCATAGCTGCATTTTTGACCAGCAACGGCACGGTGGTTTCCTGGTAGCCGAATTCGCCGGTGTGCGTATCGAGCATGAACTGGCCCAGCGCGCGCTCGAGCCGCGCCAACGCGCCGCGCAGCATGACGAAGCGCGAGCCTGATAGGCGGGCGGCTGCGGCAAAATCCATCAGCCCCAGCGCCTCCCCCAGCTCGAAATGCTGGCGCGGCTCAAAGGGGAAATCAGGCCGCTCCCCCCACTGGCTGAGCTCGAGATTGTCGTTTTCATCCGCCCCTTCAGGCACGTCAGGGGCGAGCTGGTTGGGCAGCATCAATAAGTCCGCATGTACGCCACCCTGCAGCTGAACGGCCTTATCCTCAAGCATGTCGATCCGCTCGCGCAGGGCGACGGCACGCGCTTCAAGCTCGGCAGAATCCTCGCCCTTGCGCTTGGCCTGGCCGATCTCACGCGCCAGGGTCTTGCGCTCCGCCTGGGCCGCCTGAAGCTCGGCCATCGCTGCACGACCTTCCTCATCGCGCGCCACTAATTGCTCTGCCACAGGCGGCAGGCCGCGGCGTTTGAGGGCGGCGTCAAAGGCGGCGGGATCGGCGCGGAGGGCTTTGAGGTCGTGCATTGAGGGAAAACTCCGTCTGGAAAAGCGGGCCGGTCAGGGGGTCAGGGCAGATAAGGGCAGGTTATTGCGGCGGCGGTTGGGGCTGGGCTTCGGCCTGGTGGGAAAGGCGCTCGGGCGGTTCGGGGGCAGGCTTGGCGGCTCCTGGTTTAGCTTCAGTTTCAGCTTCGGCCTGGGCCTTGTCCTTGAGCCGGCGGCGGTGGGACTGCATGAGGCTGGCGGCCAGGATGGAGATCTCATAAAGCCCTATCAGCGGCACGGCCAGGGTGAGCATGGTGATCGCGTCAGGCGGGGTGATGACCGCAGCGATGGCGAAGGCGGCCACATAGGCGTAGCGCCGCACCTTGCGCAGCTGGGCCGTGCTCACCAGCCCCACGCGCACCAGCAGGGTCAGCACCACCGGCAGTTCGAAGCAGATGCCGAAAGCCAGGATCATCTTGGTGACCAGGTTGAGATATTCCGACACCCGCGCCTGAAGCTCGATGCCCATGCTGTCCTTCCCCCCGCTCTGCTGGAAGGAGAGGAAGAACTCCCAGGCGTAGGGGAACACCACGTAATAGGCGAGCGCGGCCCCCACCAGGAACAGCACCGGAGTTGCGATCAGGAAGGGGGCGAAGGCCTTTTTCTCGTTCTGGTACAGCCCGGGCGCGATAAAGATCCAGGCCTGGATGGCGATCA
This sequence comes from Oecophyllibacter saccharovorans, assembly GCF_006542375.1. GTDB lineage: Bacteria > Pseudomonadota > Alphaproteobacteria > Acetobacterales > Acetobacteraceae > Oecophyllibacter > Oecophyllibacter saccharovorans. Next base: position 1,598,403 of record NZ_CP038143.1, on the reverse strand, counting down.
TGGGAAAGGCCAGGAAGCAGGCCCCGAACACGGCCACGCGGATATGGGTGAAAAAGGCCTCGTACAAAGCCGTGTAGATCAGGTGCGGCTGCTCGCCGCGCTGGCGCATGATCGCAGCCAGCGGCTGGGCCAGGAAGCGGTAGATGTCGCCCGAGAAATGGTAGCACAGCACGAAAGCGAGGGCGAAGGTCACCAGGCACCAGATCAGCCGCTTCCGCAGCTCGGTCAGATGCGCCATCAGCGGCATGGGGGTGTCGTTGATGGGATTGCTCTCAGCCATGCGGGGCTTCTTTCAGGGTTGCGGTCTCGGGTTCTGCCGGATGGGAAGCAGGAGGGGTTTCACCGGAATCGTCGAGGGTGCGGGTCTCGCTCATGATAACGACCCGGATGCCGTTATGCAGCGCAACCTCGGGCGGCAGGACGGAAGGGCGCTGCCAGCTGGCGGCCTCGCGCACCAGCCGCCTGGCCGTGCGCGGCGGCAGGATGGCAGGCGCCAGGGCGATGAGCTGCGCTTCCGACACCTCGCCCCCCTCGCCCGGGGCCTGGTCGTGCGGCCGGTTTGAGGCCTGGCCTGTGCCTTCCCCCAATGGCGCCGCCTGCTGGGGGGCGTGAAGCGTGCCTGGGGTGCGGCCGCCCTGAAGGTCCTCCTGCGCGCCCTCCGGGGCACCGGAGAAGGCTGCTGCCGTGGGCGCGACCCTGGGTGAGGACAGCGACGGCGGCGGTGCGGGCGGGGGGGCCGGGGCGCGGGGCAGGCCTTCAGGGAGCGGCTCAGGCTTCGGGGGAACTGAACCCGCGCCCTGGCCGGTGGCTTCCTTGAGGTCCAGTCCGTCGCGCAGGCTGCGGTCGGGGTCGATGATGCGTTCCACCTGGTTGCGCAGGTTGAACTTCTGCAGGTCGCGCAACTGCTGGTGCGTCTCCCCCAGGTCCGCCTGCTGCACCATCTCATCAAGGTGGCGCTGGAATTCCGCCGCCAGGCCGCGCATGGCCCGGATCCCCTTGGAAAGCGCCTTCATGGCGACCGGCAGGTCCTTGGGGCCGATGAAGATCAGGGCCACAACGACCAGGAGCGCCATCTCCGCCCAGCTCAGGTCAAACATCCCTCTCCCCGTCTCCCTTCTTCCCGCTCCGTGCCCCGGTGCGGGTGGCTTGTTTCTCTGCGGCCTCCCCCGGCGCGCCGCCCTCTGACTCCGGCTCCGGCGCTGGCTCCGGCGCTGGCTCCGGATCAGCGGGGCCGGTCGGCTGGGGGTCGAGCATCAGCTCCCCCCTGGCCGGCAGGTCGGCCAGGCGGTTGAGGCCGAACAGGCGCAGAAAGGCAGGCGTGGTGCCCCACTGCACCGGGCGGCCCGGCACTTCCCTGCGCCCGCGCGGGGCCAGCAGGCCTTCCTCCAGCAGGGGCTCAAGCACGCCCTGGCCGAGGCTGACGCCGCGTATGGCCTCGATCTCGGCGCGCGTGCAGGGCTGATGATACGCGACCACGGCCAGGGTTTCCATGGCTGCGCGGCCCAGACGGCGCGGCTTTTCCACCACGCGGGCCAGGGCGGGGCCGTAATCGGGGCGCGTGCGCAGCTGCCAGCCGCCTGCAACCGCCACCACCCCCACCGCATGGCCTGCGTAAAGCCCCTCCAGGGCTGCGATCACCTCTTCAAGCCCTTCGGCCTCGCGCGCAAAGCCGCGCCCGGCCAGGAACTCAGCCAGCGCCTGGCGCGCAACAGGGCCTGCACTGGCAAAGAGCAGGGCTTCAGCCAGCTTGACCGCTTCCGCCCGCACCCCTGGCGCTGTTGGGTGCGCGGGACTGGGGGTTGCGGGGTCTGCTTCAGAGCGGGGCCTTGCTGAAGGCTGCATGCACCGGGGTTCCGTCTTTCTGTGTCTGGCTTGCTGTAAGACTAATAAGAGGCAGGGCTGTTATGTCAGATCGGGGCCCTGCAGGGAATGGACCTGCAGGCAGAACCGGTTTTCAGGCAGATCTGTTAACAGGACCAATGCAGTATTGGTTGTTTCAGGTGATGGGAAAGAAGGGCGCAAATCAAAAACCGGCCCTAGCAAGATGCTGCCCTGCACTGGGTGCAGGGATAAGCCCCTTCATAAGTGAAAAAAAGAGTGGCAGGCTTCCGGCAAGTGACAGATTGCCTGTCATGCGACCTGAAAGAACCTGCTTTGCGCGCCCGGAGACTGTTAAAAACAGTTAATGGGCCAGTTAATGCCAGGGCAGTTTCCTCCCCGGGCGGGGGCAGATACTTTGGGCAGCAGGACAGGCCGGCGCCCTTTCCTCCTTGGGCAAGGTGCCGGATCGGTCGGAACAGTTTTTGAGGGCTTGAAACATGGAACGCAGAGATTTCTTCAAGGTCGCCAGCCTCGGTGCCGCGGCAATGGCCGCAACGCCCGCTATGTCGGCCTTCGCCCAGTCCGGCCGGCCGGCCAACGGCAAGCGCAAGTTCGGCTATGCGGTGCTGGGCCTGGGCAAATACGCAACCGAGGTCATCCTCCCCAATTTCAGCACGGCCGAGAATTCCGAGCTGGTTGCGGTCATCTCGGGCGACAAGGCCAAGGCCGAGTTCTACGCCCGCAAATACAAGCTGGGCCCCAACAGCGCCTATACCTACAAGGACTGGGCTGCCATCGCCCGCAACCCGGCCATTGACGCCGTGTATGTCATCACCCCCAATGCCACCCACCGCCACTTCACCGAGGCTGCGTTTGCCGCAGGCAAGCACGTGATGTGCGAAAAGCCGATGGCCACCACCGTGGAAGACTGCGACGCCATGGCCGCTGCCGCCAAGAAGGCCGGCAAGCAGCTGATGATCGGCTACCGCGTGCATTTCGACCCCATGACGCGCGACGTCATCGCCCAGCTCAAGGCGGGCCAGGTCGGCAAGCTGCAGCTCATCCAGACCGCCAACCTGGAAAACCAGCTGCCCGACCGCGACCTGCCCTACCTGAAATGGCGCCTGAACCGCGCCATGGCCGGTTCCGGCTCGCTGGGAGATCTCGGCATCTACGGCATCAATGCCAGCCGCTACCTCTCCAACCAGGACCCCATCGCCGTGCGCGCCCATGAGATCATGCATGTCAATGACGTGGACGGCGCGATGAGCTGGACGCTGTATTACGCCAATGGCGCGGTGGCCGAGGGCGCTTCCTCCTTCGGCAGCGCGGGCTGCAACCGCTTTGCGGTCATCGGCGACAAGAACTATGTCGAGATCCAGCCGGGCAGCTCCTACTACAACAACCAGGCCCGCCTGTTCAGCAACGGCCACGGCAACGACCACATCTTCCAGCAGCCCTACTTCCAGAAGTTCACCGCCACCCAGTGGGGCCACCAGCTGGACGCCCTGCCCGCCTCCATCGCCTCGGGCAAGCCTTCTGCCGCCACCTGGCAGGAAGGCCGGCGCGACGTGCAGATCATCAGCGCCATCGTCCGCAGCGCGGGCAATAACGGCGAGCTGGTGGACGTGCATGAGGGCGCGGACTGGGCCCAGCAGGTCTACGGGCCCGACGGTCTGTGGAGCGCATTGTAAGCTTCCGGCAGCTTACTTACGCAACGACGGTTTTCCGGCCTGGCCGGGATAAAGGGGAGAGCTTTCGGGCTCTCCCTTTTTTGTGGGCGCTTTGACCGTTCGGCCACTTCAGTCGGGCGTGGGGGCCGGGCGCCAGGCGATGGGGGCGAATTCCGCGGGCTGGCGCAGCTCGAGCGTGCCGCTTTTGGCAAGCTCGAGCCCGGCCACCAGCAAAGCCGCCTGGGCGGCGCGGGCCTGCAGGGGAGCCGACGACGGTGCTTGCGAAGACGCAGGGATCAGCTCCGGCAGGAGGGCGAGCAGGTTGTGCCATCCGCCGCCGGCGCCGCCCTGCAGGGCGCGCGCGCCCAGCAGGCGCATCAGGGTGGTGCGGGCCTGCTGCACGGTCCAGTAACGCACGGGCGGCGGGCGGTAGTGCCGCTGGCGTGCTGAACGGCGGCGGGCGGTGAGATAGGCGCTCACCAGCCGGGTGACATCGCCTTCAAGCGGGCCGGCTGTGCGGACCGTATGATCCTCGGTCTCTGCGCGCGCGAACACGTCGCGCCCAAGCCGGGGCCGTGCCTGGAGCCAGGCGGTTGCGGCCTGCACGCGGGCAAGCTCAGCCAGGCGGGCCTGGAGCTGGTCTGAGGCTTCCTCAAGCTCGGCGTCAGCGTCGCTTTCGGGCTGGGGCAGCAGGAGGCGTGACTTGAGCCAGGTCAGCCAGGCGGCCATGACCAGCCAGTCTGCAGCCAGTTCAAGCTGCAGGTGGCGGGCCTGGGCGATGAAGTCCAGATATTGCTGGGCGAGCTGCAGCAGCGAGAGCGACTGCAGGTCCACCTTCTGGGTGCGCGCCAGCTCCAGCAGGAGGTCAAGCGGGCCCTCGAAGCCTTCCAGCCGGAGCTGAAGCTGCGCGGTCAGAAAGCGGCTGGCGCACAGTTGACGGAAGCCGCATGCAGCTTGGCGCAGAACAGGCGCGCTGCCTTCATGTCAGCAAAACCGCCCACCCGCAGCCGCACGTAGCTGCGCCCGTTGCGCGTGACCTGCGAGTAAAGCGGGGTGTGGCCGCCCAGAAGGTCAGGCGCCTTGCCCTTGCTGGCTTCCCACGCCTTGCGCGCCAGGGCCGGGCTGTCAAGCGCGCCCAGCTGCACGGCGTAATGCCCGCTGCCAGCCGGAGCGGCACTGGCGCTGGGGGCGTCTGCGCTGGCAGGGGTCTTGGCGGCAGGCTTGCTGGCCGGTGTGGTTGAGGGCGGCGGCAGGGTGGCGGCGTCCGTTTTGTCAGCTTTGTCGGCTTTGGCGGCGGCCTCCTGGGCGGCCTTGCGGGCGGCAGCGCGTTTCTCGGCAGCGGCTTCCTGCGCTGCCTTGCGGGCGGCGGCGCGTTTCTGGGCCGCTTCCTCCTGCGCCTGGCGGGCAGCCTGGCGCTGTTCCTCGGCCTGGCGGGCACGCTCGCGCGCTTCGGCCTCTGCCCCCTCATGCTCTGCCTGGTCGGGCGCAGAGGCAGGCTGGGTTTCAGCGGCCGCTTTCTCAGGCGCCTGCGTGGTTGCGGGCGCAGGCTGGGCTGGCAGCGTCTCGGGCTGAGCTGGGGGGGTTGTGGCAGCAGGCGTGTCGCTTGCCGGTGTGATCGGGGGGGGCTGGGGCTGCTGGCGGGCGGCGGCCTCGCGGGCCAGGGCCTGGGCGTCCGGCTGCTCGGGCAGCGGGGCCAGGTGCAAGGCCCCCTTGCCCGTCACGTCGCTCTGGGCGGTGTCATCACGCATGACCTGCAGGCCGCCCGGGTCAGCGGGGCGATCCTTAAGCGCCATCATCGGCGGGCCGATCACCGGCACGCCTTCATGATGGCTGCCGAACAATGCCCAGCCCCCCACTGTGGCGCCCAGCAGCACGACGATGATCGCCGCACCGCCCACCAGCTTGCGGGTGCCTGGGTCCTGGCCCAGCATCGAGCCGAGCACCCCGCCCGACCCGCCGCCCCCGCGGCCGTTGCGCGGGGGGCGGCCGTTCAGCCGCTCACGCGCGCGCTGGCCGGTGGCATTGAAATCCTGGTCCTGGTAGCCGGGCTCGACATAACCGGGCTCCCCGTAACCCTGGGGCCCCTCCTGCTGGTAGTCCTGCCGGGCGCTTTGGGGGCCGCGCTGGCCCGGGGCCAGGCGCTGGGGGCCATCGGCATAGAGCCTGCCCTGCTGCGGCGCGGCCGGGCCGGGGCCGGGCGGCGGATTCTGGGGTTGCCCCCCAGGCGCGCCGCCGGCGTAGCGGCCGGCCGGGTTGATGCGGTTGCCGCGGTGGTCGCGCGCGCGGGGATCGGGGGGGATGTTGTCAGAGCCGTTCATCAACGCATTTCCTCTACCGGTTCAACACCGAGAATATCGAGCCCGGCCCGCAGCGTGGCAGCCGTTGCCGCCACGAGAGCCAGGCGCGCCTTGCTGGCCTGGGGCGCGTCCTCCTGGATGAAGCGCAGGGCCGCCTCTTCCCGCCCGCGGTTCCACAGCGCGTGAAAGTCTGCCGCCAGGTCGATGCAGTAGGTCGCGATGCGGTGGGGCTCGCGCGCCTGGGCTGCGGCCTCCACCTGGCGGGGGAAGGCAGCGATGCGGCGCAGCACTGCCAGCTCTTCAGGCGCGGTGAGGTCAGAGAGGTCCGCGCCGGCCAGCGCGCTGTCGCTCACCTGGTCCGCACCGTATTTCTCAGCGCCATGCCGCAGGACCGAGCGGCAGCGGGCATGGGCGTAATTGACATAGAAAACCGGGTTGTCACGCGTCTGCGCCACCACGGCGTCGAGGTCGAAATCCATCTGCGCATCGGCCTTGCGGGTCAGCATGGTAAAGCGCACCGCGTCACGCCCGACCTCGTCAAGCAGGTCGCGCAGGGTCACGAACGTGCCGGCCCGCTTGGACATGCGCACGGGCTGGCCGTTCTTCATGATCCGCACGATCTGGCAGACCAGCACGTCGAACTCGGTATGGTTCTGCGTCAGCGCGGCGACGGCAGCCTTCATGCGCGAAACATAGCCGCCGTGATCAGCGCCCAGAACGTCGATCAGCATGTCCGCCCCGCGGGCCTTGCGGGCGTGATAGCCGACATCATTGGCAAAATAGGTGTTGCTGCCGTCTGACTTGCGCAGAGCGCGGTCGGTGTCATCGCCGAAATCGGTGGAACGGAACAGAGTCTGCGGCCGGGCCTCCCAGTCATCGGGCAGCTTGCCCTTGGGCGGCTCCAGCACGCCTTCGTAAAGCAGCCCTGCCCCTTCCAGCGCGCTGATGGCGCGGTCCACGTCGCCGCTTGCCAGTACTTCGGCCTCGCTGGAGAACACTTCATGGGTGATGCCCAGGGCCGCCAGGTCTTCGCGGATAGCAGCCATCATGTGTGCGAGCGTGAGCGCGCGCACCTTGTCAAACCAGAGCTCGACCGGGGCCACGCTGCCGCTCTCTGGCGCCAGGCTGGCGCCGTATTTCTCTGCCAGCGCCTGGCCCACGGGGATGAGATAATCGCCCTGGTACTGCAGACCTGAAGGGGCGAGCTGTGCAAAGGTTTCAGCCTCTACCGGGCGGCCGATGGCCTGCAGGTAGCGCCAATAGGCAGCCCAGGCCAGGGCAGTGACCTGGTTGCCCGCATCATTGACGTAATATTCCCGCGTGACTTCATATCCCGCCTTTTCCAGCAGGTTGGCCAGCGCGTCGCCCACCACCGCCCCGCGGCAATGGCCGACATGCAGCGGGCCTGTGGGATTGGCCGAGACGTATTCGATGTTGACCCGCTTGCCGGCCCCCAGCCCTGAGCGCCCGAAGGCCTGCGGGCCCTGCTGCAGCACAATGCGGCCGACCTCCTGCAGCACCTGGGGGCGCAAGGTGAGGTTGACGAAGCCCGGCCCCGCAACTTCGGCCTTTTCCACCTGCGGCAGCTCAGCCAGCCTGCCCACCAGGGCGGCGGCGATTTCGGCGGGTTTGCGGCGCAGGGGCTTGGCGGCCAGCAGGGCGGCGTTGGTTGCCATGTCGCCATGGGCGGGGTCGCGAGTCGGGGTGACTTCGATGCGCGCCAGGGTCTCGGCAGGCAGGTCCGGGAAAAGTTCTGCCATGATCGCTGCCACCTGCGCGCGCATCCCGCTGAAGAGACACGCGCCCGCCCCGCTTGCGGCCTGGGAAGGGCCTTGGGAAACGGCTTTGGCGGTCGGGGGGCTGGATGCCATGGCGGGGGATATCTCCTGCGAAAACGCCCGGCCTCAAGAAAAACCGGGAAAAGCGGCGAAAAAACGGCCCCTGCAGCCGGAAAAACCGCCCTGGAGGCCTGAGAGCTCTTTTATTATTGAATTACGGGGAAAAACAACCGTCCTGCCCCCACTCCCGGTTCTCTAGCCCAGCACGGAGAGATCGGTCAGGCGGCGGTGCTCCTCCATCGCAAAGCGGTCGCTCATGCCGGCGATGTAATCGGCCGTGACGCGCTTTTCCCCTGCCGCGTCGCCCTTGGCGCGGCACAGCAGGGCGCGCTCGCGCCAGGGCGGGGGCAGCAGGCCGGGCTCCTGAGCCAGAATGTCAAAGATCTCACCCACGGCCCGGCGCGCCTTGCTGGTCATGCGGCTGACGCGCCAGTGGCGGTAGAGCCTGCCGTAGAGAAACTTGCGGATCTCCTTGTTGCGCGCGGCCATCTCCGGGCTAAAGGCCACCACCCCGTGCCCTGCGCGCCTGACGTCATCAGCGCTTTTGGGGGCCAGTGCTTCAAGGTTGCGGCGGGTCTGGGCGGTGAGATCGCTTGCCAGGGCATTGATGACGCGGCGCACCGTCTCATGGCGGACGCGCTGCTCACGGTCCAGCGGGGTGAAGCGCGACCAGTCGAGCGCGCGGGCTTCCTCCAGGCACTGGCGCAGCAGCGGCACCTCGGAGATGTCATCAAGCTGCAGCAGGCCGGCGCGCAGGCCGTCATCAAGGTCATGGCCGTGATAGGCGATGTCGTCGCAGATGGCGGCAAGCTGGGCTTCGACCGAGGCATGGGTTTCGAGCTGCAGGGGGTAACGGGCATCGAAACTGGCCAGCCAGGGCCTGGGGCGGCGCACGGGGCCGTGATGCTTGGCCAGGCCCTCGAGGGTTTCCCAGGTCAGGTTCAGCCCGTCAAAGCCCTGGTAGCGCGCCTCGATCTCGGTCACCTGGCGCAGGGACTGGATGTTGTGGTCAAAGCCGCCCAGCCCGGCCATGGCCTCCTGCAGCGCATCCTCGCCTGCATGGCCGAAAGGGGTGTGGCCCAGGTCATGGGCCAGGGAGATCACCTCGGCCAGGTCCTCGTTCACGCCCAGGCTGCGGGCGATGGAGCGGGCGATCTGCGCCACCTCCAGCGAATGGGTCAGGCGCGTGCGGAAGAAATCGCCCTCATGGTTGAGGAAGACCTGGGTCTTGTACTGCAGGCTGCGGAACCCGGCCGAATGCAGCACCCGGTCGCGGTCGCGTTGCCAGGGCGTGCGGGCGCTGGTCTTGGGCTCCTCAGCAAACTGCCTGCCGCGCGCGCCTTCCGCCTGGACCGCATAAGGCGCAAGCTGGCCCGGACCTAGGGCCTGGGCGGTGTGGGGGGTGGCCATGGTAGGGGGCGCGTTCGTCATGGGAAGAAGGCCTGCCAGAATAAGTGCCGGGGTAAATTAATACTCCCAGCCCTACAGGGCCCAGGGCCTTGCGGGCAAGCGGTTGGGCAAGCTGCAGGTCACTTTCATCCTTTATACGCGTCAGGCGCGCCTGAAAGGCCGGTGGAGGGCGGCGGGGTTTTTCTCTATACTCACCTCTACTCACCTCTCCACGTCTTTTCCGACACGTCTTTGACCGGCGTCCTCTTCAGAGCTTTATCCTTCCACAAATCCTGCAAAAGAACGTCATGGCTTCCTATTTCCGCATCTCCCCCGCCGCTGCCGCGCGCATCGTTGAAATCTCCTCTGCCCGCCCCGAGCCCGAACGCACGGCGCTGCGCGTTTCGGTCGAGGCGGGCGGCTGCAACGGCTTTCAGTATCTCTTCAAGCTCGACACGGAGCAGGCAGGCGATGACCGGCTGATCGAAGCCCACGGCGCGCGCGTGGTGATCGATCCTGCCAGCCTGGAGCTGCTGGACGGCGCTGAGCTGGACTTCGAGGACAAGCTGATGGGCGCGCATTTCACGATCAACAACCCCAATGCCGCCTCCTCCTGCGGCTGCGGCACCAGCTTCTCGCTGGCCTGAGCGCCCTTCTCTCTTTCGCTCAACTTTCGCCCAAGAAAATTCCGTTTCAAGAAAGCCCGCGCATGGCCCTGACCTTTGCCACCTGGAACATCAACTCCATCCGCGTGCGCAGCGGCCTGGTCAAGGGCTGGCTGGACCGCAACCCTGACTGTACCCTGCTTGGCCTCCAAGAGGTCAAATGCGAGGACGGGCAGTTTCCTGAAATTTTCGCCCAGGCCGGGCTGCATACGGCCCTGGTGGGGCAGAAGGGCTATAACGGCGTGGCCTTCATCAGCCGCCGGCCGCTTGAGATCACGTGCCGCGCTTTGCCCGGCTTCGAGGACCCGGCAGCGCGCTATATCGAGGCCGAGCTTGAGGGCATCCGCTTCGGCAATCTCTACCTGCCCAACGGCAATTCAGGCGGCGAGGCCGGCTACGCCACCAAGCTGGCCTTTTTCGCCGCCCTGCGCCGGCGCGCGCTGGCGTTCCTGCAGGCAGGGCAGCCTTTCGTCTTCATGGGGGATTTCAATGTCTGCCCCACCGATGCTGACTGCGCGCCCAACGCGTTGGAGGCCTATGACGCGCTGAAACGCCCACAGACGCGCGAAGCCTTCCGCCGCCTGCTGTGGGTGGGGCTGACCGATGCCTGGCGCGCGCTGCATCCTGACGGGCGGGCCTACACGTTCTGGGACTACCAGGGCGCGTCCTTCGCGCGTGACAGCGGGTTGCGAATCGACCTCGTCCTGCTCTCGCCCCAGCTTGCCGACCGGCTGGTGAGTGTCCATATCGACCGCGACGAGCGCGCGCTGGAGCGGCCTTCCGACCACGTGCCGGTTTCAGCCACCCTCAACTGGCCCTGAAGCCCGGCCCGGCTCAGGGCGCGGCAGGTTTCCCTTCCGCCCCGGCCCCTGCCTCAGCTTTTTTGGCGCCCGGCTTGGGCTTGGGCAGGTCCAGCTTGAGCGAGAGCTCCTTGAGGCGCTGGGGCTCAACAGAAGCGGGCGCTTCCATCATCAGGTCCTCGCCGCCCTGGTTGAGCGGAAAGAGGATGACCTCGCGGATGTTGGGCTCATCGGCAAGCAGCATCACGATCCGGTCCACGCCCGGTGCGGCCCCGCCGTGGGGCGGGGCGCCGTAGCGGAAGGCGTTGAGCATGCCGCCGAAGCGCTCTTCCACCACTTCGGGCCCGTAACCCGCGATCTCAAAGGCGCGCAGCATCACCTCGGGCAGGTGGTTGCGGATGGCGCCCGAAGACAGCTCAACCCCGTTGCACACGATGTCATACTGAAAGGCCTTGATGCTCAACGGGTCCTGGGTGTTGAGCGCCTCCAGCCCGCCCTGGGGCATGGAGAAGGGATTGTGGGAGAAGTCGATCTGCCCCGTCTCCTCATTGCGCTCATACATCGGGAAATCCACCACCCAGCAGAAGCGGAAGGCGTTCTTCTCAATCAGGTCCAGCTCGGTGGCGATCTTGGTGCGCACCTGGCCTGAGAACTTCGCCACCTCGTCGCCCTTGCCGGCAGCGAAGAAGACCGCATCGCCCGGCTTGAGGCCGCAGATCTCGCGGATCTGCGCCACCCGCTCGGGCTCGAGATTCTTGGCGATCGGGCCCTTGGCCTCGCCGTTTTCATCAAAGCTGATATAGCCCAGCCCGCCGGCCCCCTGCTCGCGCGCCCAGGCGTTGAGCCTGTCGAAAAACGCGCGCGGCCTGGAAGCAGCACCCGGGGCTGCAACGGCGCGGATCTCGCCGCCATCTGCCGCGATGCGCGCAAACAGGCCGAAGCCTGAGCCTGCAAAGGCGTCTGTCACGTTGCGGATGATCAGCGGGTTGCGCAGGTCAGGCTTGTCGCTGCCGTAATCGCGCATGGCGTCGGCGTAAGGAATGCGGGGAAAAGCGCCTTCAGTGATGGCCCAGCCTTCAGGCGTGAATTCCTCAAACAGGCCTGACAGCACCGGCTCCAGCACGCCGAACACGTCTTCCTGCGTGGCGAACGACATCTCGAAATCGAGCTGGTAGAACTCGCCCGGGCTGCGGTCAGCGCGCGAGGCTTCATCGCGGAAGCAGGGGGCGATCTGGAAATAGCGGTCCATCCCTGCGACCATGGCCAGCTGCTTGAACTGCTGGGGCGCCTGGGGCAGGGCGTAGAACTTGCCGGGATGCAGGCGCGAAGGCACCAGGAAGTCGCGCGCGCCTTCAGGCGAGGAGGCGGTCAGGATGGGGGTCTGGAACTCGGTGAAGCCCTGCGCGTTCATGCGGCGGCGCATGCTGGCGATGACCTCGCTGCGCAACTTGAGGTTGCGCTGCATCTTCTCGCGCCGCAGGTCGAGATAACGGTATTTCAGCCGCAGGTCCTCAGGATAGTTCTCCTGGCCTGCAACCTGGAAGGGCAGAACAGCAGCGTTTGACTGCACCTCGATGTCACTGGCGCGCAGCTCCACCTCGCCGGTCGGCAGGTTGGGGTTGACCTGCCCGCCCTCGCGCAGGACCACCTCGCCCGTGACCGTGATGACGCTTTCAACGCGCAGGTGCTCGGCTTTCTCCAGCAGGTCGCCGCCTGCAGGCACCACGACCTGGGTCATGCCGTAATGGTCGCGCAGGTCGATGAACAGCAGCCCGCCATGGTCGCGCTTACTGTGCACCCAGCCTGACAGCCGAACGGTCTTGCCCGCGTCGGACGCACGCAGGTCGTTGCAGGTATGGGTGCGGTACTGGTGCATGAAAGGGCCTCGTGCGTCTTGGGACAGTAAAAAGGGGACAATCAGAAGGGGCAGAAAGGGTCAACAAAAAGGGTCAACAAAAATAAAACGTGGCTTCTATAACAGGCTCTTGCCCCTGCCGGGAGGGGGCCCCGGGTGCTTTGAAGCGCTTTCAGAAGAGAATATGCGCAAGCTCCCGCCCCGCTTCGTGGACGAAACCCGCGAAATCCACCACCGCGCGCGACATGGCCTTGTCGCGGCCCGAGCTGATCAGCGCCACGATCCGCCCTTCGAACTGGCAATAGGCCATGAAGTCGAAATTGGGCAGGCTGCCCTCCACCACGACATTGTCGAACTTCAGCCCCCAGCCGAGATATTCGATCTTCTTGCCGAACTGCTGGGTCCAGTACCAGGGCACGGGGACGGTGCGCGGCGGGTGCTTCAGCATGGTCTGGGCGGCAATACGCCCTTCCACCTCGGCAGGGCGCCAGTGGCCTGACTGCCAGAAGCGCCCGTCCTCCTCCAGCGAGGAGGCATCGCCTGCCGCGTAAATGCCGCCGCGCCGGCCTTCCCTCTCGCGCCGCTCCCGCAGCGCGTCTGGCAGGTGGACGCGCATGTTGCGGTCGACGATCAGCGCGCCTGCGGGCGTTCTGGGAAGGTCGCCTGAGACGAAATCCACATTGGGGATGATGCCGGCAGCCACCAGCACATGCGCGCAGGGAAGCTTCATCCCGTCCTCAAGCTCCACGCCCGCAGCCTGGCCGGGGCGGGCGGGGTCGGCGTAGACGCGTTTGGCTGCGCAATCGCTGATGAAGGCGACGCCGTTGTCTTCCTGCAGCTTCAGCAGGCGCAGGCCGATCTCGCGGCCGAACTGCGCTTCCATCGGCACAGCCTGGCGGGTGATGATCGTCACGCCCACGCCCTTCTGGCGCAGGGCCGAGGCGACCTCAAGGCAGATCAGCCCGCCGCCGATCAGCACCACGGCCTGCTCAGGCGTGACCACCCTGGCGATGGTCTGCGCCTGGGCCTGGGTGTAGAGCTCCAGCACGCCTTCAAGCTCGAGGCCCGGAATGTCGCTTGGCATGCGCGGCCGCCCGCCCGGCACCAGCAGGACGTGATCGGCGCTCAGCGTAGCGCCGCTCGGCAGGTGGGCCGTGTGCGTGGCGGGGTCGAACGAGGTGACGCGCTCGTGGCGGGTGGTCACCTTGCGGTCGTCGTAATAATCCTGCGGCAGGAGCAGGGGCGCGCGCGTGCGGTCCGGGTCGCCCAGAAGCAGGGTCTTGCTGAGCGTCGTGCGGTCATAAGGCAGCTCGGGCTCGGAACCGACCATGGTGATCGGGCCTGCAAAGCCCTCCTCGCGCAGGGTATAGACCGCGCTGGCCGCAGCCGCCCCGCCGCCGATGATCAGGACGGTTTCCCCCTCTCCCCGGCGCTCGGGCTCGGGCACCGCTTCAGGTGTGGGGCGCACCAGGACGCGGCCCTCGATCACCTTGGCGGGGTAGCGCGGCAGGGGCGCGAAAGCCACGGGCTCCACCACCTTGCCGGTCGCCTGGCTGAACACGGCCTTGTGCCAGGGGCACACCACCACGTCGCCATGATCGGGGCTGTGGCAGGCGGCACCCTTTTCCATCGGCGCGCCCTTGTGGGGGCATTTGCCGCCCAGCGCGATGACATGCCCGCCGTGGCGGATGAGCACGAGAGACTTGCCCGCCACAGTGACGGGCTTCATCTCCCCTTCCTTCAGCTCGTCAAGGGACGCGACATCGTGGAAGCTCCGCTCGGCCTCCCGGGGATCCATCTCTTCAGACGGGTCTTCGCGGCGGTCATGCGTCTGGCGGTCGGGCGCGGTTTCCTCACGGGGCGCACGCTCTTTGGCGTGGGGGTCCCTGGGAGGGGCCGCCTCTCCCGAGCCGTCAGCCTGCCGCACTCCTTCAGGCCCGCCAGAGCGCGCATGGGCGAGCGGCTCGTGGCTGACCGGGGAGGCAGGTCTGGGGGAATCGCCGGATCCGTCGCTCACGCCGGGCGGGTCTCAGCCAGGCCCAGCTCAGAAAGAGCTGTCATAATCGTCCCCGCCGCCGTAATCGCCGCCACCGAAGTCGCCCCCGTCAGCGCCGCCGCCGCCGAAGCCCTGGCTGCCGTCGTCCTGGTAGCCGCCGTAACCCTGGCTGTAATCGGGGGTTCCTGCGTCCGTGCCGCCGAAATCCTGCTGGCTGAAACCGCCTGCGTCCGTGCCGCTGCCGCCGAAGGGGTCGCTGGCCGTGGCTGCCCCAGTGCCTGCGTCCCCAGCACCTGTGAAAGTGCCGCTGTCGGGCATCACGCCGCCTGCAGCACCTGCAGCCCCGGCATCTGCGCCGTGATGGCCCGAGAACAGGCCTTCAAGCGCGTTGGCTGCCATCACGCCGCCAGCCACGCCTGCCGCCGTGCTGAGCGCTGAGCCCAGGAAGCCCGTGCCTGAGCGCGGGAACATGCCGGGCTGCAGGCCAGGGGCATAACCGCCCGCGTAACCGCCAGGCGCTGCGCCGCGTGCGCCCCAACCCGGCGGCATGGGCTGCTGGGGGGGTTGCTGGTACTGCTGTTGGGGCTGGGCCTGGGGGCGGCCGCCGAAGAGGTTGGAGAAGAAGCCGCCCTGCTGGTGACCGCCGCTGTGCTGGAGCTGGCCCTGAAGCTGGGCGATCTGCGCGCGCGCCTGCTGGAGTTGGAACTCGAGGTCACGGATGCGGTTCTGCGCCTGGCCGAGGGCGGCTTCCTCCACGATGGCCAGCTGCGTGATGCGGTAGGCGGAATCGGGGTAGCGCTTGAAGTCCTCGGTGATGAGCTGGTTGGCCTGCGGGTCCAGCGGCGGCAGGGCCGTCTGCGCGCCGACGCCGCCGCCGACGCGGGCAATGAACCGGCTGATCAGGTTCTGTTCTTCAGGGGTCATCGTCAGGCATCCTTTGCTGAACTGAAAGCGCACGGGGCTTGCGGGAGGGTCCAGGCGCACTTGCCGCATTCCAGGCCTCCCTCATATCGTTACCAATATCATATGAGGCGCAGACCCCGCCCCCGCAAGGGAAAACTGGGGGGCTTCTGGCGGTCAGGGCTGGCCTTCGTTAATATCTGTTTTTAATATCCGCCTTTAAAACGACCTCAAGTCTCTCCCTGCCACCTCGTCCATGCGCCCACGGAGCCCCGCCTTGCCCCAAGACCTGTCCCAAAAACGGCCCCCCTCCTTTCAGGAGCTGATCCAGCGTCTCAACCGTTTCTGGTCCGACAAGGGGTGCGCGCTCCTGCAGCCTTATGACACCGAGCTGGGCGCAGGCACGCTCTCGCCCCACACCACCCTGCGCGCGCTGGGGCCCAAGCCGTGGATGGCCGCTTACGTGCAGCCCTGCCGCCGCCCCTCTGACGGGCGCTACGGCGAAAACCCCAACCGCCTGCAGCATTACTACCAGTATCAGGTGCTGCTCAAACCCACGCCGCAGGAAAGCCAGAACCTGCTGCTTGAGAGCTACCGGGCCATCGGCATCGACCCTGACAGGCACGACATCCGCTTTGTGGAGGATGACTGGGAGAACCCCACCATCGGCGCCTGGGGGCTGGGCTGGGAGGTGTGGTGCGACGGCATGGAGGTCACGCAGTTCACCTATTTCCAGCAGGTCGGCGGCATCCCCACCGTGGTGCCTTCCACCGAGCTGACCTACGGGCTGGAGCGGCTGGCGATGTATGTGCAGGGCGTCGAGAATGTCTATGACCTCGACTATAACGGCCGCGGCCTGACCTATGGCGACGTCTTCCTGCGGGCCGAGCGCGATTATTCGCGCCACAATTTCGAGCTTGCCGACACCGACATGCTGCTGCGCCACTTCCGCGACAGCGAGCGTGAATCCCTGCGCCTGGCTGAAGAGGGCGTGGCCCAGCCCGCCTTCGACCAGTGCCTGAAGGCCTCGCATCTCTTCAACCTGCTTGATGCGCGCGGGGTGATCTCGGTATCGGAGCGGGCTTCCTATATCGGGCGGGTCCGCACGCTGGCCCGCGCCTCATGCGAGGCGTGGCTTGAGGGCGAGGAGAAGGCGGCGGGCGCGCCTTCTGCAACTGAAAAAGCTGATACGGACATTTCCGGCACGGAGAAAGCGCGTGGCTGAACTTCTTCTCGATCTCTGCAGCGAGGAAATTCCCGCAGGCATGCAGAAGCGCGCCGCTGACGACCTGCAGCGCCTGCTTGAAAAGGCCCTGGCCCCCCTCAACCCGCGTGACGTGCACCTCTACTGGGGCCCGCGCCATGTCAGCGCCGTACTGGAAGTGGACGAGCAGGTGCCCCCCCGCCAGCAGAGCGAGCGCGGCCCGCGCGAGAACGCGCCTGAAAAGGCGCTGAACGGATTCCTGCGCAAGCACGGCGTGGACAAGGAGGCGCTGACGCTTGAAAACGGGGCCTGGGTGCTCAACCGCACCCTGCCTGCCGTCAGCGCCGCTGAACTGATCGCAGCCGAGCTGCCGGACCTGCTCTGGGCCTTCCCCTGGCCCAAGGCCATGCGCTGGGGCACAGGCTCGCAGTTCACCTGGGTGCGCCCGCTGCACCATGTCGCCTGCCTGCTGGATGGTGAAACGGTCCCCTTCTCCCTGGCGCGCGAAGGCGACGACGCGCATGGGCTCAGATCAGGCAACCGGACCGAAGGCCATCGTTTTCTGGCCCCCGGCAGCTTTGAGATCACCGATGCCGGGCAGTGGCTTGCCGAGCTTGAAAAGCGCTTTGTCGTGCCTCAGGCTTCCGAGCGCGAGCGGCAGATCACCGAGGGCGTGGCGGCACTTGCGCGCCAGGCCGGCGCTGAGGTGGTGCCTGACGAGGGCTTGGTGCAGGAAGTTGCCGGGCTGGTGGAATATCCCAAGCCCCTGCTCGGGCGCATTGACGACGCCTTCATGGACCTGCCGCCTGAGGTGATGCAGGTCTCCATGCGGGTCAACCAGCGCTATTTCGCCCTGCGCGACCGTAACGGCAAGGCCGCCCCCGCTTTCGCTTTTGTTGCCAACCAGACCTTCAGCGATGGTGGCAAATTGTGCATCGCAGGCAATGAGCGCGTGCTGCGCGCCCGCTTTTCAGATGCGCGGCATTTCTGGAACCTTGACCGCAAGCGCCGCCTTGCTGACCGGGTGGAGGATCTCGGCGCCGTCACCTTCCATGCCAGGCTGGGCACCCAGAAGGCGCGGGCTGAGCGTATCTCCGCCCTGGCAGGCGAGATCGCGCGCGCCATGGGGCTGAGCGTGGGCCAGATCGCCCAGGCCGAGCGCGCGGGCCTGCTGGCCAAGGCGGACCTGACCACCGGCATGGTGGGCGAGTTCCCCGAGTTGCAGGGCGTGATGGGCGGCTATTACGCAGCCCATGACGGCGAAGACCCTGAAGTTGCCCAGGCTGTGTCAGAGCATTACCAGCCGCGCGGGCAGAACGACGTGCCGCCCACAGCCCCGGTGACTGTAGCCGTGGCGCTGGCGGACCGGCTGGACATGCTGGCGGGCTTCTTTGCCATCGGCGAGACCCCGAGCGGCTCGGGCGATCCCTACGCCCTGCGCCGCTCGGCCATCACCACCTTGCGCCTGTTGCGCGACAACGGGCTGCGGCTGGACCTGGGCGCGCTCCTCAAACGCGCAGCCCAGCCTTATGAGAGCCTGGCCGCAGAAGACAGGAAGAACGCCCTGGGCGAGCTTGAGAATTTCTTTGCCGAGCGCCTGCGCGTGCAGCTGCGCGCTGAAGGCCAGCGCCATGACGTGCTCGACGCCACCCTGGCCGCCAGACGCCCCGGTGAGGCCCGGGCCAGCGACAGCCTGTTCACCCATAAGCTTGACGGCGACCTGGTGCGCCTGCTGACCCGCCTGCAGGCTCTGGCCGAGATGATCAGCACCGAGGACGGCAGGAACCTGCTGGCAGCCTACCGGCGGGCAGCCAACATCCTGCGCATTGAAAACAGGAAGGACGGGCCGCATACGGGCGCGCCTGACCCCGCCCTCTTCGCCCAGGACGAGGAACGCGCCCTGCAGGACGTGCTGCAGCAGAGCCTGCCCAAACTTGAAAAATCCCTTGCCAGTGATGACTTCACCGCCGCCATGAAGCACCTGGCCCCGCTGCGGCCGGTGATGGACCGGTTTTTTGAGAAAGTCACGGTCAATGCCGAGGACCCTGAGCTGCGCCGCAACCGCCTGCGCCTGCTGGCGGCCTTCCGCGACAGCGCGCAATTGGTGGCTGATTTCAGCAAGATCGAGGGCTGAGGGTTATCCCCTGCGCACCCGAGATTCACTCATGGGTGAGCAACAGCTTGGCACCGAAGCCGATGAACACCGCGCCGGTCAGGCGGTCCAGCCGCTTGACCACCACCGGGCGTGAGAGAAAGCGGCCCAGGGGAGCGGTGAGAAACACCAGCGTGCCCAGCCACACCACGCTGAGAAAGGCCAGGATGCCTGCCAGCAGGAGCGAGAACACGACCGTGTTGACATGCGGCGGGATGAACTGCGGGAAAAAGGTGATGACGAAAACGCCGATCTTGGGATTGAGCAGGTCGGTCATCAGCCCGCGCCTGAAGGCGTGCCAGAAGGGATCGTGGATTCTGGCTTCTTCCGGGTCCGCCGCCCCGCCTGCCTTGCGGGCCGGGCGCGAGGAGGTCAGCTCTGTGCGGGGATGGATGATCAGGCTGAGCCCGAGCCAGATCAGATAGGCCGCTCCCGCGCATTTGACGGCCAGGAAGGCGATGGCTGAGGTGCGCAGCAGGGCCGTCAGCCCGAAGGCGGCCCCCACCCCCCACACGCTGATGCCGAGTGCGATGCCCAGCACGGCCCCGAGCCCTGCGCGCCGCCCGTCTGCCGCGGCCGTGCGCAGGGTCATGACCGTGTCGAGCCCCGGCGTCAGGGTCATCAGGCCGGCGGCAAGCGTGAAGGCCAGGAGGGAAAGGAGGGCTTGTGACATGGGCGGATTCTTGGGGCTGGTTCTTGAGAGTTGGGTCTTCAGGATGGTGAAAGCTTGCCCGACCCTAGGCCAAACCCTGCCTGCTGCAAACCCCGCACGCCCAGCGCTCAACCTCAGCCTCGACCTCAGGCCTCAGCTGTAACCGCTGCCCTGGCTGTTGCGGGGGGTGTCGGGGTCGTCGCGGTGCACCCAGGTGGAGAGCAGCAGGCCGAAGCCGAACATCATCGTCAGCATGGCCGAGCCGCCGTAGGAGATCAGCGGCAGGGGCACGCCGCCCACGGGGATGGCGCCCATGACCATGGAGAGATTGACCGCGCAGTAGAGGAAGAAATCCATCGAGATGCCCAGGGCCAGCAGGCGACCGAAGCGGCTGCGGCAGCGCAGCGACATCAGCATGCCGGCCAAAGTGACCAGTGAGAGCAGGATGATCACCGTCAGCCCGCCGGCATAGCCCCATTCCTCCCCGATCATGGTGAAGATGAAGTCGGTCTGCTTTTCAGGCAGGAAGTTCAGCTGGCCCTGGCTGCCGTGCAGGTAGCCCTCCCCCCACATGCCGCCCGAGCCCAGGGCGATCTTGGACTGCAGGATGTTGTAGCCTGCGCCCAGCGGGTCATGCTCGGGGTGCAGGAAGGTGTCGATCCGCGCTTTCTGGTAGTCGTGCAGGTGGTCATAGACAAAATGCCCCATGAACGGGATGGGGGCGACCAGCAGGATGATCTGCCACCAGCGCATGCCGGCAGCAAAGATCAGGCTGGCGCCGATCACCCCCACGATCACCGCGGTGCCCAGATTGGGCTCCTTGAGGATCAGCACCACCGGCAGCAGGGTCAGGGCTGCGGGAATGAGCAGTTGCAGCGGGTTGCCCAGTTTGCGGCGGCTGACGCGCTGAAACCAGGTGGCCAGGGCCAGCACCAGGGCGATCTTGGCGAATTCCGAGGGCTGGAACTGAAAGCCGCCCAGGTTGATCCAGCGCTCGGCCCCCTTGCCCACATGACCCATCTTGAGCACCAGCACCAGCAGGGCGATCGCCCCCAGATAGATCGGCACCGAGAGCAGGCGCAGCAGGCGCGGGCTGATCAGCGCCACGCCGATCATCATGAGCAGGCCGAAGCCGAAGCGCAGCAATTGCGGCTGGGCAAAGGCGCGCGCCGAGCCGCCGCCTGCGGAATAAAGGGCGATATAGCCCACGCCCGCCAGCGCGCAGACCAGCAGGACGAACACCCAGTTCACCTGCCACAGGCGTGAGAACATGCGGATATTGGGCTCGGACCGCAGCAGGCGGCGGACCGTTCTGGGGATCGTGTCGTCCTGCAGCAAGGCGGGGCTCCCGATATTTCAGCGCAGGTAATTTTTGGGCAGGTCTCTCAAAATCCGCTGCTTTCAGCGAAAACCCGGGATATCCTCCGGGGAAAGGGCGGCGCGCGCCACCACGCCCTTGGTCAGCGGAGCCCGGTTGGCAGGGTCGCGCATCAGCGTGTCGGTCATGATCTGGCGGGCGAGCGGGGCGGCTTCTGTAGCACCCGCATTGCCGTGCTCCACGATGACCGAGACGGCGTAGCGGGGGTTGTCATAAGGCGCGTAGCAGATGAACAGCGCGTGCGGGCGGTATTCCCAGGGCAGGCTCATGGAGTTGAAGTGCCCGCTCTCGCGCAGGGCCCGCGACACGCGCCGCACCTGGGCCGAGCCGGTCTTGCCTGCCATCTGCACGCCTGGGATCGACAGCCGGGCCTTGGGCGCGGTGCCGTGGGCCTCGTTGACCACCGCATACATCCCGCCGCGCACTGCGCTCAGATGCGCCTCGCTGAACAGCAGGCCGTTATTGTCGCCGCCCTCCCCGCTCATGGCCGGATCTGCGCCAAGGTTGGCTGCGGGATCGGTGCTGGCACCGGGCAGGAGGCGGTCTTCAAGCGAGCGCAGCAAATGCGGCCTGGTGGCGCGGCCGCTTGCAATGCTGCTGGCGTAGCAGGCCAGGGCCAGCGGGGTGACCTGCACGAAGCCCTGCCCGATGCCGGCATTGACCGTGTCGCCCGCATTCCAGTGATGGCCGTGCGCGCGCCGCCATTCAGGCGTGGGGATGACGCCTGAGCGGACATGGGGCAGCTCGACAGGCAGTTTGACCCCCATGCCCAGCATGTGGGAGGCCTTCTCGATCGCCTCCATCCCGCAGCGGCGCGCCACCTGGTAGAAATACACGTCGCAGGAGAATTTCAGCCCGCCATGCAGATTGAGCGAGCCGTGGCCGTATTTGTTCCAGCAGTGGAAGCGCACGCCGCCCAGGTCATAATGGCCGGGGCAGCTGAAGCGGTCGGACGCGGTGATGGCGCCTGAGGACAGGGCGGCCAGCGCCACGGCGGGCTTGAAGGTGGAGCCCGGCGGGTAGAGGCCCGAGACGGCCTTGTCGACCAGCGGAGTGCGGGGGTCTTCGTTCCAGGTCTTCCACTGCGTATGCGACACGCCTGAATCGAACAGGGTGGGATCGAAGGACGGCGTGCTGACCATGGCCATGATCTCGCCGTTGCGGCAATCCATCACCACCGCGCTGGCCACGCGCTCGCCCAGCCGGTCGCAGACCTGCTTCTGCAGCACGGAATCGATCGTCAGCCCCAGCTTGGCCCCCGGCGCGCCGTCCAGCCGGTCCAGCTCGCCGATGACGCGGCCCACGGCGTTGACTTCCATCTCCACCGAGCCGGGCTGGCCGTGCAGCAGGCCCTCCTGCGTCTGCTCGAGCCCTGCGCGGCCCACGCGCATGCCGGGCAGCGCCAGGGTGGCGTTTTTCTGCACGTCCTTCTCGTTGGGCGGGGCGACGTAGCCCACGATATGGGCCATCAGCCCGTTGAAGGGGTATTCGCGCGTCGTGCCGACATCGACCAGCACGCCAGGCAGCGAGGGCGCGTTGAGGCCCAGGCGCGACATGTCTTCCCAGCTGAGAAACTCCTTGAGCGTCAGCGGGACGTAGCGGCGCAGATGCTTGCGGTCGCGCGCGATGCGGGCCTGGTCGTGCTCGTCAAGCGGCACGATGGTGGCGAAATGGGCGATCACCGCATCGACGTCGGTTGTTTCCTCAGGCATCAGCAGGGCGCGCCAGTTGATGCGGTTGCCTGCCAGGGTGACGCCGAAGCGGTCCTGGATCAGCCCGCGCGGCGGGGCCAGCAGGCGGCGGCTGGTGCGGTTGCGCCGCGCCTGCTCCTTGAGCGGCGCGCCCTTGAGGAGCTGGAGGTCATAAAGCCGGTCGGCAAGCAGCCCCAGCACGCCTGTCTGCACCCCCATCATCAGCAGGGCGCGGCGCGTGAACACGCCCCCGCCCGCCGCAGCCAGCGCCTCGGCAGGCTCGGCGGAATCGTTGCCGAATCCCCTGCGGGTCTTTGACTTTGAGAAGGGGCGCAGAATGGACATTAAATAAGGCAGGCACCAGTGTTTGCGGGTCGGGGTTTGCGGGCCAGGGTCTGGCAAGCCGGCAGCAGCAGGCCACCTCCTGCAGCGGCCCCGGTGCGCGACCGGACACCCAAAGAGTTAACCTACCTGCACATCGCCAAACAAGGCCGCCTTGCTTCTTTTGCCGCAATTTTCAGGCTTTTGCCGCCCCTTTCCCTCTTTAGGGGCGCAGGCGTGGCGCAACTGCCTCTACCGGACTCCTGCGGTCCCCGAATCACCCTGCGCCCACGGTGTTCCTTGGGTGTTATTCGGGTGTTTCAAAGCGGCTGCGGATCAGGCTGTAGACGACCGTCAGCACCGGATAGAGCCCCGCTGCCAGGCAGAACTGGAAGAAGGCCGGCAGGGCAGGCAGGAGCGTGAAGCAGCGCAATGACATCAGCGCCCAGGTCATCAGCGTCTCGCCGAAGACGATCAGGCTGAACACCCCCCACACCGCCAGGAAGCCGCCGCGCGCAAGCTGGAAGCGCCAGCCATTGGCAACCCCGTAGGCGATCAGCATCCACAGCAGCAGCACGCCTGGCGGGCCGCAGAGGAAGAACTCGGCCAGCAGCCCGCTGAGAAACACGCCGACGGCCTTCATGCAGTTGGGGCGGTACAGGCTCCAGTACCAGACCGTGCCCAGGATCAGCCCGCATTCAAGCTCCGCCTGGCCCGGCAGGCCGAAAGGCGCTGAGAACAGGATGGCGATGGCGACGATGAACAGGCAGGGCAGGCCCCGCAAGGTCGCGCCTGAAAGGGTGGAAAGCTGCACGGCGGGCGTCTGGCTCCTCGGGGTTCGGGGTTGGGTTTTTCAGTTCTCGACCTTGGTGAACGGCATGAACTTCTCCAGCGCGTGCAGGACTGAAGGGGTTTCAGCCTGCGGGTCTGTCGCATGCAGCGGCGGGCGCTCGCGCACGCGGCCTTCGGCAGGCGGGGGATCGGGGATCTGCGGCGTGCTGAAGACGCGCACGATGTCGAGATGGTCCAGGTCCGCATCCAGCAGGACGGCCGGGTGGCCCGGGCCCAGGAAGTGCACATGGCCGATCGGCACCCCGCCCATCAGCCCGCTCTGGCGCCGCGTCTCCACCCGCTCGCCTTCCTGCGGCGGATGGGACTGGGGGAAATACATCAGCCGCGGCACCGGCGTGTTGTCGCCCACCATCATCGCATCCGTGCCTGAAGGCTGCATGGTCACCGGCAGGCGGCTTGCGGTGTCTGTGACCAGCAGCAGGCGCACCACCTGCGGCCCGGCCTCGCTGACGCGGCCGACCAGACCGTTGGCATCCACCCCCAGAGCGCCCGGCGGCAGATGCTGCGTGCCGGTGTCGATCAGCACGGCGCGCAGGTAGGGGCCGTCTTCTTCGCGGATCACCTGGCCGCTCACGAAGGCGGTCTGCACCTCAGCGCCCCAGTGGAGGATGCCCTTGAGGCGCGCGTTTTCAGCCCCCAGCGTGACGGCGGTGTTGTACCAGTGCAGGAGCTTGGTGTTCTCGGTGCGCAGGCGGGTGTTTTCAGCCTGCAGGTTGGCCAGGCCCTGGAGCTGGCCGCGCCAGGCCTGGACCTCGCGCTCAGGCCAGGTCAGCACGCGGTAGATCGGGCCCATCCCCTCCAGCACCACCAGGCGCACCCGCTCGGGCCCCTGCGGCCAGATCTGGCCCAGAAGCACGATCGCCACGGCCACCAGCACCAATACGGGCAGGACGAATCCGCCGAAAAGCTGTCGTGCCTGGATGGAGAACATCGTCGCTCCGGTTTCCTGCGGCCGCCCTGCCCCCGCGCTTTACCGCCGGGAGAAACGCCCCAACGCCCGCCTTAATACATGCTGCTCAGCACGCCCTTGAGCTGCTTGACTTCCTCAAGCGCGCGGCCGGTGCCCAGCGCCACGCAGGACAGGGGGTTTTCGGCAACGATGACCGGCAGACCGGTGGCCTGGCGCAGCACGTCATCCAGGCGGGTCAGCAAGGCGCCGCCGCCCGAGAGCACGATGCCCTTCTCCACGATGTCGCCTGCAAGCTCGGGCGGCGTGTTTTCAAGCACGCTCTGCACGGCCTCGACGATCTGCGAGACGGGCTCGGCCAGGGCCTCGGCGATCTGGGCCTGGCTGACGGTCACCTCGCGCGGAACACCCTGCACCAGGTCGCGCCCCTTGACGGCGTAAAGCGGGCCCGGCGAGCCGTCGAGCGGCATGGAGGCGGCACCGAGCTCGATCTTGAGGCGCTCAGCCGAGCTCTCGCCGATCAGCAGGTTATAGTTGCGCCGGATATAGGCCAGAATGGCGTCATCCATGTGGTCGCCGCCCACGCGGGCTGAGCGGGCATAGACGATGCCGCCCAGCGAAATCACCGCGACTTCCGTCGTGCCGCCGCCGATATCGACCACCATGCTGCCTGAAGGCTCGGTCACGCCCAGCCCGGTGCCGATCGCAGCGGCCATCGGCTCCTCGATCAGGAAGACCTTGCGCGCGCCCGCACTCTCGGCACTCTCCTGGATGGCGCGCCGCTCCACCGCCGTTGAGCCCGAAGGCACGCAGATCACGATCTGGGGGCTGAACCAGGAGCCGCGGTTGTGCACCTTGCGGATGAAATGCTTGATCATTTCCTCCGCGCTCTCGAAATCGGCGATCACCCCGTCGCGCAGCGGGCGGATGGCGGTGATGTTGCCGGGCGTGCGGCCGACCATGCGCTTGGCCTCATTGCCCACGGCCAGGACCTGCTTGCGCCCGCGCACCTCTGTCACCGCCACGACGGAAGGCTCGCTCAGCACGATGCCGCGCCCCTTGACGTAAACGAGCGTGTTGGCAGTGCCAAGATCAATCGCCATGTCGGAGGACATGAGGCCCAGCAGACGTGAAAACATCCAAAACTCCTGGATAAAGCTAACGCCCTGGCAGGCGCGCCCCCGCCCGCGGGCAGCGGTTACAGGCGGCAGATTCGCGGCAAGTCTCAAGCAACAGTCTCAAGTGACAATCACAAGCGACCGTCTCAAAGAGCGGAAACCGGCCCCCTGCCTGCGCCCGCAAGCGGGGGCGCAACCCATAACATAAAGGACCCGTTAACCTTTAACTTCCGGCTTTCATGGGCTTACAGGATCGAAGCGGTCTGCAGCAAGGCCGTCATGGCCTGCCGGAGCGATTCTTTGGCCTCTGGCGTGATTCTTTTTTCAGGTCTTTTTTCCCAGTCTTTTTTCAAAGACCCGCTTCAGGCCCCAGAGCTCAGCTTGAGATCACGTTGAAATAGTGGTCCACCGCCGCTTTCATGGCCAGGGCGACCTGCTGGCGGTGGCCGGACTGGCGCAGGGCGGCTTCGTCATGGGGGTTGGACATGAAGCCCATCTCCACCAGGACCGAGGGGATGTCGGCTGATTTGAGCACCACGAAGCCTGCATGGCGCGCGGGGTGGCTGAGCAGGCCGATGCGGTTGCGGAAGGCCTGCACCACGCTGCCTGCCATGCGGGTCGAGCCGTGGCGGGTCTCCTCGCGCACCAGGCTGCCCAGGATCTGCGCCACTTCGGGCGACACGCCCTGCCAGGCCGCACTGGCAAAGCGGTCCGCGCTGTTTTCGCGCTGGGCCAGGGCGGCGGTCTGGCGATCAGACGCATTGCCTGACAGCGTATAGACGCTGGCCCCGCGCACCGAGGAATCGGGCAAGGCATCAGCATGCAGGGAGATGAACAGCCCGGCCTGGTGGCGGTGGGCGAGCTCCACGCGGCCATCGAGCGGGATGAAGCGGTCGCCGCTGCGGGTCATCGCCACGCGGTAGCGCCCGCTGGCCAGGAGCTGGCGGCGCAGCTCCAGCGCGGCGGCCTCGGCGACGTGTTTTTCATACGTGCCTGACACGCCGATGGCCCCGGGGTCCTTGCCGCCATGCCCCGGGTCGATCATCACCAGAGGCCGCGGCGGCGCAGCCCCGCGCAGCACGGCAGGCGCGCGGGCGGGCGTGGCGGCGGACGCGTTAACCTCAGCCAGGGCCGTGGGCGCGGGCGAGTGGGCGAGCTGGTGCGCCGCGCGCCCGGCGTGATGCATGGCCGCATGGTGGCGGGCATGAACATGCGCGTGGCGCTGGGAGAGAACGCGCGCCAGGGCCGTCTGGGGCGCAAGCGCCGTTCCCGCAGCGGCTGCCAGCACGGCCTCCAGCAAGGCGCGCCGCCTGATCACAGGCCCTGACTTCATCTCCCCTCTCTCCTCGCCTGGTTTCTGTTACCGGTCATGAAAGGGGCAATATACAACCATCGCGGCGCAATTGTGGATTCTTTTCCTCAGCCCTCAGTGCCCGCCACTCTCTGGATTGATATCAAGCCCGATATCGAGCGCCCGGACCGAATGCGTCAGCGCGCCCAGCGAGATGACATCCACCCCCGTTGCCGCCACGGCGCGCACATTGGTTGCCGTGATGCCGCCTGAGGCCTCGGCCAGGGCGTGCGGGGCAAAGCGGGCGATAAGCGCCACGGCCTCGCGCAGGGTCTGGAGGTCCATGTTGTCGAGCAGGAAGACATCCGCGCCGCGGTAGCGCTGGCCCTCGAGCTGCTGGCGCGCCGCAAAGGACAGCGCCTCGCTGAGCTGGTCCAGGTCGTCCACCTCAAGCTCGATCTTGGTGAGATGGCTGGTGCGGGCGAAGTCGCCTGCGGCCTGGAGGGCTTTTTCCACCCCGCCTGCCAGGGCCAGGTGGTTGTCCTTGATGAGAATCGCGTCATCGAGCCGGTAGCGGTGGCTGCCCCCGCCGCCCAGCCGCACGGCATATTTCTGCAGCGCCTTGAGCCCGGGCAGGGTCTTGCGCGTCGCACAGACGGCCGGCGTCTTGCCCCCTGGCCCCGCCCCTTCAACCTCGCGCACCAGCTTGGCGGTGGCGGTAGCGATGCCGCTGAGATGGGTGAGCACGTTGAGCGCGGTGCGTTCGCCTGCCAGCACGGTCTGCGCAGGCCCGCGCACGGTTGCCAGCACTTCTCCCTTATGAACAGGCGCGCCTTCGCGGACGCTGGCTTCAAACGTCACCGGGCCCAGAGCGGGGTCTTCGAGCAGCCTGAAGGTCAGGGCGGCTGCGGGCAGGCCGCACACAATGCCGTCTTCGCGCGCGGTGAAAGCGGCGGTCACCTGGCGGTCGGGCGGCACCACGGCCTGGGAGGTGAGATCGCCGCCATTGCCCAGATCCTCCAGCAGGGCGGTGCGGACGGCCTGCTCCCAGAGCAATGGGGGCAGGGTGATCGGGGCGGGAGTGACCATCAGGCGGAGTCCTTGAAGGGAGAAGAACGGGAAATGAAAGCCTCCAGCCCGGCAAGCGTCAGGCTGCGGCGGGGGGCCTGGGCGGCAGGCAGGGTGCGGGGGTGGTCCAGCCGGGCATGGGCCCCGCGGCTTTCGCGCCGCATCAGGGCAGCGGCTGCTACAAAGCTGCCCATCAGGGCGGCGTCATCGTGAGCAGCCCTGGGGCCGAGCGTGGCCAGGACCGCCTGCAGGCCGGCGCGCGTGCGGTTGATGCCTGCGTGACGCCACATCAGCTCCCCCGCGGTCAGGGCGGCGGTGTCAGGCGTGGGCGTGGGGATCTCTTGCGGCTCGACCTGCGCCACAGGGGACGCGGGCCACGGGGAATCCTGGCCGGCACGGCTCTGCAGGATCGCTTCAGCCGCCCACCGGCCGGTCACGCAGGCTTCAAGCAGGGAATTGCTGGCCAGGCGGTTGGCGCCGTGCAGGCCTGTGCACGCCGCCTCGCCCACCGCGTAAAGCCCGGGCAATGTGCTGCGGCACTGCCGGTCCACCCCAATGCCGCCCATGTGGTAGTGCATGGCCGGGCGCACGGGGATGGGCTGGCGGTCTGCGTCCCACCCGTGTTGCAGGCAGGTTGCGTGAATGCCGGGGAAGAGCTCGGAAAAGCGCCCGCCCCTCAGGTTGCGGCCATCGAGGAAGACCTGGTGGCCTGCAGCCAGATGGGCGGCCAGGGCGCGGGTGACCACGTCGCGCGGGGCAAGCTCCTCGGTAAAGCGCGCGCCGGTCTCATCGACCAGCAACGCGCCCGCCCCGCGCACGGCCTCGCTGATGAGCGGGCGCTGGCCGGGCTGGCCTGTGTCAAGCGCGGTGGGGTGGAACTGGGTGAACTCCATGTCTGCAAGCGCAGCCCCTGCCCGTGCGGCCATCGCCAGCCCGCCGCCTTTCTGGGCTGCAGGCACGGTGGCCCCTTCGTAAAGACCGCCCAGCCCGCCTGTGGCGATGACCAGCTGCGTGGTGGGCAACAGCTGTGTGCCCCCGGCCAGCTCAAGCTCAACCCCCCGCACCTG